>JBEPWT010000188.1:0-6054 GCA_041642275.1 Desulfopila sp. | reverse complement strand
GGCACCTCCCGCTATGCCGTCAACACCAGGGTCTGTAACAACACATTCGCTTCCGCGACCATGCCCTATACCGGACTGCTGATTCTTCTTTTCGTCATAATCCATGTATTCGGCTTCGGTGTAAACCCCGGTGACGTCAAGGTATCCGTCCTGATTAATGATTTACTGGGGAATTTTTTCTACGGACTCTTTTATCTCTTTTCCTTCTGTGTTTTGGCCGTGCACCTCAGCCACGGATTCTGGAGCATGCTGCAAACCTTTGGGTTCAACCATCCGCGCTACAATCAAGGAATCGGAATTGCAGCCTATGTGGTGGCTGGCTTTTTTCTTCTCTTTTTCGGCTCCATCGTCCTCTACTTCATGACAGGAATTGGCGCCACCTACTGAAAGAAAACTGTAGCCCTGCATCCGCAAATCACAACCCGTCCCTCCACTAAAAAGGTTTATGATATGGAACTCAATGCCCGCATTCCCGAAGGTCCATTGGCTGAAAAATGGGATAACCACAAATTCAACAATAAGCTCGTCAATCCCGCCAACCGCAGAAAATTCAAGATAATCGTCGTCGGCACAGGCCTGGCCGGCGCTTCGGCTGCAGCCACACTTGCCGAGCAGGGCTACAAGGTGCACGCCTTCTGCATACACGACAGTCCCAGAAGAGCCCATTCCATTGCCGCCCAGGGAGGGATAAATGGTGCCAAAAACTACCAGACCGACGGCGATTCGGTATTTCGTCTCTTCTACGATACGATCAAGGGCGGTGATTTTCGGGCGCGGGAGGCCAATGTCTATCGTCTCGCCCAGGTGAGCAACAACATCATCGACCAGTGCGTTGCCCAGGGAGTACCCTTTGCCCGTGAATACGGCGGCAGTCTCGCCAACCGCTCTTTTGGCGGCGCCCAGGTCTCACGAACGTTTTACGCCCGCGGACAGACCGGCCAACAGCTGCTGCTCGGGGCCTACAGCGCCCTGTCGCGGCAGATTCACACCGGTGGCGTCACCATGTTTAACCGTCGGGAAATGATGGACCTGGTCGTCGTTGACGGCCGCGCCCGCGGCATCATTACCCGCAACATCATAAACGGCAACCTCGAATCACACTGGGCCGATGCCGTCCTCCTCTGTACCGGCGGTTATGGAAACGCCTATTTTCTCTCCACCAATGCCATGGCCTCCAATGTGACGGCGGCATGGCGGGCTTACAAACATGGTGCCGGATTCGCCAACCCGAGCTTTGTCCAGATTCATCCTACCTGCATACCTGTGCACGGCGATTATCAGTCGAAACTGACCCTGATGAGCGAAAGCCTGCGCAACGACGGCAGGGTATGGGTACCCAAAAATCCCGGCGACAAACGGCCTCCCGGGGATATTCCCGAAGAGGACCGGGATTATTACCTGGAAAGCAAATATCCGAGTTTCGGCAATCTCGTCCCCCGGGATGTGGCCTCGCGCAATGCCAAGGAACAGTGCGACCGCGGCAAAGGAGTCGGTTCCACCGGGCTGGCGGTATATCTCGATTTCGCCGACGCCATCCAACGCGATGGCGAAGCGACCATCCTGCGCAAATACGGCAACCTCTTTCAAATGTATGAAAAAATCACCGACTCCAGCCCGCTGAAAGAGCCGATGATGATTTTCCCCGCCGTTCACTACACCATGGGCGGTCTCTGGGTGGATTACGATCTGATGACCACCATCCCCGGCCTCTTTGCCCTCGGCGAGTGCAATTTTTCCGATCACGGCGCCAATCGTCTCGGCGCCAGCGCCCTGATGCAGGGGCTGGCCGACGGCTATTTCGTCATTCCCACGGCCGTCGCCAATTATCTCGCCACCGCCTCTCTCGGTTCGGTCTCCGATGCCGATGCCGCCTTTACCGGCACCCAGCAAAAAGTGGGCGACAGATTGGCAAAAATTCTCAAAAACAGCACCGGCGGCCCGGGCGGCAAGATTACCGTCGATGAAATACATAAAGAGCTCGGGCATCTGCTCTGGGACAACTGCGGCATGGCCCGCAACGGCAAGGACCTTGAGTCCGCCTTGAAGCAGCTTCCGGAAATTCGCCAGAAATTCTGGGAAAAGGTATACATCCCCGGCAGCGGCAGCGATCTCAACCAAAGCCTGGAGCGTGCCGGCAGGGTGGCCGATTTCCTCGAGTTCGGTGAGATCATGATTCACGACGCCCTCAACCGCGAAGAGTCCTGCGGCTGTCATCTGCGCGAAGAGAGCCAGACGGAGGAAAACGAGGCCAAGCGCGACGACGAAAACTATTCCTACGTCGCCGTCTGGGAATACAAAGGTGACGGGGAGAAGCCCGAAATGCACAGGGAGGAACTTGTCTTCGAAAACGTCACCCCTACCCAGAGAAGCTACAAGTAGCCCTTCATCCTGTTCTACCTTAACTCAAAAAGAGAAATTATGGCCACCATTGACCTGAACCTAAAGATCTGGAGACAGAAAAACAGCGATGCTCTCGGACAGCTCGAAGAATACTTCCTGGAAAAGATTTCAACGGACATGTCGTTTCTCGAGATGCTGGATGTGCTCAATGACAAGCTCACCCTTGAGGGCAAGGAACCCGTGGCCTTCGATCATGACTGCCGTGAGGGTATTTGCGGCATGTGCGGAGTGGTCATAGACGGCATCGCCCATGGACCGGAAAGGGAAACAACGCTCTGCCAGTTGCATATGCGGCACTTTGCCAATGGCGACACCCTGGTGATCGAACCGTTCAGGTCCCGCGCCTTTCCCATACGCAAGGACCTCATAGTCGACCGTTCCGCCTTCGACAAGATTATCCAGGCAGGAGGCTATGTTTCGGTCAACACCGGCGGTGCCCCCGATGGCAACTCTCTTCCCATTTCTTCGCAGATTGCAGAACTGGCCATGGATGCTGCTGCCTGCATAGGCTGCGGAGCCTGTGTCGCCGGCTGCCCCAACGGTGCGGCCATGCTCTTCACCAGCGCCAAAATATCCCAGCTCTGTCTTCTGCCGCAGGGACAGACAGAGCGCAGACAACGGGCTCTGTCCATGGTGAAGACCATGGACAGAATAGGATTTGGCAACTGCACCAACCTGCGGGAGTGCGAAGCCGTCTGTCCCAAAAGCATTTCCATACGAAACATAGCCCGCCTCAACAGAGAATTTGTCAAGGCCGCCTTTCTCGAAGGCTAGCCCGGAGACTATCTTGCAAAATCTCGCTGTTTATGCATTATGATGCTATTGTCGTTGGCGGGGGACCCGGCGGGCTCTGTTGTGGTGCAACACTTGCCGAAGGCGGTCTGAAAACCCTTGTTCTCGAGCGAAAATCCCAGGCTGGGCCAAAGGTCTGCGCCGGCGGCATAACCTGGAGCGGCCTGATCAAGAGCGTACCCGAATCGCTGATACAGAGGAGTTTTCCCCGGCAAAAAATTTACTCTCGGCTGCAGCGGGTCATCATTTCCGAGCCCGTGCCGATCATCGCAACGGTAAACAGAACAGAGCTCGGCGACTTTATGTTGCAACGAGCTCTGGGGGCGGGAGCGCATGTAGAGACCGCCGCCCGTGTCAGGCGGATAATCTCCGGCGACAGGTTCCAGGTTCTTGGACGGAAAGCCGGACGGGAGCAAAAGTACAGCTGCCGTTTTCTTATCGGCGCCGACGGTTCTTCCAGCCTGGTCCGTCGATATCTGGGGCTTGGAAATACTGAAATGGGAGTGGGAATTAACTACCAGATAGCCGGAAAATATGCGGATATGGAGTGGCATCTCAACAGCGCCTACTTTGCCAACGGCTATGGCTGGATTTTTCCCCATTCACAGACAATTTCTCTGGGAGCCTACGTGCCGGCAGGCAGCATGTCCGCCGGAGCTCTGAAAACGAATCTGCGCCGCTGGGCTGCGGCAAGGGGTTTTGATCTTGACGGTCAGGAGTGCCGTGCAGGCCTGATAAATTACGATTTCCGCGGGTGCCATTTTGGCAACATACATCTCGTGGGCGATGCCGCCGGACTGGCATCGGCACTCACGGGGGAAGGCATCTACCCGGCAATGGTGTCGGGGCAGGCGGTGGCTGCGAAAATACTCAAACCGCATCTTCCCTCTCCGAGCCTGGAACGGCTGGTCCGCAAACAGCGCCGATTCAGCCGCATGGTTGGCCTCACCGCCGGAAGCAGGTTGTGGGCGTCGTTGCTGGCCGAAGTGGGGGTTGCCGGACTGCGCTCGAAGATCCTGAGCTTCCGTGCTTTGGAGATGAGCTGAGGCGGACCGGCAAGAGCCGGAATCCGGCATTTTCAATGTTTTTCTTCACTTTTTTCAATGAGGTGCCAGACATCTTTGCCCTTGAGCAATAAGCCTGGCCTCGACTGCTGTCCGGCTCTATTGGCTGCCGTGGAGCAAAAAAAAGCTCTGCTGCATACTGCTGTGCAGCAGAGCCTCTCCTCTCCTCCAGCGCCATATTCTTTGCTGTCTACCTTCGGAAAACCCAGCTTGTCCGCATCCGAAGAGCCAGGGTGCTTATACCCCTCAAGGGCGGGACTGAACGGAGTCCGGGCCGGTTTCCCGGTTTCCCGGGGGCAGGGACACTCAAATATTCACGTTCAGTCCAGAGACGGTCGTGGATACAGACCGGCTTCCTCGACTATTTCCGGAACCTTTTCTTCCCACTCTATGGCCATAATGTGGAAGCCGGCCACCCCTTCCACCTCCTTGAGGCGCTGGATGGTTTCGATGGCAAATTTTATCCCTTCCGCGGACTGTTTATTCTTTTCGACGCCGGCGAGGCGGTCTATCAGATCATCGGGAACATCCATGCCGGGTACGGCTTTGCGCAGATACTTGGCCATACCAAGAGAACGCATGGGCGTGATGCCGGCGAGAATATAAATCTTCTCGTGCAGACCTCTCTCCCTCACCCCTTCCATCCATTTTTCGAATTTGGGAATATTGTAGATGCACTGGGTCTGGATGAATTCGGCGCCGCAGGCAATTTTTTTGGCCAGGCGGGGAACGCGTATCTTGAAAGGATCGGCAAAGGGATTGGCGGCGGCGCCGACAAAGAACTTCGGGGGAACCTTGATTTCGTCCCCGGAGAGGAATTTGCCCTCATCGCGCATATACCGTACCGTCTGAACAAGCTGCATGGAATCGAGATCAAAGACATTCTGGGCTTTGGTGCTGTCGCCGAAGCTCTGGTGGTCGCCGGAGAGGCAGAGGACATTGTTGATGCCAAAGGATGCGGCTCCCAACAGATCGCTCTGCAGAGCTATTCTGTTTCTGTCCCGAACCACCATCTGCAATACCGGATCAAGACCGAGCTGTTTGAGGTGGACGCATGCCGCCAGACTGCAGAGACGGGTCACCGAGGTCTGATTGTCGGTGATATTGATCGAATCGACATGATTCATGATCATCTTGCCCTTGTTGATTATACCCTGGGCATCGCTGGACCGCGGTGGTCCGCATTCGCTGGTTACCGCGAGTTGACCGCTTTTGAGAACTTTTTCCAGTTTACTCTCAGTTAGCATTTCCACAATTAGAAATCCTCCAGTTTAAATGATCGCGGTCCACCTGCCCTGTCCTTCGACCAGTCCTTTATAGGCGCTACCTTTTCATAATCATCTAATCTTCCCAGAGCCTCCAACCGGTCCACTACAAGTTGCCAGGCGCAGTCAATCTCTTTGGAAATTTCGCATTTGCCGTCCGAGGAACCACCGCAGGGTCCGTTGAACAGTCTCTTGCAGCAGCGGCTGACGGGACAGACGCCTCCGGTTACCCCAAGAACACAGTCGCCGCAGGCCTGGCATTTTTCGACATAATGTCCCTTGGCCGGCACATCTCCTAAAAAGGTGGTGTTGAGCCCTGGATAAATCGGTGTTTGCGGATATTTGGCAGCCATGAACTGCACCCCTATGCCGCAGGCCAAACTCAGTACCGCTTCTGATTTTTGCAGCAGTTCCTGCTGCGAATCAAAGAATTCGTGCTCACACTGTCTCTCGATGCCGCTGTCGATGATATCGAGTTCGATGCTCTCCTGGGTTGCCTTCATGCGCAGCAGAGAAGCCAGTATTTCCGCCTC
>JBEPWT010000187.1:0-6085 GCA_041642275.1 Desulfopila sp. | reverse complement strand
CGGGTTGCTCATTTCGCGGGTGTCTGCAGCCAGGACGGCTGCAGCCAAGCCCCCATGGACGGGTTTATGGCGTCCCGTGAAATGAGCAATCCGGTCCCTCGGGAGGCGTAGCTGTGTTTCATAGGTAAGCAGTAAAGGAAATGTCATGGAATCATTTACCTGGGGAAAAAACTTTGTAACCGGCATCGCCGAAGTCGATGATCAGCACCGGCAGCTGGTTGACATGCTCAACGGTTTCGGCGAGGTGATTGCCGGCAATGTTTTCGACAAAGACTATCTTCTTGCTACCTTCGAGAATCTGGCCGACTATGCCCAATATCATTTCGCCGCCGAGGAAAAGCTGATGAGCCGTATGCAGGTCGACAGGCGCCATGTCCGGCGGCACATCAGGCAGCATACCGATTTTGTAGCCGATATCTCAAGCATGGCCGAGGCCATGGACGTCAACAGCGTCGATGAAAGCAGGGCCCTTCTGGAATATCTCATCCACTGGCTGGCCTATCACATACTGGGGACAGATAAGAATATGGGCCGCCAGATCGATGAAATTCGCGCCGGGTCCACCCCGAAAGAGGCGTATTTCGCCTGGGAGGTCGAGTCCAGCAGCTCCACCCAGCCGCTGGTGGTGGCTCTAAGCGGCCTTTTCGCTCTTGTTTCCAAAAGCAACAAGGCATTAAGGGATCTCAACCGGACCCTGGAGCAGCGGGTGGCGGAGAGAACGAAGGAGCTGACCAGGGCCAACGAAGCCCTGAAAAAGATTTCGGTTACCGATCACCTGACGGAACTGCCGAACAGGCGGTTTGCCATGGCGCAGCTGGATATGCTCCTTGAAGAGGCGGCGACAACCGGCCGCTCTTTTTCCTGCCTGATGATCGACGCCGACAACTTCAAGGACATCAACGACACCTTCGGACACGACGCCGGCGATGAAGTCCTCAGACGACTGGCCCGGGAACTGAAAGAATCCGTGCGCAGCGACGACATCGTCTGCCGGCTGGGCGGCGACGAATTCATCATTATCTGTCCCGATACCGATCTGCAGGGGGCGATGCTCCTGGGAGAACAGACGCGGAAAAGAATCGCTGCCCTGAAAGTGCCGGCAGGCAGAGGATGGTGGCATGGGTCACTGTCCATGGGAGCGGCCTGCGCCGCGCCGGCGGACAAGGATGTCAAAGTTCTTCTCAAAAACGCCGACAAGGCGGTATACGAAGCAAAACGCTGCGGCAAAAACTGCATCAAATCCCTGTGAGTATTTGACGCCTCCCTCGGGATACAGCGGCCTGCAGCCGCCTGCAGACCCCGGAGGCCGAAGCCTCCGAAGCCTCTACGATGGGTGATCAGGCGAGATCGAAGCGGTCGAGATTCATGACCTTGTCCCAGGCGGCGACGAAGTCGCGGACCATTTTTTCCCGGGCGTCGGCGCTGCCGTAGACCTCGGCCAGGGCCCGCAGTTCGGAGTTCGAACCGAAGATCAGATCGACCCGGGTGGCCGTCCACTTGCGCTCCCCTGTCTCCGCATCGCGCCCCTCGAAAAGATCCTGGTCCCCGGAGACCGCCTTCCAGGCGGTTCCCATCTCCAGGAGATTGACGAAGAAATCATTGGTCAGCGCCTCATGGTTGTCAGTGAAGACCCCGTGGAGGGACTGATCGAAGTTGGTCTTGAGCACACGCATGCCGCCGACCAGTACCGTCATCTCCGGGGCGGTCAGCGTCAGCAGCTGGGCCCGGTCGATGAGCATCTCCTCGGCCGGCACGGTGTATTTGGTCTTGAGATAGTTGCGGAAACCGTCGGCCTCGGGCTCGAGAAAGGCAAAGGCCTCGACATCGGTCTGCTCCTGCGAGGCATCCATGCGGCCCGGGGTAAAGGGCACACTCACCTCGACGCCGCCGTTTTTGGCCGCCTGTTCAACCGCGGCGCAGCCGGCAAGCACGATCAGATCGGCCAGGGAGACTGTCTTGTCGAATTCATCCTGGATTTTCTCCAGCGTCGTCAGCACCTTGGTCAGCTGCACCGGCTGGTTGACCTCCCAGTCCTTCTGGGGGGCCAGGCGAATGCGGGCGCCGTTGGCGCCGCCGCGCATATCGGAGCCGCGGAAGGTCGAGGCCGAGGCCCAGGCGGTGGCGATCATCTCTGATAGCGACAGGCCGGAATCGAGGATTATGGTCTTGAGCCGGGCGATGTCCTCGTCATCGATCAGTTCGTGATCGACTTCGGGAATCGGATCCTGCCAGAGCAGTTCCTCTTCCGGCACTTCCGGGCCGAGGTAGCGCCAGCGCGGGCCCATGTCCCGGTGGGTCAGCTTGAACCAGGCGCGGGCAAAGGCATCGGCCAGTTCCTCCGGGTGCTCATGGAAATGGCGGGCGATGGGCTCGTAGATCGGGTCCATGCGCATCGACATGTCGGCGGTGGTCATGATAATCGGCACCCGCTTCGACGGGTCGTCGGCGGCCGGTGCCTGATTGGTGTCGGTCTTCTGTTTCGGCGTCCACTGCCAGGCACCGGCCGGGCTTTTGGTCAGCTCCCATTCGTTGCCGAAGAGCATATCCAGATAGCTCATATCCCACTGGGTCGGCGTCGGCGTCCAGGCGCCTTCCAGTCCGCTGCCGATCTGGTCTCCGCCCTTGCCGCTGCCATGAGCGCACTTCCAGCCGAGGCCCTGCTCTTCGATGCCGGCGGCCTCGGGCTCGGGCCCGACCAGCGAGGCATCGCCGGCGCCGTGGCATTTGCCGAAGGTATGGCCGCCGACGGTGAGGGCGACGGTTTCCTCGTCGTTCATGGCCATACGGGCGAAAGTCTCCCGGACGTCACGGCCGGAGGCGACGGGATCGGGTTCGCCGCCCGGTCCTTCCGGGTTGACGTAGATGAGGCCCATCTGCACGGCGGCAAGGGGATTTTCCAGTTCGCGGTCCTCCGAGTAGCGCTTGTCGTCGAGCCAGGTATCCTCGGCCCCCCAGTAGATATCTTTTTCCGGTTCCCAGATATCCTCGCGGCCGCCGGCAAAGCCGAAAGTCTTGAATCCCATGGATTCCAGGGCGACATTGCCGGTGAGAATCATCAGATCGGCCCAGGAGATCTTGCGGCCGTATTTCTGCTTGATAGGCCACAGCAGCCGCCGGGCCTTGTCGAGATTGACGTTGTCCGGCCAGCTGTTGACCGGGGCAAAGCGCTGGTTGCCGGTGCCGCCGCCGCCGCGGCCGTCGGCGGTGCGGTAGGTGCCGGCGCTGTGCCAGGCCATGCGGATGAACATCGGCCCGTAATGGCCGTAGTCGGCCGGCCACCACTCCTGGGAGTCGGTCATCAAATGGTGCAGATCCTTCTTGAGGGCTTCAAGATCCAGGCTCTTGAATTCCTCGGCATAATCGAAATCCTCACCCATGGGATCGGATTTGGAACTGTGCTGTCGCAGGATATCGAGATTCAAACGGTCGGGCCACCATTCCAGGTTCGACCTGCCGCTCGTTGAGGATTTGCTGACGGCTCCCGTGACCGGGCATTTGCTTTCCTTACTCATAAATGTGCCTCCATTGCTTGTGGGTATTCAGCGTGCATTTTTCAGCGATCGATATCGGCGGCGGATATTCACAACTATACGGTATAGCTGAAGATCGGGCCGAAATATCACGCAGCACTGTAATATCAAATTTTCTTATATTTACTCCCGGGTACATTCCCGGCAGAGGCCCCGCACCTCGACATGCGTTGCCTCTATCTCACCATAGTTATGCAGCGATTGAGGCAGTTCGATGGTGTCGAGTTCATCGCTGACGAAATCACGCGTCAGGCCGCACTGCCTGCAGACAAAATGGTGATGGCTCTCCAGATTGGCATCGAAGCGGGTCCGCTCCCGGACCGAACCAAGCGTTTTCACCAGGCCGAGATCATTGAGCATCCACAGGGTGCGGTAGACGGTGTCGAGTGAGACCGTCGGCAGGCGCTCCCGCACGCGCCGGTAGATCTCTTCGGCATCGGGATGATCCCCCGCCTGGGCGATCTCCCGGAAAATTTCCCGCCGCTGGTGGGTCAGCTTGAGCCCTTCGTTTCGACAGATCTCTTCGAAATGGCCCATGCGTCGGTCTATTTCCGGCTTTTTGATATTCATAATCTCCTACTTGGTAAGAATCAGTTCCTATTAACGTATGGTCAGCTGCCGATAATGTCAACACGTGTACAACTTTTTAACTAAAAACTTTAACCCGGATATTTCACGAGTGGAGATGGTCTGCCAGTCGAGGAGACCTGTGATTGGCTCTACTCTAGGGTTCTTCCGGATTGAAGCCTATGCCTCAAGCAGGTAGAAGACCGAAGATAAAAGGAAAAAGGGTTGCTGCCGCAGGGTCATTGTTCGTCATTGTGGCGCAGGCCACAATCCAGAATGTTGACGGGTTAGCTTACGGACCTGGATGATTTTTGAGGCAGAGGTGGTGACTGTCGCGGGATAATAGCGGTGGAGATGGCTGGTATTGGTTTCTGGATGCCGGATCGGCGTCCGGCATGACAGCAGAGGGTTGCTCGGTGGCTTCCGCAAGGCTGTTTTTGCAGTCCGCCGGCATGACGGATCCTTGTCCGGGAGACAGATGTAATTTTTCTTGGAAAGACTGAGGGGACTGATTTTTTTCACGTTGTTTGGTGAAAATACATCTGTCGCCCGTATTCAAGAAGAAAAATATAAAACACTCAGGAGCTGACCACGGCTATCATCCGCGCTATACTCTCGCCGACACCGTGGAAGGTGTGCGGTTTCGAGGCATCGATATAGGCACTGTCGCCCTGGTTGAGCGTATGCGTTTTGCCGTCGTAATAGAGTTCGATGCTGCCTTCGAGGATGTAGACGAACTCCTGGCCGTCGTGGTGGATCGGCGGTCCGGCAGGTGTTTTCGGATCGAAGCTCAGCAGGAAAGGAGCCATGATGTGACCGCCGGTGCCGGGGCGGGTAAGCGAGGAATAGCCATAGCTCTGGTCGGTGTCGCCCTGCTCGCCGGCCAGAGACTCGCCTGCCCGGCAGATGGTGATCGCCTCGGAAACGGTGGCCCCGCCCTGGAGCATGCCCTCGGCCTTGAAGCCGAGCACCCGCGAGATTTTGATGACCACGCCGATGGAGGGAACGGCGCGCCCGTTTTCATACTCTTCGATGCTTTCCACCGGCACGCCGGCCAGATAGCTTACCCGCTCGCGGCTGAGCCCCTGGGCCTCCCGCAGTTTCTGTATGCGCTCGCCTACATATTTTCTCATGGCGCCCCCCTTACCAGGCCCTGGTGGTGTTCTCGTGTGTCCCTGCTTGCTCTCACAGTCTGCGGGCCGGCACGATCCTGCCGCTCAGCGCCCGCAGATTGTGCCAGTATTTTTCTATTGCCGGCCGCAAAACCGCCTCGGTGATCCCTGACTTTCTGAACCGGCGCTGCAGGCTCAAATACATGGCCAGGGCCTCGTCGGAAAAGTCCGGCTCGATAGTGATCTGATAGCGCTCCCCGTGAAATATCTCGTATACCGGGAAAAGACCGGAGCGCACCGCCAGCCGCACCAGTTCGATACCCATGGCCGGTTCCGATTTCCAGCCCGTGGGACAGGGCGAAAGGATATGGAGAAAGCGAAAGCCGCCGGCATCGAGTGCCGTGCGCATCTTCTTTACCGCATCGTCGGCGTGGGCGATGGACACCGTCGCCGCATAGGGGATGCGATGGGCGGCCATTATGGCCATGATGTCCTTTTTGGCCTCGGTCTTGCCGGCCGGTGTGCTGGCAGTCGAGGCTCCGGCCGGAGTCGAGGAGGAGCGCTGGCCGCCGGTGTTGCCGTATATTTCATTATCATAGCAGATATAGAGTATGTTTTCATTACGTTCCGCTGCAGCCGAAAGCGTTGCCAGGCCGATATCATAGGTGCCGCCGTCGCCGGCCAGGCAGATTACCCGGGTGTCTTCGTTGTTGAGCCTGGCCACCGAGGCCAGGCCGGTGGCCACCGAAGCCGCCGAGGCGAAGGTCGTCAGAATCGCCGGCACATCGAAGGCGGAATGGGGATAGACGGCGGCGGTAATCGCCCCGCAGCTGGCGGGAATGACCAGTTTCACCTCACGGCCGGCTATGGCGTGGC
>JBEPWT010000186.1:0-6098 GCA_041642275.1 Desulfopila sp. | reverse complement strand
TCCCATCATATGCTGGCCTACTACGAGATGTTCGGCCGCGACCGGGAGCGCATCCTGGACTGCCGCAAGCGCATCAACTTCAGCCCGCTGGGCTGCGCCGCATTGGCCGGCTCCGGCCTGCCCATCGACCGCGAAAGCGTGGCCCTGGAGCTGGGATTTTCGGGCGTCACCGCCAATTCCATGGATACCTCCGGCGACCGCGACTTTGCCATCGAGTTCGTCAGCTGCTGCGCCCTGATCCAGAATCATCTCTCCCGTCTCTCCGAGGAACTGGTGCTCTGGTCGACGCAGGAGTTTTCCTTCGTCGAGATCGACGATGCCTTCTGCACCGGTTCATCGATCATGCCGCAGAAGAAAAATCCCGATATCCCGGAACTCATCCGCGGCAAAAGCGGCCGGGTCGTCGGCAGTCTGATGTCGCTGCTGACGCTGATGAAGGGGCTGCCGCTCACCTACAACCGCGATCTGCAGGAGGACAAGGAGCCGGTCTTCGACGCCGTCGACACGGTTACCGCTTCCCTGGCGATCATGACCGAGCTGCTCGGCAATCTCCGCTTTGCCACCGAGGTCATGCGCGGGGCCACCCGGACCGGTTTCATGACGGCCACCGATCTCGCCGACTATCTGGTGCTCAAAAACGTGCCTTTTCGCGAGGCCCATGCAATCGTCGGCGGCGCCGTGGCCTATTGCATCGGCAAAGGGTGTGAGCTCGAGGAGCTTTCGCTGGAGGAACTGCAGCGCTTCTCGCCGGTGATCAACGATGACGTCTACCCGATTCTCTCCGTCGAAGGATCGGTGCACAGCAGGGTCTCCACCGGCGGAACAGCAAGACAAAGAGTCGAGGAAGCTTTACAAAACGCCGAACAACAATTGGGAATGGTATAATGAAACCTATGAATTGCGCATATCTTGCCGGTTCGCTGCTGCTCGCCGGGGTGCTGGCGCTAAACGGTGGCTGCGGCTACAAAACCGATCCGGTTCCTCCCCAGTCGGTGGTGCCCAAGCCCGTAACCGATCTGCGCTACAGTTTCGAGGACGAGGCGGTGAGGCTGAGCTGGTCCTATCCGCTGGAGACCATCAGCGGCGACGATATCGCCGACAACCTCATTTTCGAACTTTACCGGGCGGAAATGCCGCTTGAAAATTTCTGCGGCAGCTGTCCCATCCCTTTTGGCGAGCCCCAGGAGATCATGGGCGGCGTACCCGATCCCGAAAAGAGAGATACCGCCGAACATGTCAGCGGCATGCTCAGGCAGGGCAATAAATATTTCTTCAAGGTCAGGTCGAGAACCAGCTGGTGGGCCGACAGCGCCGATTCCAATATCGTCTCCTTCGTCTATCACAAGCCGGCGGCGGCGCCTGCTGATCTCCAGGCGGAGACGACGGCGGCGGGCGTCGTTCTCACCTGGGCGCCGGTAACGCGTCTGGCCGACGGCAGTGCCGCCGACCTGCCGCGCCGCTACCGGGTGCTGAAAAGCAGGCCGGGACAGCCCTGGGCGCCGGCAAGCGATTATCTGGAGGACAACCGCTATGTCGACGGCGACGTCCAGAGCGGCACCACCTATTCCTACAAAATCGAAAGCAGTCTGCTCTTTGAGGGCGAGATGATCGAAGGCAGCGAAAGTTCTCCCGTCTCCGTAAGAGTTGTCGACACCGCCCCGCCGCCGGCGGTCACAGGCGTTACGGTGATCGCCTCCGCCAGTGATTACCGTATTTTCTGGGACCACGTCAGAGCCGATGACCTCGCCGGATACAGGGTGTACCGCCGCCTTGAGGGGCAGGAAAGACCGGTCAGGGTGGCAGAACTGGAGGCGACCCGGACGCTGTTCGTCGATACCGAGGCGCCGGCGGATAAAAAGGTATTCTACGCCGTCGCCGCCTTCGATACCGAAGGCAATGAGGGCGAGCTGAGCAAAGAGGCCACCACCAGGCATTAGCAGCGCGTCCGGCAGGCTGCCGGCGGGGCAGCTGTGGTCACGGCCATTTGTCGGTTTGCGAGTCTGCCCGTCCGGCGGGCAAAGGAGGAAGACGTGGAAAACATATTTCCGCTGGCCTTCACCAAGATGAACGGCACCGGCAACGATTTCATCGTCATCGATCATCGTCGGGGCATCATCCCGGCCGGGAGGCAGCCCGAGTTCAGCCGCCTGGTCTGTCGGAGGATGTTCTCCGCCGGCGCCGACGGCGTCATTCTCCTCGAGGACTCGGACACGGCCGATTTTCGCTGGAACTTTTACAACGCCGACGGCTCGGTGGCGGAGATGTGCGGCAACGGCGCCCGGTGCGCCGCCCGCTTCGCCTTCCAGCAGGGCATCGCCGGCAGAAGCCAGCGTTTTGAGACCCTGGCGGGCGTCATCGAGGCTGAAATCAGCGAGGATGATCAGGTGCGCATCCGCATGACCGAGCCCTTTGGCCTGAGAGAAGAAATCGTTCTCGTCGGCGGCGAAGAGAAGGAGGCCTGCTATCTCAACACCGGTGTTCCCCACGTGGTGGTGTTCGTCGACGACCGGGAAACACCCGTCAAGGAGCTGGGCCGGGAGATCCGCTTCCATCCTCTTTTCCAGCCGGAGGGCGCCAATGCCAACTTCGTCTGCGTGCTCGGAGAACACACTGTCCTGGCGCGCACCTACGAGCGGGGTGTCGAAGATGAGACCAGAGCCTGCGGCACAGGGGCCGTGGCTTCTGCCATCATCGCCTCCATCAAGAAGAATGTCCGCCCGCCGGTGGAGGTGACCACCTCCGGCGGCGAGCGGCTGATTATCGAATTTACTTTGCGCAGGGATGGGTCCGGCGCCGACAAGGTCTTTCTCAAAGGGCCGGCGCGTATCGTCTACACAGGGGAACTGACAGCCGAGTCGCTGCTCTGAGAGGAGCGGGCTCGGAGGGACAATAAGAGGAGCGGTTATGAAAAGCTATAGAGGAGCCTTTACGGCCATGGTAACGCCGTTTTTGGACGGCAGGGTGGATGAACAGGGTTTTATCGATCTCATCGAGTTTCAGATAGCCCAGGGCATCCAGGGGCTGGTGCCCTGCGGCACCACCGGCGAGTCCGCCACCCTCGGTTTCGACGAGCACAAGCGGGTGGTCGAGCTTGCGGTCAAAACCGTTGCCGGCCGGGTGCCGGTAATTGCCGGAACCGGCGCCAACAACACGCTGGAGGCCATCGAGTTCACCGAAAGCGCCAAGGAATCGGGCGCCAACGCAGTGCTCTCCGTGGCCCCCTACTACAACAAGCCCAGCCAGGAGGGCATCTACCAGCATTTCAAGGCCATCGCCGAAGCCGTCGATATCCCCATGTTTCTCTACAACGTCCCCGGCAGGACGGTTGTCAATATCCTGCCCGAGACGGTGGCGAGACTGGCGGAAATAGACACCATCATCGGCATTAAGGAGGCCTGCGGCAGCCTGGAGCAGGTCAGCGACGTCATCCGTTTCTGCCCTGATGACTTCATCATCCTCTCCGGGGACGACTTCACCTCCATGCCCACCGTCTGCGTCGGCGGGCATGGGGTTATCTCCGTGGTCTCCAATATCGATCCGGCGGGCATGGTGGAGATGATCGATGCGGCGCTGAGCAGCAACCTGGCCACGGCCGCCATCCAGCACTACCGGTTGTTTCCGCTGATGAAGCTGATGTTTAGAAACCCGAGTCCGGCGCCGGCGAAAAAAGCCCTGGAAATGATGGGCAAAATCAAGGACGGTGCGCCCCGGCTGCCCATCACCCCGACCGATGAGGCAACCACCCGCCTGCTGCGGGAGGCCCTGGTCTCTTTGGATATGCTCTAGCCTGGAAGAGGAAGACGGATGATAAACGTGATAATCGCCGGCGCCGCCGGCAGGATGGGCAAAACTATAGCCGGCCAGGTCGACGCCCACCCCGAGCTGCGCTACGCCGCGGCCTTCGAAGCCGCAGGCAGCCCGGCGATCGGCAGCGATGCCGGTCTGCTGGCCGGTCTTGGGGAAAACGGCGTCGCCGTTTCCACAGGTCTGGAGTCGGTCATAGACCAGGGAGATGTGATCATCGATTTCACCTTCCATCAGGCGACCATGGAGTTCGCCCGCCTGGCGGCAAAACACAACCGGGCCATGGTCATCGGTACCACCGGCCTCTCTGCCGACCAGCTCGACGAGCTGCGCCGGCTCACCGGGGCCTTTCCCTGCGTGCAGGCGCCCAATATGTCCATCTGCGTCAACGTGCTTTTCAAGCTGGTGAAGAAGACGGCGGCCATTCTCGGGCATGACTATGATATCGAAATCATCGAGGCTCATCACGGCCGCAAGAAGGACGCCCCCAGCGGCACCGCTCTCAGGCTCGGTGAAATGGCCGCCGAAGGCGTCGGCAGCGATCTCGCCGACGCCGGTGTTTTCGAGCGCAACGGCATCATCGGCGAGCGAAGGCCGGGGGAAATAGGCATCCAGTGCATTCGCGCCGCCGATATAGTCGGCGAACACACCGTCTATTTCGCTGGACCAGGCGAACGCATCGAGCTGACCCACCGGGCCCACAGCCGCGAGCATTTCGCCCGGGGAGCGGCGGCGGCCGCCGCCTGGGTGGTCGACAGAAAACCGGGCATGTACTCGATGTTCGATGTTCTCGACCTCGAAGATCTGTAAGGACCATGACCACGGCGTTCATAGGTCTGGGCTCCAACCTTGGAGACGGCCGGCAGACCTTGCAGCTTGCCTGGCGGCGGCTCGGCGAAGTGGAAGGGCTCGTCATCGAAGAGATCTCGGCGCCGTATCTCTCCGCTCCCGTCGGCATGGACAGCGACAACTGGTTCACCAATGCCGTCGGCCGCCTGGAAACCGAACTGCAGCCGCTTGAACTGCTGGAGGCGCTTTTGCAGGTGGAGGCCGGGTTCGGCCGGAGAAGAGAGGCGGCGGTCCATGGCTACCAGGACCGGACTCTCGATCTCGACCTCCTCTATTATGGCGATGTGGTGCTGCGGCAAAAGCGGCTGGTGCTGCCGCACCCGCATCTTGGCAAACGGCTCTTCACCCTCAAGCCATTGGCGGAGCTGGCCCCCTCCTGGCGAGATCCCGGCGACGGCCGGAGTATTGCCGATAAGCTCGCAGCTCTCGAAGAGGAGATGCGCACAGAAGACGCGTCGCCGCAGGAGATCAGGCGCGGCAGGTGGAACTGATGCAGAAAGGCGTCGTTTTTAAGCGCAAAAAAGAGTATGTAGGTATCTCGACAAGATGCTGACCCAGGAGCTGCGATGAGTCCCATTCGCCTGATTATTATCGGCATTCTGCTGTATATCGGCTATCTCCTCATCAAGGGAGCAGGCTTCGGTAGAAAGCGCAAAAACGCCAGGAAGTCCGAGATCAACGGTCCCGACAAGGTCTCCGATGTTCTCGTGGAAGATCCGGTATGTAAAAAACTCGTCCCCAAGAACCAGGCCGTAACGGTCGAGCACGAGGGCGAGCGTAAATATTTCTGCAGCGATGAATGCTGCAAGACTTTTGTTTCGGAAAAAGGAGCTGAAAAATGAAGTTTTTTATCGATACCGCCAATATAGATGAAATCAAGAAGGGCGTGGAAATGGGCATGGTCGACGGCGTCACCACCAATCCCTCGCTGATAGCCAAGGAAGACAAGCCCTTCGAGGAGATCATCAAGGAGATCTGCACCATCGTCGACGGTCCGGTCAACGCCGAGGTCGTCAGCCTCGATGCCGAGGGCATGATCAAAGAGGCTAAAGAATTGGTCAAGATTGACGATAATATAGTTATAAAGGTGCCGATGATCGTCGAGGGGCTCAAGGCCGTAAAACGGCTTGCCGCCGACGGCATAAAGACCAACGTCACCCTGGTCTTCTCCTCGGCCCAGGCGCTTCTGGCGGCCAAGGCCGGCGCCAGCTATGTTTCGCCCTTTGTCGGCCGGCTCGATGATATCAGCCATCAGGGCATGGATCTTGTCGCCGATATCATGGCCGTCTACCAGAACTACGGCTACGAGAGCGAGGTCATCGTCGCCAGCGTCCGCAGTCCTCTGCATGTGATGGACGCGGCCCTCATCGGCGCCGATATCGCCACCATCCCGCTCAAGGTCATCGAGCAGCTGGCCGGACACCCGCTCACCGACAAGGGCATGG
>JBEPWT010000185.1:0-6121 GCA_041642275.1 Desulfopila sp. | reverse complement strand
GACATTGTATCGTAAGAAAAGCGAATATATAGAGAGAGATCCAGGAGGATGGTATGCAGAGTAAGGCTGAAGCAAAATACAGCGAGGGTAAATTCCAACCCATAGTTGAGAAATGCGAGGGATGCGACCGGGTGGTCGAGGCGGAGGGCAATAAGTACTGTCACACCTACCTCTACCCCCAGGCCAAGTGGAGACTGGGGATTTGCAATTTTGCAACCCATCAGAAACCGGAAATCGTTGTCGCCAGCATCAAGGTCAACCCCTTGAAGGCAGCAAAACGCGCCTCGAAGGGCAAGTAGCCCCTCCAGTGCAAACAAAAAAAAACCTGCCCGGATTCCGGGCAGGTTTTTTTTTGTCCTCGAAAAGAGCCTCGGCCTATTTTTCCCGACCGGCAAAAATAATTCTGTCTCCCGTATTCTTCGTATTCTTCGGGCTACGACCTTCCCACGCCGGTGTAGCTGAATCCCATATCCCGCAGTTTTTCAGGCTCGTAGACATTGCGCAGATCTATGAAGATTTTGTTTTTCATTATCTTGCCGATGCGCTGCAGGTCAAGAGCCCTGTACTGGTTCCACTCGGTCATAAGCACGACGGCATCGGCGTTTTCGCAGGCTTCATAGGCTGAATCGACATAGATTATGGTATCGGGCAGGTATTTTTGGGCCTCCTCCATGCCCTGGGGGTCATGGGCTCTGACACAGGCACCTTTTTCCAGCAGTGCCGGCAGAATGGTGATGGCGGGCGAATCGCGCATATCATCGGTTTCCGGCTTGAAGGTCAGGCCGAGCACGGCGATGGTCTTGCCGGCCTCGGAGCCGCCGAGGCTGTCGCGTATCTTTTTGACCATCTTGGCCTTCTGGGCGGCGTTGACCTCGACCGCGGCCTCGACGATTCTCAGGCTCTGCCCGTGCTCCTGAGCCACCCGCATCAGGGCGAGGGTATCCTTGGGAAAGCAGGAGCCGCCGTATCCGGGGCCGGGGTGGAGAAATTTCTTGCCGATGCGGCCATCCATGCCGATGCCGCTGGCGAGATCGACAACGTTGGCGCCGATGGAGTCGCAGAGCAGCGCTATCTCGTTGATGAAGCTGATCTTGCTGGCCAGAAAGGCATTGGCCGCATATTTGGTGAGTTCGGCGGTCTCGATGTCTGTCTTGACGATCGGCGTTTCCTGGAGATAGAGAGGACGGTAGACGGCGCGCAGCACCTCCTCGGCGCGGGGTGAGTCGACGCCGATTACCACCCGGTCGGGCCGCATGAAGTCGGCTATGGCTGCGCCTTCGCGTAAAAATTCGGGATTGGAGGCCACATCGAAGTCGGCATCGGGGTTGTTTTCCCGTATTACCCGGGCCACCTGCCTGGCCGTGCCGACGGGAACGGTGCTCTTGTCGACGATGACGGTATAGCCGCGCAGGTGGACAGCGACATCCTTGGTCGCCTCGTAAATATAGGAGAGGTCGGCATAGCCGTCTCCGCGCCTGCTGCTCGGCGTGCCCACTGCCAGGAAAACCGCTTCGGCTGAGGCAACGTTCTCCCCCAGTTCCGTGGAGAAACTTAGCCGGTTTTCCTTGACGTTCTTGGCCACAAGCGTGTCGAGGCCGGGTTCGTAAATAGGAATGACGCCTTCGGTGAGTTTGCTGATTTTCGCTCCATCTGTGTCGACACAGGTGACGTGGTGGCCAAACTCGGCAAAGCAGGTGCCGGTGACGAGACCGACATAGCCGGTGCCTATGATTGTAATTTTCATTGCAGACCTTCAGGTGGGTGTGTTGTTAGATCCGTCCGGGGCACAGCCTTGCCGGACGACATGGTTCAGGTTTTTAGCGGACGTTCTCCGAAAATAGCAGTGCCGATGCGCACCAGCGTCGCCCCTTCCTCGATGGCGACCTGGTAATCATTAGTCATTCCCATGGAGAGTTCAACATTTTTATTGTCGCAGAACAGCTTTTGTGCCGCCATGCTCTCGGCCAGCAGCCGCAGATCGCGGAAATAGGGCCGGGCGTCCTCGGGATCATCGGTAAAAGGGGTCATGGTCATCAGTCCCCGCGGCCGGAGCATGGGCAGCGTGGCGATATCCTCGAGAAGCTGAGCGGTCTTCGTCGGTTCGACGCCTGATTTGTTGCTGTCTCTGCCGATATTGACCTGTATGAGGATGTCGAGCTGTCTGTTCAGGGAGGTGAGGTGCTTGTTCAGGACGACGGCGAGTTTCTTGCGGTCGACGGTTTCCACCATCGAGAAAATCTCGGCGGCTATCCTGGCCTTGTTGGTCTGCAGGTGACCGATGAAGTGAAAGCGTACCTCGGGGGCGACGGCGCGGTATTTTTCTTCTGCTTCCTGGATATAATTTTCGCCGAAAAGAAGCTGTCCGGCGCGATGGGCCTCGGTCACGGCCTCGGCGGGGAAGCGTTTGGAGACGGCCACGAGCCGGATGCTGTTTTCGTCGCGGCCGCAGCGTCTGGCCGTCCCGGCAATGGAGTCTTTCAGCTTTTCAAGGTTGCGGGCTATCATATGCCATCCTCTTTCCTAGAGGGAAAATCCGAAGAGGTCGAGGGCATTGGCTGTGGTCCTGTCCGCCAGTTCCTCGAGTTCGATATTGCGCAGGCCGGCAATGCAGTCGGCGGTGTAGAGTGTGTAAAGCGGTTCGTTCCTTTTGCCCCGGTATGGATCCGGGGCGAGAAAGGGTCCGTCCGTTTCGAGGATCATGGCCTCAAGCGGTATTTTCATGGCCACCTCCCGCAGCGCCGAGGCGTTTTTGAAGGTGACGATGCCGGGAATGGAAATGTGAAAGCCGAGATCCATGGTCTTGCGGGCAAATTCCATGTCCCCTGAAAAACAGTGCATGACGCCGCCGTTGTCGAAGGGGCCGTGTTCCTTGAGTATCCGCAGGATGTCGTCATGTGCCTCGCGGTCATGGATGACCACCGGCAGCTTGTGGTTTTTGGCTATGCCGAGCTGGGCGGCGAAGAGTTTTTTCTGCACCTCCGGATCACAATAGCGCTTGACGTAGTCCAGGCCTATCTCGCCGTATCCCACGATTTTGCCGGAGCCGTGCTCGATGAGGGATTCGATGTCCTCCAGGTCGCCCATGTCGATATTGCCGACGTCGTGGGGATGAATCCCCACCGTGGCCTGAACCATGGCATGCCTCGATGCCAGGGCTATCGCCTCTTCGGAGCTTTCAAGGTCTATGCCTATGGTGATCACCGCGCGCACGCCGCCGGTGCGGGCATTCTCCAGCACCGCCGCCAGATCGTCACTGTATGCCAGCATATCCAGGTGGCAGTGGGTGTCGATCAGGCACGATTCGCCTTTGAGGCGGGGTTGTGTTTTCTTTGCTTTTTTCGTCACGTGGGAACCTCCAGCCCTTTCATAGCAGATAAGCCGTGCCTTGGCAATATCGTTTTGCCAGGAGAACTGCCATGAATAGCTGGTGGATCAGATTGGGTGGCGATCCGGTACCGGCATGAAGGCAGTGGAGAAGGCGGGGGCTGCAATCCAGTAAGTGCGGGAGTCTACTCTGGGCCAGTCATTCTCGATGAAGCCAAAGTGCATCCATCAGTAATATCCAGCGGCAGCAGGCACTGTGCATTGTTTAAGCCTCTGAGTTTTGTGCCAACCGAAACACCAGTATCTTTTTCAGTTGCCGTTTCGCCTAATATATTGAAAAAAAAATGTATTTGTGTTTAACAGCTGTATATCGCCTCAGTATTGTTAGGATACGACGACATGAACGAGAGAGGCGGGCCGGAAAGCAAACCCGAACCCGGCAAAGTTTTCCAGATATACCGATTGTCCGGGGGCCTGGCGGAAAAATGTCACTTTATCCGAACGGAGCATTCCCTTCCCGGATTGCCTCGAACCTGCTTGTGAGAGCTGTTCTCGAGCCTTTTTCCTTGGCAAGACCGTAAAGGCTCAGGCCGTACCCGCCGATGAAGAGTTATGCAAAGAGCGGTTGCCGGGTTTTCCTTGTAAGCCACTGCCGTAAAAAGTCGAAAAACCGCTCTGGTGATTTGAAAGCGTTCAACAGTAATGCTGAGACTGGCACGGAAATTGGATTACTTACATATTTTTAAGAATTTATGCATGTCTATTACAAAAACGACATTGATTGACTTGGCCAGCGATAGACCTGTAAATACAAGATGTTAGACTCAAAAAATCCGACAGTGTTGTCGTCCGGGCCCTAACAGAGTGCGCAAGGTGTTATTTTTTTTGATGGAATTTTGCAATAAATATGAAATAATGTTACTCATGTGAATTCCATTCCCGGGAGTACGGCCTCCTTCGAGGCCAACCGCCGGAGAAAGAGAAGGGCGCCGGCGTGGCACCTCCTCGCGGCAATGACTCAAGGGTTTTTACAGGTATTTTGTGTTGGAGGATAACTGGATGAAGTTGAAGAATATAACAGCAATGATCTCTTAGCAGCAGTGGTCAATGCGTAGCCGTAAAACACATGCTCAAAGCAGCGCATTCAGGGGGGACGTTGTCGGGTGTTTGAGGCAGCATTCTTGAGGAAGGTTGGTCGTCAATTATACGAATGTCGTATTGCATTAAGCAGATAGCCCAAAAAAAGAGGCTAAAAACAAAGACGAGGTAAATGGCATGAATTACGGTATTGTCAGTCAAGAGCAGCTTGAACAGATCGACACTATATTGGCGGAGAAGCTGATAAAGCTAGGTGTCGATTGTGTTATTATCATAGACATGGCGGGGAATATCATAACTGCCAAAGATAATGGCGAGAGCAAGTACGATGTCTATTCGTTTGCAGCCCTGGCAGCAGGCAACTTTGCAACCGTCGATGCCATGGCCAAGCTGGTTGGCGAACAGGAGTTCTCTCTTCTTTTCCACAAGGGGCAGGAATCCAATATCCACTTCAGCAAAATAGATGACGAGCTGCTTCTTATATCCATGTTCGGGCGTGAAATCTCCCTCGGCTTTCTGCGATTAAACGTTGTCGATGTCATAGAGAAAATCCGGCAGGTGTGGGACACGTCAAAATAGATGCCGATGCCTGCTCATTACATTCATATACGAACTGACAATGGCTTATACAAAGTGGGGGTCGAGAGTTGAGCTTTATCAATCTAAAGGACAAGGTCGTTCAGGTTAAGATTGTGTATTACGGGCCGGGACGCTGCGGCAAAACCACCAACCTGGAATTCGTCAATCGTACCTACAAAAAGCAGATCGTCTCCGAAATGGTCAGTTTGAAGACCCATGGCGACAGGACGCTGTTCTTCGATTTTCTGCCCTTCGATATGGGTAAGATCAAAGGTTATGATATCAAGATCCAGCTGTATACGGTTCCGGGTCAGGTAAAATACAATGCAACACGAAAGCTAGTTCTCAGGGGAGTAGACGGGATCGTTTTCGTCGCCGATGCCATGGCAAAACAGAGGGCGAAGAATATCAGATCCTTGAATCAATTACATGAAAACCTGCAGTCTTACAAAGAGAGCATATTCAACATCCCCCTGGTGCTGCAGTACAACAAGGTGGATTTGAAGGAGCATGGCATCCCCATACTTCCCACCGCTGTTCTCCAGAAAGACTTAAACAGCCGGCTTAAGGTGCCATATTATGAAGCAAGCGCTATCACAGGTTATAATGTAGCTGCGACACTGAAGAAAATAATTTCTTCTACAGTTGTGTCTATTCAGAAAAAACTACTCTAGAGAGAAAGTGCAGTGGAACATTATAAAGAAGGTCAATACGATGATGACCTGACGGTAGGCATAGATGAGTATGATGATGATTTCGATACTGGTGGAGTCGATCTTTTCGACTATGCAGGCGATGATGAGTCTCCTCTGGCGAGGCTCAAGTCAATCATTCTCTCCATCGACTGGGAAATCACCGACGACATCCTGCGCCAGTTCAACGAAGAACTGCAGGATCTCGAGGAAATCTGGGCCGACGACAAAATTCAGCTCATCTACGTTCAGGCGCTTGGCAAAATCAGCCGTTACATCTACAAGGAAAAAGCTTCCGCCCATCCCAGCGCCATCAAGCTGCTGCTGACCTTCTACGCCAATCTTGAAAAAATCGTCTCCGACGAGGAGATGACCGACAAGGAGAAGAAAAATCTCCTGCGCACCGATATCGAGCGATTTGAAAAGCT
>JBEPWT010000184.1:0-6173 GCA_041642275.1 Desulfopila sp. | reverse complement strand
GATAATCGTCCCAGAAATCCACCGCATAGGACGGCGCACCATCCTTTTCAGCAGCCAGGGCAAGAATGCGTGCTTTTTCCTGCATGCTGAATTCCCTTGTGCTTTCGAGGAAATTCGCGGCGTGTATGCCGGCAAACGGCAAAATGTTTCGCAATAACCAAGTCCGCTGCTCTTTGGTGAAGCATTTTCGGTGGTGTCGGACGATGCGCAGCAATCTTGGAGCACTCATGTCGGATGCGGCCAGATCTTCGAAGACCTTGAAGGAGGAGGCAGGAATGCCGCTTTGCTCGCGGAACCAGCGCCGTTGTGCTGTGGTCATACCGGCAAGCTTTGACAGAGTCGTCCGCGGCCCGTCGCTTGCATTCAAGGTGGCGGCGGCCGTGTAGTAATATGGCGAGCCCTCAGCGATCCTCTGGAGAAATTCGCGGCCTTTCTCCTGATCCAGCTGCAGATGCATCATCCCCGTCAACAGGATGCGCAAATCCCGGTACGGTGAACGAAGAGGTATTCTCTGCAGAGCATCGTTCAGGCCGTCATACTGTTTCGCGCACAACAGCTCCACCGCCTTCCGGGCTGCAGCATAGTGGCGGACGACCGGCGATTCGTCGGATAGATCGTTTGGAGCAATCTCCTCGCCGGCAAGCATGAGAGCGCCGAACAAGCCTTCCAGCCGGCCCCTTTGTTCGGGGGTCAACCGAGTGTGGCAGCTGTCATAGAGCCTGGCAGCCTCGGCATATTTTCCGGATTGCAGAAAAAGAGCAAGCTTGACGGAGGTGGTATCGGCATCGGCACAGCGCGATTCCAGGGTCTCGAGCATGGCAAGGGCTTCCTTGACCATCGATTTGGCGGCAAGCCCGTCAATGCGCCCGAAATAGGCTTTTTCCAGTCCTGCAAGCGCCTCGAGGCTCTCTTCTCTTTTCAGCATCTCCTTGAAATACAGAAGGGCATCCTGGAATTTCTCCTGCTCAAGCAGAAGATTGCCTTTTTCCAGCAAAGCCTCCGGCGACAGTTTGCCCAGAGGAATTGCCTGGTGCTTGCGGTTCCGTCTTTTCTTTTTCCTGGCCATATCGTTGTATTGAGTGACGATGTCGGGGAAAGAGGATGCTCACCGCTCACCGCTCACCGTATTGGTGCCGGTATCATTGCGGCATCAGGTCTTCGACATGCATGGTTTTCCATGCTATCGTCTTCTTCTGAAAATGCAAGAAAAGTATTTACAAAGAGCCGGGCGAAAGACCGGCCGGGATATATGAGCTTGCACTTGAGCAGAATTACAGCAATTACTCGGTATTCCAAGGATTGATGGACTCGTAAAAACCGCCCAAGCCCTTTTTAGAAAATGGTTTGTGGATGAACTGCAAATGGATCTATTCTGGTCCGCCAATATCTTGTTATTATGCGGCCTGGCTGCAGTTGGTCGTTCTCAATCTGACGTCCGGGTCGCTTTAATATGCACCTCCTTGTCGTATAAAAATCCAAACTTGAGAATGTGTCCATTATTTCTTTACCACTTCATAACAAACCATTATATCTTCAAGCTGCAGATAAGCATGGGGTTAAAACAGAAAAAATCTACGTCAGGAATGGCAACTCATTACAGGAGATCAAGCTGAGTGAGATAAATACATACTTGAGCCAAAGGTTTGAAAGGTCGATTTGTGTTTGTTAACCTATTGATATTAAAAAAATTATCTATTTTAGGTTGAATCCAAGAAGGTGTTTGTGTCTGCAGCAGTGACGAAAGATTTGGTTCCCATTGCGGGAACTTTTTTCTTTACAAAAAAAGGAACTGATATATTATAAATGAGAGTAATAGCAAAAAGAACGCTTAAAGAGTTTTGGGAGAGATACCCTGATTCTCAAAGTTCCTTGGAAGCATGGTATGCTGAGGCGAAAAATGCAGATTGGAAAACTTCTGCAGAGATCAAAGAGCAATATGGTTCTGCAAGCATCCTTAAAAATTCTAGGGTGGTGTTTAATATCCATGGGAACAAATATCGTTTGATCGTGAGAATCAATTATTCATTTTCCACGATTTATATACGTTTTATAGGGACCCATCGTGAATATGATCAAATTGATGCGGGGGAAATCTGATGCAAGCTAAAATTATTAAAACAGAAGAACAATATGATCAGGCTCTTTTTCGCATTGATGAACTTATGGATGCTGTTTCTGATACTCCTGAAGGAGACGAGCTGGAGTTGCTTGTCACATTGGTGGAACTCTATGAAGATCGAGTTCACCCGATAGGACTGCCTGATGCTATTAGCGCAATCAAATTCAGAATGGATCAGCAGAATTTGAAGCAGAAGGACTTGGTCCAATATATTGGCAGTAAAAGTAAAGTTTCAGAAGTTCTTTCAGGTAAAAGACAACTTAGTATGAGCATGATCAGGAAGTTGCATTCTGGACTTGGCATTCCTGCTGAGGTTCTTTTACAAGAGCCTGATGGGATTTTCCGGGAGCAGTATACAGAACCTGGGAAAGTTTGATAAATTTTAATTAGATAAACTGTCACCGGAACTCCGAACCCAGTCAGCAGAAAATATTTACAGCCCTGGGCCTGAGAAGCCACCCAGGTCAAACGGTAAAAACTACAGTTTGAAACAAAATGACAGATGTAGTGCCATAACGGGTGCTATTTGAGGTATAGGCACCTAATATTGTGCTATCTTTTATATGGCAATCACAAACTTGGGCTAAGAAATCGGACCGGCCAGAATACACACGATTTTGTCGCCGAAGTCCTTTTTCGAAAATGGTTTGTGGATGAACTCGATGCCTTTGTCCAGCACGCCGTGGTGGGCGATGACATTGGCGGTGTAGCCGGACATATACAAACATTTGAGCTCAGGCCGATCGTTTCGCAGCCTGGCGGCCAGGTCCCGGCCATTCATCTCCGGCAGCACCACATCGGTGACGAGCAGACTAATCGGTTCGGGATGCTTTTGGGCAAGGGCAATCGCTTCCAGCGGCGAGCTGGTCGCCAGCACCCGGTAGCCGAGGTCGGTCAGCATTCTCTTGACGAGTTTGAGAATGGCACCCTCATCCTCCACCAATAGAACCGTTTCTCCATGGCCGGTGACAATTTCCCCTGTTCCGGCCGGTTGCTCCGTCGCAACATGGTCGGTTTTGCTGGGAAGATATATCTTAAAGGTGGTGCCTCTCCCCGGTTCACTGTAGGCGTTGATAAAACCGTTGCTTTGTTTGACGATGCCATAGACCATCGCCAGGCCAAGTCCCGTCCCCTGTCCGGCCTTTTTGGTGGTGAAAAACGGCTCGAAAATCAGGCTCAGCGTCTCTTTGTCCATGCCGCAGCCATTATCGCTGACGGCAAGAACCACGAAATCCCCGGGGATAAAGCCAAGATGGTCGTCGCAATAGGCCTGATCGAGGCTGACCATGTCGGTTTCGATGGTCATCTTGCCGATATCGGCGATGGCGTCGCGGGCATTGACACAGAGATTGGCGAGGATCTGGTCGAGCTGGGAGGGGTCGATCTCGACCGGCCAGAGCCCCTGCTTGGGCAGCCAGACGAGGTCGATATTTTCGCCCAGCAGCCGCCGCAGCATTTTCAGCGCACCCTCAACCGCCTCGTTCAGATCAAGGATCCTGGGTTCGATGGTTTGCTTGCGGGCAAAGGCCAACAGCTGCCGGGTGATATCCCTTGAACGCTGGGCGGCACTGAGAATCTCCTCGAGATATCCATGCAGCTGATCGTTCCCATCGATTTCTTCCAGGGCCATTTCCCCATAGCCGATGATAATGCCGAGCATGTTGTTGTAGTCATGGGCAACACCGCCGGCAAGACGGCCAATCGATTCGATCTTCTGGGCCTGATTGAGCTGTTCCTCCATCTGCCGGCGTTCTCGTTCGGCGGTGAGGCGTTCGGAAATATCCCTGGCAAAAACGAGGGCGCCATCTTCACCTTGATACTTCATGGGCACGGCGGTTGCCTCGATGTCGACACTGCTGCCATCCAGGCGCAAACACACTTCGTGACGCAAGGGCACCCCTTGCTTCTGTTCGTTCAACCTGGTGATCCGCTGCTGGACCGTATCCCGCATATCGGGGTGAAAACGATCCAGCACCGGCACGCCGACCAGGTCCGCGGCTGAAGCGGCGCCAAAAAGCTCCAGGGCGGCCTGGTTGACATAGGCGAAACGCTTTCGTGTTTGCACGAAGATTGCGTCCGGGGCGTTTTCCACCAGCAGCTGGAAGCGCGACTCGCTTTCCTGCAGCCCTTTCTCGATCTGTTTCCGTTCGGCAATCTCCTTGCGCAGATCGGTCACCAGATCGACGGCCATGGCCTCGAAAATGCGCGACAGATCACCCAGCTCATCCTTTTTGTCGGATGCGCACCGCACCGACAAATCTCCGCGGGAAACGGCGAGAACCGCCTGGTGGATTGTTTTGAGCGGATCCAGGACACGCCGCCACAGGAGATAACTTAAAACAAAAAGGATCAGCAGCATTATCAATGAAGAGGCCGCCACCGCCTGGCTGAAGGTTTCCTGTATATTTTCGCGGTACCTGTTCGCCGAGGCTTCCCAGCGTTCCGCCGAATCACTGATGATTTGCAGACTTTCGAGAATCCGGTCGGTCAGGAAGGTAGCCTGACGGCGGGAGAGAGCGCTGTCATCGGGTTTGACATCGATGAGAGCCTGGAATGCTGCCGGCAGCGTCTGAGCCTGGCGCAGGGCCTGCGCGGAAACAGATACCGGGCCGACCACCCCTTCCTCGAGGTTTGCCACCAGCAGGGCATGCTGGTTTCGCCATTGCTCCAGGGATCGCTCTCCGGCGTAAAGGGCATATTCATGGGTGAGCAGGAGCAGCCTGGCAATGTTTGACAGGGTGTCGTGCGCCTGTTTTTCCACCGAGGCGATTGTTCTTAGCTTGACCTGGAAGTACCAGTTCACTGCCGTCATGGAGAGAACGACAACCACCGCGGCCGCCAGTGCCAAACGGATGAGAGTCCTGATCTGCATAGCTTACTTAATCACGGTGATGGCATCTTCACGAACCTTCCGCAGAGGATCGGAATAGATGAAATCGAGATAATTGGGGTGGCGGTCCCCTTCGACATACCCTTCCTGAAGGGCCCAGCGCGCTTCACTCTCCAGGGTTGTCAATAACGCCTGGTCCAAGGAAAGGCGGTAGTTATTGATCGACCACATCCAGTCGACCATGGCCTGGTCAAGCTGGAGGTACTCGCGCATGATGGTTTGTGCTTTTATCGGCTGCGTGTGGATAAAGTGCTGGGCGCGCTCCAGCGCACCGAGGATTTCGACCAGATCGTCGTCACGGACGCCAAGGTGTTTTTTGTGCACGATCAGATTGAAGTAGAGATGATAGAACCCCGGATTGGACAAAACCCGGGCGCCGGGCACCGAACTGATGATCGTGTAAGGATACGGTTCCCAGATCGAGACGGCGTCGACCTCGCCGCGGCGCAGGGAATCAGCCATCATCTCCGGTTGCAGCCCTACCTTTTCGACTGCTTCGGGGGCGACGCCGTTCATCAGCAAAAGGGTATCGAGATAATAATGGCTTGCGGCGCCGATCACCGTTCCGACCCGCTTGCCCGCCAGCTCTTTCGGGTTGTCAACCTCCAGCCCCGGCCGGGTGATGATTTTTACATCATCGATGCTGGTGACAAAGGTTGCAAGAATAGCAAAATCTTCCGTTTTGAAACTGGAGAACATAACGACCGACTCGGAGGAAGTGCCCAGGTCTGCTTTGCCCTCCAGAACCGCCTGCATGGCCCGATGCCCGCCGATCACCCTGGTGATCTCCAGCGGGACGCCGGATTCACGGAAATAGCCGTTTTTTTCCGCGACAAAGAACGGCAGCGACAGCGGGGTCTGGGATACCGCTATTCTGAGCGGCGCAGAGGACCAGGCTACGGTTGGAGCTGCTCCCGGCATCAGGCCGAGCAGCAGGAAGATAACAATAAAGCAGAGATTCCAGCGGCTGGCCCCATGCCGCCATGGGTGGTTGTCTGCCTGGCCGCAACTCAGTTTGGGTATCTGTCTCATGAACCTCCATGGTCCGATTCGGCGCGGGATCTTGTTTACACGTCCTTAGTTTTCCAGAGATTCTTTACCATCGATGTGTTGATCAACCTGCAGGTTATCTTTTTTCATATTCCCTTACAAGCGATTTTCTTT
>JBEPWT010000183.1:0-6176 GCA_041642275.1 Desulfopila sp. | reverse complement strand
CGCCGCAGTGGTTGCCGGGGAGTTTTTCGAGTATGATAGTAGCGGCAGGCCGAACTGCCGTCTTTAGGGCTATTTTGGCAGGGAGAAAGAATATGACCGCCTTGGAAGATGACTGTATAATCCATCCCCGCAAGAACAGGCGGGAGATCGATATCCCCCCCGCCGGCGTACTGTGCGTCAATGCCTCGGAGGCAAAGGCGGCGGTTTCGATCATTGTCGAGGCCGGCGGACAACGAAGAACTCTTCACAACTCCAATCTCGTTGTCGCCGCCGACGGCGGCAGGTTCGTCGCCGGTCCGGCCCTTGGCGCACCTGCTGCGGCTCTGGTGCTGGAAAAATTGATCGTCCTTGGCGCCCGGAGGATTTTTTTCCTTGGATGGTGCGGCGCCGTCTGTTCGACTCTGCGAATTGGCGATATCCTTGTCCCGCATGCAACGGTGAGCGGCGAGGGCACCTCGGCCTATTATACCGATTCGAAAAAACCTGCGCCCAGCAGAGCCCTTGTTTCCATGGTGGAGAGGATGCTCGACGGCATCGGACTGTCGTCGAGAAACGGTACTGTCTGGTCCACCGATGCCCCCTACCGGGAAAGCAAAAAACATCTCCAACAGCTTCACCGAAGCGAGCAGGTGGTGGCCGTCGACATGGAGTTTTCAGCCTTGTGCAGCGTCGCCTCTTTCCGCCGGGTGGACTTCGGCGGGGCCTTGATCGTCTCCGATGAATTGTGGCGTACGAACTGGCGACCCGGATTCAAGGACGAGCTGTTTCGGGAACGCTGCCGCCAGGTTCTCGAGGGATTTCTGGAAAAGGAGCTGTAAGCCATGAAAACCGTTCACGTGACCAGCCTGGGCTGCCCTAAAAATTTCGTCGATTCCGAGGTGATGATCGGGCTGCTGGATCGACGGGGATGGCGCGTTGTTGAGCATCCCGAAGATGCCGCGGTGCTGCTGGTCAATACCTGCGGCTTTATCCAGCCGGCAGTCGAGGAGAGTATCGACGAAATACTCCAGCTCTCCGTCTACACCCGGAATACAGAGAAAAAGCTGGTGGTCGCCGGCTGCATGGTTCAGCGCTACAAAGACAGGCTTACACAGGAGCTTCCGGAAATAGATCTGCTTTTGGGAACCGAGGCGGTCGCCGATATTGCTCGACTGCTCGAGGATCTCCTTGCCGGCGAGAGCCCGCGGGGGCGCATTTACCTGCCGGAGGCCTTTCTCATGGATGCCTCCCTGCCGAGGATCCTCGCCACTCCGCCCTTTCGGGCCTGGATGAAAATTACCGAGGGGTGCGACAATCACTGCTCCTATTGCATGATTCCGTCAATCCGCGGCAGGCTTCGCAGCAGGGAAATCGCCGATCTCACGCAAGAGGCTCTTCAGCTGGAGGCCAGAGGCGTCCGGGAGCTTACCCTCATTGCCCAGGATCTCACGGCCTTCGGTACGGACAGGGGCGGCAAAGCGCTGGTGCCGCTGCTTCAATCCATTGCCGGCAACACGGCAATTCCCTGGATCAGGCTGCTCTATCTTTATCCTTCAGGTATAGACCAGGACCTGCTGCGGTTCATGGCGGCAGAGCAGAGAGTGGTCCCCTATCTCGATATACCCATGCAGCATGTCAGCGATGCCATCCTGACGCGCATGAACAGGCCCTACAAAAAAGATGACCTGCTGTCGCTCATCGACACCATCCGGTCCATGCTGCCCGAAGTGGCGCTGCGAACCACCTTTCTCCTGGGATTTCCCGGTGAAACCGAGGCCGATGTCCATCTGGTCGAACAGTTTCTTCAGCGCGCGCGCATTGATCATGTCGGTGTGTTTGCCTACGCCAACGAAGAAGGCTGCCCCTCTGAGTTTTTCGAAAAGCAGGTTCCCGAATCTGAAAAAAAGACCAGGGTCGAACGCATCCTCTCGGTACAGTCGAAGATTTCCGCGGAAATACAGAAGCGCTATCAGGGGAAGACGCTGGATGTGCTTGTTGAGGGATTGAGCAGGGAAACAGATTTACTGCTGGAGGGGAGGAGCCGTTTTCAGGCCCCGGACATAGACGGCTGCGTCTATATTAACGACGGCAGGGCAAATCCCGGTGATATTGTATCCGTGCGTATCAGTGAAACGCAGATCTACGATCTTGTCGGGGCGATCGTCTGAATCTCTCATCTGCAGGAGGCTGCCAACTACAGGGAGCAGACTACAGGGCGCAGACGAAAACAGGAGAATGTTGCGGGCGTCTCTCCTGCTCTTCGGTATATCTCAGCCTGTCAGTTTTTCTTGGAATTGACCTGTTCTCTCAGGTCTTTTCCCACTTTGAAAAATGGAAGCTTCTTGGGTCTGACCTTGATTTTCTTGCCGGTTTTGGGATTTCGACCTTCATAGCTGTCGTAGTGCTTTATGACAAAGCTGCCAAAGCCACGAATTTCTATGCTCTCACCTCTGGCAAGCGCTTCCGTCATGGTTTCGATGACGGTATTGGTAATTGCAGCAGCTTCGCGGTGCGGCACGTTTATATCCTGCGCCAGAGATTCAATGAGTTCAGATTTATTCATGCTTTGCTCCTGTTCCCGTAAGTTTTTGTGTCCTGGAGGTATCCACCCGGACGGTAGTTAGGTCATCTCGCAGATTCCACTAATATCGATACAATAACAGATAGTTATCCACCGCCAATAATCACACTGTACCTCGACCACCGATGGTCGGGCGGCAGCAATATTTCCTCATCATAATCATAACTTATCTAACTGACTAGATTTAATCAGCTATTTTTCCGTTTGTAAAGAAATATTTTTAAAAATTTTTTTTAAATCCTTTGGGGTTAAGCGACGATAGCCTCCCGTGGGGAGCGCTCCGAGCTGCAGACCGCCATAACTGGTACGCTTGAGGTCGATCACCCGATGGCCGACGGCCTCGAACATTTTCCTCACCTGGCGTTTGCGGCCTTCATGGATGATGATGCTGATCAGCGTCGTCCGCGCTCTGGCATCGACAACGGCAAGCCGTGCCGGCGAGGTCCGCCGTCCTTCGAGTTCAATGCCGGCGGCGAGATCCCGGAGTTTTTTGGTGCTTGGTCTGCCGTCGACCAGTGCCTCGTAGCATTTTTTCACCTCATGGCTCGGATGCTGTATTTTTTGGGCGAGCTCACCGTCATTGGTGAGTATAAGGGCGCCGTGGGTGTCGATATCAAGACGGCCCACGGGAAAGAGCCGGGCGGTGCTGTCGGTGATGAGCCCGGTGACAATTGGCCGGCCCTGCGGGTCGGATGCCGTGGTCACATAGCCCTTGGGCTTGTTGAGCAGATAGTACTCCTTCTGCTGTCTCTGCTTCAAAGAAGTGCCATCGAAGGTGACGCGCTGGCGCGCCGGATCGACCTTGACCCCCATACCGGTGACGATCTCGCCGTCGACGGCGACGCGGCCCGAGGCGATCAATTCCTCGGCCTTCCGGCGTGAGGCGATGCCGCATTGGGCCAGATATTTCTGCAGTCTGAGTGGCGTACTCATCGCCACTGTGAGGGGATGATTCGCGGGTATTTTTCATCCACCTTGCACCGTGTGGGTTCATCTACCTCGAGAACATCGGTATACCAGGGTTTCATCCGGCAGTCGATGACGATGGGCGCTTCGAGCCCGACATGAAAGCGTTTCACCTGCTGCGAAGCGCCGTAAATATCGGCTGCCGGTTCAAAGCGGGTAAAAAAGGTCCACAGGAACTCCTGCATGGAAACGGTGGCCTCCCGGCTGCTGTCGACGAGGAGAATGACCTGCCACTGGCTGAACTCCAAACTGACGGCGAGCCGCGCCGGCAGCTCGGGCTCTTCCTGGTAGGCCGGGCCCTGCACCACCAGCGTCCCCGGTAAAAAAGCCGTGGGCTCCGAGCAGCCTTGCGGCACAGCGCCGCTGAAGGTGCGGGGCAGTTCACGTTGTTTTTCCCGGCCGAGCCCCATGAGCATGGCCTTGGAGCCTTTATTGACGGAAGGCCCGGTATAGTCGAGAGTATCCTGGGAAACATTGGCGAAGACAAAGAGATCGCGATCCCACTGCACGCGTTCGAGTACATGGGTCCAGAGGGCGCCGAAGTCGCTGATGTCGACGGTGCCGTCTGTTATGATCAGAAATTTGGTCAGCGACAGCTGGCCTTCTCCAAGAATACGCAGGCCGCTGGCAAAGGCCTCGCGCGGGTAGCGATCGGCGACCCTGGCGGCCGCCAGACAGTGAAAACCGGTCTCGCCGAAGGTTTTCAGTTCTTTGACGCCTTTCATCACCAGGGGAAAAAGCGGCGAGAGAAGTTCCTGGAGAAAATCGCCGATGAAATAGTCTTCCTGTTTCGGTCTGCCGACCACGGTAGCCGGATAGACGGCGTTTTTACGATGGTAGATATGACTGACCTCGAAAACGGGATAATCGTGCTCCAGCGAGTTGTAGCCGTAATGATCGCCGAAGGGCCCTTCCGGCCGTCGGATATGCGGAGGCACGATGCCCTTGATGGCGAATTCGGCCTGGGCGACGAGGTCGTGTCCCCCTAACGGATCCCTGGTCATCTGCAGTTTCTCGCCCATGAGCAGAGAGGTCAGTATGAGTTCGGGGATATCCTCGGGCAGCGGGGCGATGGCCGACAGCATGAGGGCCGGAGGCCCGCCGATGTACAGGGTCAGCGGCAGGGCCTGGTCCTGTTTTTCCGCCTCGTAGTAGTGGTAGCCGCCGCCTTTGTGTATCTGCCAGTGGATGCCTGTCGCGGCCTCGTCATGTCTCTGTATTCTGTACATGCCCAGGTTGTGGCCGCGCCCGTCGGGATGTTCGGTGTAGACCAGGGGCAGGGTGACGAAAGCTCCGCCGTCGCTGTGCCAGGAGGTCAGCATCGGCAGCCGGCTCAGTTGCGGCGGCTGCATGCAGTTTTCCAGTACCGGCCCGGAAGATGAGCGTTTCAGCCCGATCTTGACGGCATCGAGGAAGAGGGAGCGGTTGTCCCAGAGTTTGCCAAGGGTGGGCGGCATTATCGTTTCCGCAAGATGGACAATGTCCTGGACGAACTGCTGCGGTTTGCGGCCAAAGGCCAGCTCGAGACGCCGGTTGGTGCCGAAAAGATTGGTCACAACGGGAAAAGAGGAGTCTTTGACAGAGGTGAACAACAGAGCAGGGCCGCCGCGGGCGATGATACGGCGGTGGATTTCGGCGATCTCGAGATAGGGATCCACCTCCTCTTCTATGATCAGCAGGTCGTTTTCCTTTTGCAGGAGATCGAGGTAGCTTTTCAGGTTGCACAGGGAAAAAGCGCTCATCTATCCCTCCCCGTGACCAGAGTGGGAATGAGAGTCATCCTGGAGAAAAAGACGGTGGTATTCATCCTCGCTCAGATGCTGCCGCAAAAGGTGGGTGAAGGCATCGACATGCTCGAGTATTTCAGCAGTGCTGAGCCGTTTTGCCAAGGTCTCGGCGAGGTGCCGGTCACCGGCAAGCTGGAGAAAGCAGACGAATGATTCTCTGTCGAGGTCTTCGGTAAGTCCGAAGCACATCTGGTGTGGTTCCATAGTAGTTGATATCTTTTAGTAAGAGTGTTATGTACTTGCGGTGATCCGCCAGCGCAGCCTGCGGGAGCGGGGTCCGTCGAATTCGCAGAAAAAAATCCTCTGCCAGGTGCCGAGGACGATTTCTCCGTTTTCAATCATTACATTCAGGCTGCAGCCGATCAGCGACGACATGATGTGGGCCGGGGAATTGCCCTCGAGATGTTTGAACGGATACTGCATCGGCACGATTTTCTGCAGTCCGGCGACGATGTCTTCCCGCACTGCCGGATCGGCGCCTTCATTGATGGTCAGGCCGGCGGTGGTGTGAGGATTGAAGAGAAAACAGAATCCTTCTTCAACGCCGGATTTCCGTACCTGCTCGCTGATTTGGCGGGTAATATCGACCAGCTCCATTTTTTTATGGGTCGTGACGCTGATATCGCCGGCTGTCATCTTCTCCTCCTGCAGTGTCTTCGCCTAGGCGTTGTTTGCGGCGGCGCCGTGGCCGTCCGCCTGCTGAATACTATCTGCCTGTGCACGGTGATCTGCGGGACGGTGTATACGCCATTGTCGAATTGTTTTTCACTAGTTATCCACTATATGTTCTTTTTGGAGCGCAGTCAATTTTTTAGGGCGGCAGGGGCACAGGCGGATTTCCGGCGGAGGGAAGGAGTTTCGCC
>JBEPWT010000182.1:0-6201 GCA_041642275.1 Desulfopila sp. | reverse complement strand
AAGACCTCCACGGTTTTCTGCCGTTGCCATCCCGGCTTCCAGGGAAATCGTCAACTATCAGGGCTGAGCGTCCGTGTCGCCGACGGAGACAGACGATGGAACTAAGCGCAAGTCTGGAAGACTACATAGAGACCATTTACCATATCGTCGAGGAAAAGCAGGTCGCCAGGGCCAAGAACATAGCCGATGAACTCGGGGTCAGCCGCGCCTCGGTAACAGAAGCCCTGCGGACCCTCTCCAGCAAGGGACTGATCAACTATGCCCCCTACGAGGTCATCACCATGACCTCGCTTGGCCGCGAAGTGGCAGAGGATGTCATCTTCCGGCACACCACCCTGAAGAACTTTTTCACGAAAATCCTCACCATCGATAACGACATCGCCGAGGATGGGGCCTGCAAGATCGAACATTCGGCCCCGCCCCAGGTAATTGACAGGATGATAGATTTCATGAAGTTCGTCGAATCCTGTCCCCAGGTCGAGGAAGGGTTGATCCAGAAATTCAGAGAATTTGTCAACAATAACCGGAAGAGCTGAGCGGTGTCCGCCAGCGGTGAAAAAGCAAAAGATCAGCGGCGCTCATGGCAGCATCCCGCCTGATCTGATGTTCCGCAGGTAGAGCCTGTTCTGCACATATTTTCCCAGGACCCGCACCGCCTGATCAGCCGACCTGAAGACCGCCAATCCCTGGTCCTCGAGAGCGTCGGCGAGGTGATCGTAGAGGGATCCGCTGTCGACCACCAGCACCAGGGGCTTGTTTCCCTGCGAATTCAGAAGGGCGATGCGATCGACGATCCCCCGGCCGTCGGCCACCGCTTCTTCGGCGATGTATTCCTCGGGCAGGGTGTGCAGGATCGGGGTCAAAGGTACGATGGCTATGATAATGTGGTCGACATTGTCATCCTCCAGCAACACCCTGACAACTTCCGTATACACCTCTTCCGTGGCCATGGGCGTCACATCAAGGGGATTGGCGATATCCACCAGGGGATCAAGACCTGCCGTGTCGATGATACGCTCCAGCGCCGTTCGGGTATCCCCACGGTAGACGGCCATTTGCAGCGAATAGTCTTCGCCGAGAAGATTGTCGGCAATGCCCACGGCCTCATAGCCGGCATTGCTCACCGCCGCCAGGCGGTTTCCGCCAATTTCCCGGTCATGGAGGGTGCGCGAGAGACGCAGCAGTCCTTCAAATTCGGAGAAATTTTCGGCGATGAAAGCGCCCGCCTGGGAGACACAGGATTCACAGACCATATAATCACCGGCGATCGATGCCGTATGCCCCGACATGGCGGTTTTGCCTTCCGTGGTGCGGCCGGCCTTGTAGAAGACAATCTCCTTGCCGGCCGGTATGGCCCGCAGCACCGCCTGGGAAAAACGCAGACCGTCGAGATCGGCAAAACCTTCGATATAGAAGGCGATAGTTTCCAGATCCTCGATATCTTTTAAAAAATCAAGGCAGTCCCCGGCACTGAGATCAAGCTGATTGCCGATGGAAAGCGCATAGGCCGGATCGAGAAAGGCGAGTTTGCTCATTCGTGTGATCATATAGGCGCCGCTTTGACTGACCAACGCGCTTCTGCGCCGATGCCGGCCGCGGTTCTTCGGCAGCTTCGACTCCGGGATAAACAGCGAGTCATATCCTCCGGGATGCGAGAGCACGCCGAGACTGTTGCCGCCGAGCAGCACGGGGCAGTTGCGGCCTGCGCGGCGGTATCGCATCAGCCTGGCAAGCAGCCGGTCCAGTCGCTCCTGCCCCTTCTGCCCCTGGCCCATGTCGCCGGCAACAACGATCACCGCATCGGCCAGGTCAGCTTCCATGACTTCCTCGATCATCGCCGGAACGGCTTCGCCGCCCACCGCCAGAATAAGCAGATCGACCCGCTGCACCATTTCTCCAAGACTGGCCACGGTCTGTATACCATCAAGCATGGTCGCCGAAGGATGAATGAGGAGCAGGTCCCTACGGCTGAAACCCATTGTGACGATATTTTCCAAAATGATCTTGCCGATGTTCATACCCTTGGACGATACTCCCGCAAGGGCGATCGACCTCGGATGCAGCAGCTGCTCGATTTGGGCCACCGGCCGACTCGGCGGCATCCCCTGCGGTGCGGAGAAGCGGCACAGTCCGTCCAGGGGCAGCATCAGATAGCTGGAAAAAGCAAAGGGATTGATCTCCAGCTCGTCGAGGACATAGGGAGATTCGGTGTTGACCGGCGAAAAATATTTCCCCAGGGCGATGAAGGCCGAGAAACATTCAATGAGTTGCTCGTCGGTGACAATGCGCTTCTGCCCCCGCGTCAGCCCCGCCATTTTTCTGTAGGATATGGTTCTTTGAAAAAGATTGAAAAATTGCTCGCCGCTGACCATCTCCACCGACGCCGCCACCACCGCCTGGCCTTTACGAAATCGCTGGGCATAAAGCTCGGTATCGGTGCCTCCCAGGCCGGCACTGATAATCATGCCGAACTCCCTGGTCCGGCGGAGACTGACCAGCAGTTCGTTGCCAAACTCCTGGGAATCCGGGTGCATGTACTGGCAGAGGATGACGCCCTCAATAGACTCTCGGATGAGGCCTTCCAGCACTTCCGGAGAACAGCCGGCAAGCGGCCCGGGTACGTCGAACTTGCCCTCGCCGGCTGCCTGTCGATAGGCGGCGGCGATATCGTAATACATGCCGCGGACGGCGGAAAGAACCTGTCCGACGGTCTTGTCGACGACGCGAACGCCGCCGACGTCGCTTTTGTGAAGGATGTAGGGAGATATGACCTTGACCACCACCTTCTCCCCCGGCAGCGTATCAAGATTTTCTTTTTCCAGACGCTGGTTTGTGCGCAGAACGAAGTATGCGGGGGGTGTCTCCGAACCGGAGTGACGGATAAGATCGTAGACCTCGTACTCAAAGAGATACTGCCTGCCGGCCTCTTCCGCCCTGGTCAGCAGCTGCCGGATCGCAACAAAATCGACATGGGTTTTCATGGAGTATCCCTGCTACCTGTACAAGGTATACAGCGCCTGCGTCCCCCGTTCTTCACCTCCCTGGCCGGCCAGCTCTTCGTAGAGAGATCTGGCCAGGGCCAGGCCGCGGGCCTCGAGACCAAGCTTTTCGGCCGACTCCAGGGCAATATTCATGTCCTTGATGAAATGTTTGACATAAAAGCCCGGCTCGAAATCGCCGTTGATCATCCGCGGAGCCAGGTTGGAAAGCGACCAGCTGCCGGCAGCCCCCGACTCGATACTGCGCAGCACCGTCTGCGGATCAAGGCCGGCCTTTTCGGCATAGCGGATGGATTCGCAGACTCCCATCATGGTGGAGGCGATGGCTATCTGGTTGGCCATTTTGCAGTGCTGGCCGTTGCCGGCCCCGCCCTGATGGACGATATTCTTGCCCATGACCTGGAAGACGGGCAGCATACGTTCAAAGGCCGCGCTGTCGCCGCCGACCATGATCGACAGTCTCGCCTCGCGGGCGCCGATATCACCGCCGGATACCGGCGCATCGAGGGCCGCGCAGCCCCTGGTCTTCGCCTCTGCATATATGCGCTCGGCAAGTTCCGGGCTGCTGGTGGTCATATCGACCAACAGGCTCCCCCGGCGGCAATTGGCGAAAATACCCTCCGGACCGAAATAGACCTCTTCCACATCCCGGGGATAGCCGACCATGGTAATGACAATATCGGCCCGGGCCGCAGCCTCCCCCGGGGTCGGGCACCAGGCCGCCCCTTTGGCCAGCAGGTCTTCGGCCTTGGCCCTGGTGCGATTGTAAACGCACATGCCATAGCCCTCGTCCATCAGGTGAGAGGCCATGCTCCGCCCCATAACGCCAATGCCGATAAAGCCTATTTCCGGTTTCTCGTGCTGTGCTGTCATCTTGCATCTCCTTGCTGTTGTTCATCTGTGCTTGCCGTATCTGCTAACCTGCAGAATTTATGAACAAACATTCCCATACAACGATACCATACAAAAATACCATACTATAAATTCATACTATATATAATAGCACACATTCTCCTTCGATTCTTACACCACCATGGCGGTCAACGGCGCCTGCGACGCTGCCGGCACCTCCGTTGCTTCATTCTACCTGAGAGGAACCGAGAATTCGAGCACTCTATGCTCCTGGAGCCGTCGACGGCCTCCTCTGGATCCCGACAGAGGCTCCCGACTCCTCCATTGTCGCACAACACCACGCTGTGGCATTGTGCCAACTGTGCGCTTGCAGGGAAAGTTATTATGCGGTATTTTTTTCACATTGCAAGAGCGTCAATCCAAACATATACCAAAAATCCAAATTCAATCGCCAGAATCACCACATAATAGTATTTTTCTCATTTATCATCGGTGGGTTAAAAGTTATTAGAGGAACTTATATACAGTAGCAGATTTGCTTATACTGGTTTTTGTTTTCTGCTTTTCCGATTTTATCGATAGATTTTTCCTATTTGACAAAGTTTGCAATTTATTTGTAGATGCCCATTACGAACAGTTTGAACATCTGCACAAATCGCTTCGAAGTGATTTTTATTTTCAAAGGGAATGTGTTTCTTTCCCGAACGTGAACGGAGGAAAACATGGCAAAAGTTGGAGTGTATGTCTGTCATTGCGGTTCGAATATCGGCGGTGTCGTCGATGTCGAATCTGTCCGCGAGCATGCGGAAACTCTGCCCGATGTGACCGTATCCAGGCAGAACCTGTTTATGTGCTCAGACCCGGGCCAGGAGATCATTCGCCAGGACATCAAAGACGGTCTGGTCGACAAGGTAGTGGTTGCAGCATGCACGCCGCGTACCCATGAGCCGATATTCCGCAAGGTCCTCGAAGGGGAAGGGCTCAACAAATTCTTTTTCGAAATGGCAAATATCAGAGACCAGGACAGCTGGGTTCACGCTGATGATCACGCTGGGGCGACGGCCAAGGCCAAGAAGATAGTCGACAGCGCCGTGGCCAAGGCCAGGTATCTGATGCCGCTGGAGGAGAAATATGTCGATGTCACCCAGGCTGCCCTGGTCATTGGCGGCGGTGTCGCCGGTATCTTCTCCGCCCTCGAACTGGCCAACATGGGACACAAGGTCTACCTGGTGGAAAAGGACCCGTCCATCGGCGGCGTCATGGCCCAGCTCGACAAGACCTTCCCGACCAACGACTGTTCCGCCTGTATTCTCACCCCGGTCATGGTGGACGCGGGAACGCACCCCAATATCGAGCTTCTGACCTACGCCGAGGTTGACTCCGTTGACGGCTATATCGGTAATTTCGATGTCAAGATCAGGAAGAAGCAGAGCTATATCGACTGGCAGAAGTGCACCGGCTGCGGTGACTGCGCCGAGGCCTGTCCGATCAGGACTCCCAACGAGTACAATGCCGGTCTCGACAACAGAAGCGCCGCCTATATCCACTTTCCCCAGGCGGTGCCGAAGAAAGCGGTCATCGACATGGACGCCTGCATCAACTGTGGCGGCAGAAAAATCGGCAGTGAAACCCGCATCAGCAAGAAGACCGGCAAACCGGTTCTGGCTCCCTGCGAAAGGGCCTGTCCGGCCGGCGCCATCGACCGCAGCCTCCCGGTTGATCCCGAAGGTGATATTCTCGACGTCAAGGTCGGCACCATCGTCGTCGCCACCGGCTACAAAGTCATGGAGAAAGAGACCTTCAAGAGCCTCGCTCCCGATTCGCCCAACGTCCTCACCGCCCTCCAGCTTGAAAGACTGATTTCGGCCACCGGCCCCACCGGCGGCAAATTTCTGCGCCCGAGCGACAATGAAAAGCCCAAGACCATATCCTTTCTCTCCTGCGTCGGCTCCCGCGACCAAAAGCACCATACCTACTGCTCGCGCGTCTGCTGCATGTACATGATCAAGCAGGCCAAGCTGCTCAAGGAAAAATACCCCGATCTCAACATCTATATGCACTTCATGGATGTACGTACCCCGGGCAAGGATTTCGACGAATATTACACCGGCGCCCTGGAAATGGGCATCAACATCATCCGCGGCCGGGTAGGCGGCATCGACATGATGCCCGAAGATCGCCTCAAGGTCATGGCCTACGATGCCGATCTGGCCCAGAACATCGAAATCGATGCCGACCTGGTGGTTCTGGCCACGGCCATAGAGCTCCAGGACGATATCAAGCCGCTGGCCCAGAAACTGAGTCTGACACTGGACGGCTCCGGATTTTTCAAGGAACTCCATCCCAAGCT
>JBEPWT010000181.1:0-6204 GCA_041642275.1 Desulfopila sp. | reverse complement strand
CGAGGTAGTCATGGTCGACCCCCAGGTCAGTCAGCATTTTTCTGATCGCCTGGCAGTAGGCGCAGGTGGACAAGGCGTAAAGAGTTACTGGTGCCGCCATTGATCATTTCTCCATCGCAGTTGTTGGGGAGTAAGGCACTGATCTAAAACGCAGTGGCTGACTTATTACGAGATTATCAAAATTACAGCAAAAGCACAAATGTGAGAACGGGAAAAGAAAACAGGGTCGAGACGAGAATTGCCGAGGAGGCGAGTTCGGTGTCGCTGTGCATCTGCGATGAGAGGACATAGATGGCGGTGGATGTGGGCAGGGAAAAAAATATCATGCCAACCTTGAAGGATGTGCCGGCGACACCGAGCAGATCGAGAAAAAACAGACCGACAATGGGGAACACGGCCAGCTTGGCAACGGCTGCTGCAAAGGAGAGAAAGGCGTGCTGACGCAGCCCGGCAAAGGACAGTGAGCCGCCTATGGACAGCAGTGCCAGAGGCAGCGTCACCATGGAAATCAGGCTGAGAGTGTTGTCGATAAACAGGGGAAAACCGGAAAATCCTCTGGCATAGACAATACCGGCGACACAGCCGATGATAAGTGGATTGGAGAGCAGGGCCCGTGTCATCAGGCGCAGGCGTTTGGCGCCTGTCAACTTCTCCTGGGAAAACCAGATAAGGGTGGTCACGGCAGCGACATTGATCAGGGGAATGGCTATGGCGATGATTATGCCGAAATGGCGTATTCCTTCCTCTCCGAGGCTGGTGAGAATCACGGCGACGCCGATGTAGGTATTGAAGCGGTAGCAGCTTTGCGCAAAGGAGCCTGCCTTGAAATCGGGGATGCGCAAAACAACGATCAGCACCAGACTGAGCACGAACATACAGCCAAGGGCGAGCAGAGCGGCTCCGACGAGGTTCAGGTCTATGCCCTCTTCGTAGGAGGAGCTGCCGATCTTCCAGAAAAGCATCAAAGGAAAGAAAAGGGTGTACACCAGTTTGTCGGAGGTCTGCAGAAAAACGGTATTCGTCAAGCCGTAGCGCTTGAGGCAGTAGCCCAGGAGGATGAGCACCATCACCGGAAAGAGGGAATTGAGTATCAGCATGGAGGCATCTGCAAGGATATGGAGTATTTCACCGGTTCAGCGGGCAGGGGATTCTCTGCCCCCCGCCGCCCCTGGGTTTATCGGCGGCTATCGGGCTTCAGGCCAGGACCGCATGGCGGGCAAGAGCCATCAACGATTCCATTTCTTCTCATGTGCGCATGTCCCTGCTTGCAGCAGTTGCCAAAAACCCTCCCCTAAAAGACCACGTAAGCCGGCAACTCTCAACAGACAATAGTCTCTATGTCCAAAATAGAGGTGATAGCCGGCAGGGATGGAGGTAAAACCTGCAGTTCAGGATAGGCATCGCCGCCGGACATCGATAAAATATATGCTCATTACGTTGAAACCAGCCTATCACATATTGGTGGCCTGGAGGTGCTTGTCTCACGGCTCTTAGCAGCCTGGACGGCGTAAACCTAGCCCCAGGGGTGGGTTTTCTGGCGGCGAAGGCGATAAGCGCCTCCAAGGCTATGAACAGGAAGCTGAGCTTTATGGGTAGTCAAGAAATATATTGCTTTACCAAAGGCTTTTTTATTATGTATGCTGATTACGTATGAAACTCAGCCTGGTCTCTAGCAAGGGGGCCGGGTTGCTCATTTCGCGGGTGTCTGCAGCCAGGACGGCGTAAGCCTTGCCCCCATGGACGGGTTTATGGCGTCCCGTGAAATGAGCAATCCGGTCCCTCAGGAGGCGTAGCTGAGTTTCATTGGTAATCAGATTATGTATAGTTCCAGCACCGGACAGAGTGGCAAACCCGTCATCGGCAACAGCGTTGCGGCTGCGTTTTCAGAGCAGACTCAACCAGTACTCAACCAGTGGATACCGAGGCAGAACCCTTCTGATCTGATCGAAACAGGATCACCTCTGCAAATCACCCGTCATGACACTGCTATCATGAAAGAATTCTCTGCGGACACCGTCTATATCGCCGGTCACAGGGGCATGGTGGGCTTGGCGCTTTATCGTCTTTTTCAGGAAAAGGGGGTCGGCACGCTCCTCAGCCGAACGCATGGCCAGCTCGATCTCACCGATCAGACCGGTGTCCGTACTTTCCTGGGGCATCGCCGCATCGATCACATCATTCTGGCAGCAGCCAAAGTCGGCGGCATCTACGCCAATAATACCTATCCGGCCGAATTTATCTACAGCAACCTGATGATTCAGACCAATATCATTCACGAAGCCTATTGCGCCGGAGTACACAATCTGCTCTTTCTCGGCAGTTCCTGCATCTATCCCAAATATGCGCCCCAGCCGATGAAAGAAGAGCATCTGCTCACAGGAGAACTGGAACCGACCAACGAACCCTATGCCATCGCCAAGATAGCCGGCATCAAAATGTGCGAATCCTACAACAGGCAGTATGGAACCAGCTTTCGCTCCGTCATGCCAACCAACCTCTACGGACCCGGCGACAACTACCATCTGCAGAACAGCCATGTTATTCCGGCCATGATCAGGAAATATCACCTTGCCAAACTGGCATTGCGAGGCGACGCACCAGCCATCAGCGCAGATATCGGCAGGTACGGCCCGCTGCCCGATGATATCGGCGCGGCAATCGGCTATTCCCCCAAGACCGGCGAACTCAAAAGCGCACATGCACCGAAAGTGATTCTCTGGGGGACCGGCGCAGCCCGCCGGGAATTCCTTCACGTCAACGATATGGCCGATGCCTGTCTGCATGTAATGGCCTTGGAGCAAAAACATTTCCAGGGCAGCAATCCCTCCTTTGTCAATATCGGCTACGGCTCCGATATACCTATCCGCGAGGTAGCTCGAATGGTCGCCAAAATCGTCGGGTTCGAGGGAGAAACGGTCTTTGACAGCAGCAAGCCCGACGGAACTCCCCGCAAGCTCCTCGATTCCTCGCGAATCAGGAAGTTGGGATGGCAGCCGAAGTACAGTCTCGAAGAAGGGATACGCCACGCATACGCATCCTATATCCAGGAGGTGCCGGCGAATCTAAAGCAAAGAAGGCCATAGACTGCAGCTGTCTTAGTTTTTCTGCATTTTCCGCTTGAAAGGAGGTATGCTCTTAGACTATAGATGGGGGGAGGCACGGAGCGTCAACCGGGGAGATTTTCCAACGTACATCGCTTTTCACCCTCCCCGGTCGCCTTGCAAACGGGGGGCTGCCACACCTTATTCTTTATCAAATTTCATCGCGGTTGTAATGATACATTCACTGAAGCACCTGGTACTCAACCAGCTGACTCTTTTTCTGAGCCTGGCCCGTAACCCGAAATTCTGGCTGATCCTGTCAACGGACATCGTCCTGCTGCTGGTGGCTCACTATCTGGCCTATGCCATTCGTTTCGCCGACAGCATCATTGGCGGAGAGTCTTTCCATTATCTTTCCACTTCCAAGATTGTTTCCCTGTCAATTTTGCTTATCTGTGTAAAAATTCCTGTTTTCTATGCCGTGGGATTATACAGGGGGATGTGGCGATACACCAGCTACTCGGATATTCTTAATATCCTCAAGGGGACACTCTATTCCGCCGCCGTCGTCCTCGTTCTCATTCTCTTCATCAACCGGTTTCAGGGATACTCGCGGTCGATATTCATACTCGATTCACTGCTCACCTTTGTTCTTATCACCGGACACCGGGTGCTCATTCGCTACTTCTATAAAAACCTGGAGGGTTCCCGCCAGTTTTTTCGCATGCAACTGCGCTCGCGCAAAAAAAATCTTTTGCTCGTCGGCGCCGGTTCCGCCGCCGACAAGGTGCTGCGGGAGATTCAAGGCAACCGCAACCTGCCATACACTATCGTCGGTCTGGTGGATGACGACCCCCGCAAAACCGGCCTGAAAATCCACGGTATTCCCGTGGTCGGTCTCGTCGAAGATATTGACCAGCACGCAAAGAGAACCAACAGCGAAGAGATTCTCATTACCATCTCGGCAATTTCCAGCTCCGATATGCAGCGCATAGTCGCACTCTGCCAGGAAACCGGCCTGCCCTTCAAGGTTCTGCCGGGAATCGATCAGCTTATCGACGGCAAGATCTCCATCAAGGCCATCCGCGATATACGTTATGCCGATCTTCTCGGCCGGGAAGAGGTGCGGCTCGAGCAGGATATAATAGGTGATTACCTCACGGATAAAGTAGTGCTGGTTACCGGTGCCGGAGGCTCCATCGGCTCGGAACTCTGCCGGCAGATACTGCGCTTCTGTCCCCGGCTTCTCCTTCTCTACGATGCCGGCGAGGAGAATCTCTATTCCATCCAGATGGATTTGCAGCATGAGTACGATTTTCAAAATATCGTTCCCATCCTCGGCAAGGTTCAGGACCAAGGACTGCTGGAACTGGTGTTCACCACCTACAAACCCGCGGTCGTCTTCCACGCCGCGGCCTATAAGCACGTACCGCTGGTGGAGACCAATCCCTGGCAGGCCATACATAACAATGTCTTTGCGGCGCAGCTGCTCATTGAAACGGCCATCGTCCATGAAGTGCAGCGTTTCGTTCTGGTTTCCACCGACAAGGCGGTCAGGCCCACCAATGTCATGGGGGCCTCGAAGCGGTTGACCGAGCTGTTGATGATGGCCTACAGCACGGCCAACTGGGACGGCAGTTTCTGTCCGACGAGGACAAAACTGACAAGGCACGCAGCGGCAATCCCCAAAGACCACGCAACCATCTTTATGGCCGTGCGCTTCGGTAATGTCTTGGGGTCTTCCGGTTCGGTAATTCCGCTGTTTAAACGTCAAATAGAAAATGGTGGTCCGGTTACGGTAACTCATCCGGAAGTCACCCGCTATTTCATGTCCATTCAGGAAGCCGCGCAACTCATTCTTCAGGCTGGAGCAATGGGCAAGGGCGGCGAAATCTTTATTTTAAAAATGGGCAAACCCATCAAAATAGCACAGATGGCACGAAATCTCATAAAACTGGCGGGCAAAGAGCCGGATACGGAAATTGAGATAAAATATACGGGTCTGCGTTCCGGAGAAAAGCTCTATGAGGAGCTCATAACCGAAGGCGAGGGAATCGTCCAGACCGGACATGAAAAAATCATGGTCCTGCAGGGAGACGGCAAGAACTGCGGCGAGCTGTCCTGTGTTCTTGAACAGCTGCTGCAAAAATCAAAAGAACATGACGCTCCCGCCATTAAAGAACTGCTGCGGCAGCTCATTCCCGAATATACTCCTGAGGCATCCTCAGCGGTGTTTTCCGGCTCAACCCAGAACCGTTTCGCCGACCGCTCCACCGCCAACTGATCTGGCCACAGCGATATCGGCGGCAGGCAGATCAGGCAGACTGCAGTTTGATTCCCGGTAAATATATGCTACCTATTTTTCCTGCTCCGACATACCATCTACCGATTTATCCATGGAGGATACCATGATTCCTGTAATACTGGCTGGCGGCACCGGCAGCCGTCTCTGGCCTTTGAGCCGTACTCTCTATCCCAAGCAGTTCATGATACTCGAAGGTGAAGACTCCATGCTGCAGACCACCGTCAAAAGGCTGCGGGGCATGGACAGCTCGGCCGCCATCGTTATCACCAACGAGGAGCACAGGTTCATCGTCGCCGAGCAGCTTCGCCGGATAGAGGAAAAGCCCGGAGCGCTTATTCTCGAGCCGGTGGGACGGAATACGGCGCCGGCGGTGGCCCTGGCCGCCCTGGAAGCGTTGAATACGGAAGAAGATCCGCTGCTGCTCATCATGGCCGCAGACCATGTTATCGGCGATGTCGAGGCTTTTCAGGCAACGGTGGCGAAGGCCCAGAAAATAGCGGAGAAAGGTAAGCTGGTGACTTTTGGCATCATCCCCACCGCCGCCGAAACAGGCTACGGCTATATCCGCGCCCAGGACCTGAAGACCGGACTCGACATTGACGGCTATCCGGTGGCCGAGTTTGTCGAAAAACCCGACGCCGAAACCGCCCGAAGCTATCTTGAAAGCGGTAAGTACTTCTGGAACAGCGGCATGTTCCTGTTCAAAGCCCGACGCTACCTCGACGAGCTGCAGGCCCACAGGCCGGAAATTCTCTCAGCCTGTATAGCGGCAATGAAACATACCTCCCAGGACCTGGAGTTTCATCGCATCGACCAGGAGGAATTCATCAAGTGTCCCGACGATTCCATCGACTATGC
>JBEPWT010000180.1:0-6234 GCA_041642275.1 Desulfopila sp. | reverse complement strand
TCTCCAGCAGGAGAATACGTTTTTGCGGGATATGTCCTTTTCAGCTGCCAGGCGGTGGAGATGCCGACAATGCCGCCGCCGATGATAACGAGGTCATAGGTCATATACCGAAAACCCTCTGTGGCCGCCGACGGCACTGACTACTGCATTCAGCCGACTTTTTCGAAATCTTCTTTGCCGGCGCCGCAGACCGGGCACTGCCAGTCGTCGGGTACATCCTCCCAGGCGGTTCCGGCCTCCACGCCGTTGTCGGGGTCGCCTGTTGCCGGATCATATACATAGCCGCAGATCGTGCATTCCCATTTATCCATCGTCTCCTCTCCTTTTCTCTAATATTTTTTATTATTTATACAACTTCAAAAACCTCTGGAGCTGCTCCCTCCGGCAAGGCGCCACTCCGATGGTGCGAAGCGAGCCATCCCGAACCAGAACATGGTACCGTTATATTGTACATAGCCACCCAGAAATGGCAAGGGTGGTCCGGCCCGGCAGATGCAATAGCTGGAGGCCATCGGAATTTACTCAAGTATCCATTCCTTTTCTTCTTCCGGGGAATAGCTGCAAAACAGGCCGGTACGAACTGTACTTTCCTCCCGCCGTTATCCAGTTGGCAAGCGCATCCTCCAGGCCGGCGAGCATTAGGCCTTCGACAAGGCAATCCATGTCCTCTTTGTTTTTAAAGGGGTTGGCCTGCTTGACCCAGTCAAGTATCTCTTTTTCCCATGGTCTTCTCCCACCGCTTATGGAGGCTATATAGGATTCAACGAATGCGGAGATATATTTCCGCGCCCCCGTATATCCATCAACAGGTTAAGCAAAGGCGGCGGCAGGCGCCTCTGGCACCTTTCTTTGTGATTCCGCTCCTTTTCTTGCCGCCACACAGCGTCTCCTGCACTTGCCAAGCGAACAAGCTGAAATAGTATATTGAGTGAGTATGCTAATTTTTCTGTATTTAACCATAAAGGAGGTCATGATGGCACCTATTACATGCAGTGAGTGTGGACAGGAAATTCCAGACCAGGACATCAATCCGGCCGGACCGACGGAAACACCTGCGCGGTCGATCAAGAAAGGATTTTTATGGCAATCCGTACTCTCCCTTACCCTGATCTTCATCGGTATAATCTGGGGGCTGGTTGAATTTCTCGGCATCGACCAGCAGTCCCCCTCCATCGTACCGCTGGTGCTTCTGCTCGTCGGCTTTATCTGGTATGTGATCAACCGTCTGCTGCTCTGGCGCCGTCATGACTAACAGAACCATCCGCTCAAGGTGAGGCCGGCCCCAGCTGAAGGACGAAACGCTGCAGTGGCTTGAATACCTTTTGGGAAAATGCCAAGGATCCGCTGCACCGACTGCGCCAGTGAACTCTTCATTGGCGGTTGGAATCAGCGTGGAATTTGAAATGCTGCCGCCTGGATTCCTCCTGGCACTGCAAACCACGGAAGGCTTGCCTCTTTTTACCAGCCTTCACCTGTTCATCTGACGAAAGGCGTTGTTGGAAAATTTGAAAGCCTCTGTTTTATCATTCCGATAGCGTGTATCTTGTCAATAATTAATAATTAAGATGCGACCCCGTTCTTTTCCTGCAGGTGTGGAGCGACAGCGGAATACCTGTCAAGTGCAGAAAGTGATTATGGAAAAGAATGTTGATCCCTGGGGATTGGTTTCAGGCGATTAATCTGTTTTGCTTCAGGGCTGTTCATTGCATGCCAGAGATCCCAGTCCTGTTGCAAACCCAGCCAGAAATCCGCAGACATACCCAAAACACGGGACAGCCGCAATGCAGTATCCGGCGTTACCGAACGCCTGCCTTTAATGATTTCGTTCAGACGAGGGTAAGAAACGCCCAGACGCCGAGCAAGTTCTGCTTGTGTAAGGTCCAGCGGCTTGACGAATTCTTCGAAAAGCATCTCCCCGGGATGTGTCGGAGGACGATTTCGAGGCAGTCGTCGACCAACATCAGTGGTAATCTGTGATTTCGATCTCGTAGGCATGACCTTCCTCCCATGTAAAACAAATTTTGTATTGTTGATTAATGCGGATACTGTATTGATTCTCCCGATCGCCTTTCAAACGCTCCAAACGATTACCGGGAGGCACTTTAAGTTCATTGATCTCTCGAACTCGGTTGATTTGATCCAACTTTCGGCGAGCAACCGGCCAAATAGATTGCGGACAGCATCTTCGAGCTGCTCGGGATGCCATACCATCAAAAATATCTTCAGTACCAGCAGACTTAAAAGTTTTTATCATGGGTCATATTATAACGGGGTCCATTATAGTTATCAAGCTGTCTACAAAGTATGCATAACGCAGCCTTCACCAGTTCATCTGATGAAAAGCTAGGTTGGGAGCTTTACGCCTTTTTTATGTTCCAATTTTGCGAAAGTTCACAATAATTAATAATGAAGATGCGACCCTGTTTCTTTCTCCCTGTTTCTTTGACCTTCCATGGCATTCCGTACTCTCTCTTACTCTGATTTTCATCGGTATAATCTGGGGGCTGGTCGAATTCATCGGCTTCGACCAGCAGAGCCCTACCATCATACCGCTGGTGCTGCTGCTCATCGGCTTCATCTGGTATGTGAGCTACCGCCTGCTACTCTGGCAGCGTATAAAGAAATAAAAGAAAGCCTCACGCAAAGTCGGGGCAGCAACAGATCGTGATAATAACCACAGCCGTATATATTTTGAGATATCTGACTACCCCTGAAACTCAGCTTATCCAATTACCACGAGACAGGACCTTTCCTACAGGAGACGCACTCATGGGACAGGCGGCGGGGGTAGATGAAGATTATACGTAATCACAGTATTTTTTGCTTTGCAAAGGAGGAGGATTCGCTATAGTAGACACTTCGCCGCTTCCCGGACGCTTCCCTGCTTCAAAGTGATGGAGATGACAACAGACATGAGCACGGAAAAGCCTCACACCATCGCCTTGAAATCCGCGGCCAATTATGCCGCCATCCTGGCGGCCCTGGTCGGACTGTATTACACCACCTCTGTCAATTATCTGTTATTTCACTCGCTGGCGGAAATTTTCAGCATCGTCGTCGCCTTTTCCATCTTCGCCATAGCCTGGAATTCCAAAAAATATATCCGCAATCCATACCTGCTGTTAATCGGCATCGCCTACCTCTTCATCGCCCTGATAGATCTCCTGCACACCTTCGCCTACAAAGGCATGCCGATCTTTACCGACTATGATTATTATGCCAACCAGCTCTGGATCGGAGGACGCTACCTTGAAAGCCTCACCCTTCTTCTGGCCTTTTTCTTTCTGCGCCGCGGCACCGAACTGCGGCCGCATATCGTCTTTGCCGTCTATACCGTCATCACCGCCCTGCTCATTGCCAGCATTTTCCATTGGAAGATCTTCCCCGCCTGCTTTGTCGAGGGCAGCGGACTGACCCCCTTCAAGAAAATCAGCGAATATATTATCTGTCTCATTCTGGCTGGCTGCGTTTTTCTCCTCTATAAGAACAGACAGCGGTTCACCGCGAGGGTTTTCTGGATTCTCCTGGCGTCGATCATATGCACCATTCTCTCCGAGATCTCCTTTACCCTCTATAGCAGCAACTACGGATTCCTCAATCTCGTCGGCCATTATTTCAAGATTTTCTCTTATCTCCTTATCTACGAAGCCCTCATCAAGACCTGCATCGAAGAGCCCTTCGACCTCATTTTTCTCGACCTGGAAAAAATGAACGCCGACCTCAAAAAGGAAATCGAGGTCCGCCGGAAAGCGGAAAAACAAAAAGAAAACCTCATTGGCAATCTGCAACTGGCCCTGGAAGAGATCAACACATTGCAGGGATTGCTGCCAATCTGTTCCTTCTGCAAAAGCATTCGTGACGACAAAGGCTACTGGAACAGCATCGACTCCTACTTCAGCCGCCATTCAGCACTGGAGTTCAGTCACGGATTATGCCCGCAATGCGCCGAAAAACATTATCCGGACATTTTCAATGGGGAAGAATGACTCTTCCGGGAAAGAGGTAGAAGAAAAAAACAGCTCTGAAGAGAAAATAGAAAAAGCGCCCCTGGCCATTAACGATAGTCGGGAGCGCTTTTTTTGATATTGCTGGTGGGCGAGCCGGGATTCGAACCCGGGACCTTCGGCTTCGGAGGCCGACACTCTATCCAGCTGAGCTACCCGCCCATATTTCACAAAAGAAGATCCACAGGAAATGGTGCTTCTTTCCCGGAATCGAAGTTAGCTACTTTTACCAAAACTCTCATTTATTTACCATAGTTTTTCGGAAATATAGAAATTTGGCCTCGACCGATGAAACAAAGCAATGATCGGCGCCCTGCTCTCCCGGATTTTCCCGGCTTTTCTTTTGCTGATTACCAATGAAACTCAGCCTGGCCTCTAGCAAGGGGGCCGGGTTGCTCATTTCGCGGGTGTCTGCAGCCAGGACGGCGTAAGCCTTGCCCCCATGGACGGGTTTATGGCGTCCCGTGAAATGAGCAATCCGGTCCCTCAGGAGGCGTAGCTGAGTTTCATACATAATCAGTTTTCTTTTTGCTGCAAAAAGAGTAGCGTTATAGTGTCGGTGCGTAATTTTCCGGCAAACTTCCGCCAACCACACTCCTCGGTGACCCTATGTTCACAGCACGCTGTCTGCCGATCCTTATCGGCAGCCTGCCGCTCACAGACCACCATGAGGCGATGCGCCTCATTGAAGAGCACTGTGCCGCCATTCCTCTCTGGCCGCAACTGCCGAAGCTGCCCGGCGAGGGAATGGTCCGCCAGTTTCTCAGCGGCTTCCCCGGCCTCCGGGAGGAAGGCAAGCGTTTCTGGATCGACACCTCCGGCGACGATTTCCAGGAGCAGATGGCCGCCTTCTATGAAGACTATATGGAGATCGAACAGCAGGGGAGCTTTCCGCAAAACAGCCGCTTCAGTCTTGGCGCTGATACCGCTCCGGGATTTGGTGTCTTTGTCGAGGCCATGAGGGACTCCGATGACTATACAGCGCTCAAAGGCCAGATAACCGGACCGGTCACCACGGGCATCAGCGTCAGGGACGACAAGGACCGCTCCATTTTCTACGACGACAATCTCCGCGACATGCTGGTCAAGCACCTCAGCTTCAAAGCCCGGTGGCAGATAGAGCAGCTGAAGCCGCTGACCGCCGGAACGCCTCCCATCATCTTCATCGACGAACCCGGCATCGTCAGCTACGGCTCCAGCGCCTTTGTCGGCATAACGCAGGAAATGGTCGCCGGCGCCGTCGCCGAGGTAATCGCCACCATTCATGCCGCCGGCGGCCTGGCCGGCGTTCATATCTGCGCCAACGGCGACTGGGGACCGGTGCTGTCCTCAGACACCGATATCATCAGCTTCGACGCCTACTTCTACTTCGACAATTTCATTCTCTACAGAGACCTTCTCCGCCGCTACCTGCAAAGAGGAGGCATGCTGGCCTGGGGCATTGTTCCCACTGGCGATGCCGAGGTTCTCAAGGGCGAAAACATCCAGTCCCTCTATGACAGGTGGCAGGACCAGCTCAACCGCCTCTGTTCCTTCAGCCTGCCGGTGGACAGACTGAAGGAACAGACCTTCATCGCCCCTTCCTGCGGCACGGGATCGCTGCCCGCTGAACTGGCGCAGAAGGTGCTGCGGCTGACCTCCGAGATATCGCAACGGGCCAGAGCCGAGGCCGGCTTCGACGGCTGAGAGTCATATTGTCTCGGCTCTTCCGAGAAAAACCGCCGTCCAAACCGGCGAAAGAGTTTCCGCCCGAGAAGGGGATTCCGGGCGGCAAAGGCAATCTTTTTCCTTGAAAATATACCCTGTGTATATTAAGACAATATATGGGCAGTGTAACATTGTTCTGCAGATTTGCGATTCTTTTCCCAGGCCCTGCTACTAATTACATTTTTTCAAGTAGATAAGTTTCATAACAAGCTAAAACAGAACATCTTGTTTTCGGGAGAAGTTTCCTTTACACCAGTATCGTTTAACGGCACGGATCACACAGATCCAACGATATACAGCAGTTGGTGACACACACCCATTCCTTTAAAAGCCGGTGTCAATAACAATGTTAAACGACCTCAATCCCGACATCTACAAGCGCCTCGAGGCCGCCGTACTCGAGGTTTTTTCCCAGTCCGATTTTCACCAGGCCAGTATCCGCGACGTCGCCGAAAAGGCCGAGGTCAGTTTCACCACTATCTACAAACATTACGGCAGCAAGGAGCGTCTCGTCTTTGCCTTC
>JBEPWT010000179.1:0-6249 GCA_041642275.1 Desulfopila sp. | reverse complement strand
AGAGTATTCGTAACCCCAAGAGGAGAGTTGAACTGTGAAAAACTATATGATCTACCTCAACACCCGCAGATGCATCGGCTGCCATGGCTGCGAGGTTCACTGTAAAACCAATAAAAACCTGCCGGTTGGCCCCTTTCTGTGTGAAATCAGCACCACGCCGCTGAAAAAGATCGGCGGAGTTCCGCGAGTGGAATTCACCTTCAGCACCTGCCGTCACTGCGACGAGCCTCTCTGCCTGCCGGTCTGCCCGACGGAAGCGATGAGAAAACGTGACGACGGTATTGTCTATATCGACCAGGAAACCTGCATCGGCTGCATGGCCTGTCAGAGCGCCTGCCCCTGGCAGATTCCCGTACAGAACCCGGACGACGGCAAGGCGGTCAAATGCGATTTCTGCATGGACCGCCTCGATGCCGGGCTGAAACCGGCATGCATCGCCAAATGCACCACTCATGCCCTGCAGCTGACAACACTTGAGCCGGCATAAACTCCAAGACCATATGACCCCGGCAATACGACCAAAAGAGAGTGACTTCCTGGAAGTTTTCCAGGAAGTCACTCGCCTGATCAGCATGGTCCATGACCCGCAACAGGTCATGGACCTTGTGGTCAGGCGGCTGCCGGAATTACTGGAGGTAGACGCGGCCACCATCCGGCTGCTTGACGCCGGCACCAACTCCTTTGTTCTTGGTGCGGCTCATGGCGTATCCGCAGAATATCTCTCGCGCAAAACCATAGACTCCAGCGAAGCGATGGCCACGTTACGCGATGGCCGGCCCATCGCCAGAACGGATCTGGAAAAGGATTGCGATCATGACAGTTGCGCCCTGATCTCGCGCGAAGGGGTCAAAAGCGCCCTGTCCCTGCCGATCCTCTTTCAGGATCAGGTGATTGGACTGATGCGCCTGCTGACCAAGGAGCGCCGGGAGTTTTCGCCCGCTGAGATCGCCTTTGCCATGTCCCTGGCGAAACAGGTCGGCATGGCTATTGCCAATGGCCGCTTGTTTAAGGACATGGAAAATCAGGTGATTTTCTTCCGGGAGCTGCGAGAAATCTCAAAACTGGTCAATTCTACTCTTGATCTCGACAGAATCCTCACCGCCATCGTTGACAAACTCCCAGGCATCATGAAGGTCCAGGGCTGTACCATCCGCCTGAAACATCCAGCCACCAACCGTCTCGAACTGGTTGCAGCCTCCGGTCTGTCTCAGGAATATCTCAACCGTGGCAGCATCAGCGGCGAAGATTCTATTTTCAAGGTTCTCAAAGGCGAGCCCGTCGCTGTCTATGACGCCGCCACCGACCCCAGAGTTGAATACCACGAGGAAATTCAGCGCGAAGGAATCAAGTCGATTCTCGTTGTCCCTATTAAAAATGAGGAGAAAATAATTGGCGTGCTGCGCCTGCTGACCATCTCCCCGCATTTTTTCAGCACCGCCGAAATACATTTTGTTGTGGCGGTTGCCGAAGAAGGCGGTAATGCCATTGAAAAAGCCAGGACCTACCGCCAGATCACCCTGCTTTTCAACCAGATTGAAGAACAGGAGCATTTTCTGCAGACGATTCTCGATTCCCTCTGGCTGCAGCTCCTGGTGGTTGACGCCGAAGGAAGGATCATCCTGGCGAACAAACAGTTTCTGGAACAGACCGACTCCAAAGAAGTTGATACGCTGGGCCTTTTTTATCACAAGGTCTCTCCCTGGAAATCGGCCCAGACAGCCGATTGTCCCCTCAAGGCCGTACTGAGCCACGGTGAACCGATAACGGTTTCCGAGCAGCTTGAAAGTGGTGGCGAACCGCGTTGGTACGAGCGTCACCTGGCGCCGATGCGCACAACCGGCACCGAGGTCAGCTTCGTCATCGAAGTGGTCCGCGACATCACAGACCAGAGACAGCTGGAACAGGAAAAAATGGAGCGCATGAAGCTCCAGGGAGTCATAGAAATGGCCGGTACGGCAGCGCACGAACTCAATACTCCCCTCTTTGCCGCCCTCGGTACGGCACAACTTCTTCGAGATGACCTTACTTCGTCAGAGCTTATCGATGATATAGACATGATCATCCGCAATATGCAGAAAATGGCGGAGTTGACCCGGCAAATGACGGCAGCCACCGGGTTTGAAAGCAGAGACTATGTCGGCACCACCACAATCGTCGAACTGCAGACCAAAAATAGCGAAAAAGAATAATATCTTCGCCGCAAATCCCATCATTGCCTTATGGCCGCTGTTCAATTCACCACCAAGATTATCAATGGTTGATAGTTTCGTAAAAAGTCATCTTTTTGGTCATTCCGGCGAAGGCCGGAATCCATAACTAGCTAAAACAACTGGATTCTGAATCAAGTTCAGAATGACGAAATGGCTGACTTTGAGCTTTTTACGAGGCCATCAACGGTTGAGGTTTTTTCAGAAAAGGACTATGACCATTGGTATAACTGATTCCGTATGAAACTCAGCCTGGCCTCCAGCAAGGGGGGCGGGTTGCTCATTTCGCGGATGTCTGCAGCCAGGAAGGCGTAAGCGTTGCCCCCATGGACGGGTTTATGGCGTCCCGTGAAATGAGCAATCCGGTCCCTCGGGAGGCGTAGCTGAGTTTCCTTGGTAATCAGCTTGGTATATCCTTTGAATACTGATGGTTGGTTGTCAGGATTTGACCGGCGACACACAGCCTCCCGTCACAGAACGATTATTTTGCAAATGCTCCCATGAAAGAAGACAAAGCGCAATCAGACACTACAGAGCAACAATGCGTTATGATCGTCGACGACGAACCGGATATGCTCTCCATGCTGCGCCTGGTGATGAAAAAAAAATGCGGCTGTGACGTCGTTACGGCCCCATCAGGAGAAGTTGCTCTGCAGAAACTGCCGGAGTGCAATCCCGCGGTTGTGGTTACAGACATCAAGATGCCCGATCTCGACGGTCTGGAACTGCTGAAAAGGATAGGCGATTACGACAGCACCATCTCGGTGATCATCATGACGGGGCATGCCACCATCGACATGGCGGTACAGGCCTTGAAGGACGGCGCCTATGATTTTTTGCAGAAACCCTTCGACAAGGATCATATTGCCCGGGTGGTCAACAACTGCCTCGAACGCACCGCGCTGCTGCGGACCAACCAGCGCCTGCGTCAAAAGCTGAACAGCCTGTCGCTGCCGGAAGGCTTTGTCGGTCAGAGCAAGGCCTTGCAGCGTGCCTTAAACCTGCTGGCTCGAGTTGCCGACACCGACGCCACTGTTCTTATCCGGGGGGAAAGCGGCACGGGAAAAGAGATCGCCGCCCGTGCCCTGCACAGTCTCAGCCCACGCAAACATCGACAGATGATCACCGTCAACTGCCCGGCATTGCCGGAAAATGTTCTCGAAAGCGAACTTTTCGGCTATAGCAGGGGGGCCTTTACCGGGGCGCTGCAGGAGAAAAAAGGACTGTTCCTCGAAGCCCACGGTTCAACCATCCTGCTCGACGAGATCGCCGATATTCCCGTCTCCATACAGACCAAACTGCTTCGTGTTCTGCAGGAAAAGGAAATACAGCCGCTGGGGCAGAACAAAACCATCAAGGTAGATGCCCGTGTTGTCGCCTCCACCAACCAGGACCTTGAGGCGAAAATACGAAGCGGCGAGTTCAGAGAAGATCTTTTTTATCGTCTCAACGTCGTCTCCGTCGTCATGCCCGGCCTTGAGGAGATGAAAGAAGACATTCCCCTGCTGGTGCACCATTTTTTCAAGCTGTTCAAGCAGCAGTATCACCGAGAAGAGCTGGTTGTACCTGCGCCGCTTTTACAACAGCTCTATCAACGAAAATGGGTAGGCAATGTACGGGAACTTCAGAATACCGTTAAGCGCATTGTCCTTCTGGCTGACGATGGCAATATCGATCTCGAAGAAATAGAGGATCACCATGAAACACCTCGAGCGGGCTCCGCCGACCCCTTCGACGAGCTTCTCAGCCAGCCCTATAACAGTGCCAAGGCCGAAATCATAAAACGCTTCTCCGTCCACTACCTCAACCATCTCCTTGCCGGGCATGGGGGAAATGTCACCTATGCCGCCACCCACTGCGGCCTTGAGCGCCAGGCACTCCAGCGGATAATGCGACGCTATGGCGTCTTTTCCGCCCAATTCAAAGACCTGTAACCCCCCTGGCAGTCACCTTTTCTCCTCTGCCGGCCGCGATGCAACCATGATGTTGCACAGAAGAGGGTACCCTTGCCGCCATAATTACAATATACTCGTTTTATTACATAGAGTTAAACAAGAAGCAGCAGTTATGTTGCACGCTGGCGATATACCTGCCAACGGCGCAGAGACCTCCAATCTTGAGACACTCCCCTCCCACTCCCAAGGAAACCGCCACCAGCAAAGCATGTCGCGCAACACTTGCGTTGCAGCACCGGCTCTCAGTGACTGACCTTCAGCTCCCAGCCGCCGGCGACAATTCGTATTATACAGGATTAAGCCACCAATTTTAGGTCATTTATAAAATAGACAGCGGACCTTGTAATCTATCAGGCACAAAAGATGCTATGAGGGTCTCGAGGACAAAACACAGTGCCCGGAAAAATAAGGCGCAGATCGCCGCCTGGTCATTACCCAAACCGAGCAGAGACACATTGGCAATGGCGGCAGTTATTTATTGCTAATTACGGAAAAACCTCAGCCTATCACCTATTGGTGGTCTGGAGGTGCTTGTCTCACGGGTCTCTGCAGCCAGGACGGCGTAAGCGAAGCCCCCAGGGATGGGTTTATGGCGTCCCGTGAGATAAGCGCCTCCAGGGCAATGAACAGGAAGCTGAGCTTTATGGGTAATCAAGTATTTATTTCACAGTTAAAAGGAGACTAACGATGTTACAGAAGCTAGGCAGTGACCGCTATCGCAGACTTTTCCTGATATCACTATGGGCAACTATGACCTTGCTGGTCGCCATGGGAGGATCTGCCCTTGCCGTCGATGACAGCTTGACGGTGGGAATCAATCAGGCCGTCGAAGCCGGGACAATAGACGCCGCTGCCGAAGCAGGCTATCTCGGCATTCCCGGTGGACCGCAGATCAACCTGATCGTCGCCTTCTTGTGGGCCATATGGGTTGGCTGGATCTTCTCCACCGTCGGCGCCTTCGGCGGTATCATGGCAGGTATCGGCCACATCACCGTCTACGGCCTGGGCAACTATGCCGGAAGCTTCAAGCAGTCCGCACCATCGCTCAACAAGGCGGTAACGGACTCCATCAGGGTTTCCAACCAGTTTATGGTGGGCTTCAGCGCCCTTGTTTCCACCTTCAACTATTTTAAGCTGGGACGCCTGGTCTGGCCCGTCGGACTCTTCCTCGCCATCGGCTCTATTGCCGGCAGCTACCTTATCCCTACCCTGACGGCCGGAAAAATTTCCTTTAAGGAGTATGTCGGCTACTTCGGGATATTTGTTCTGGTACTTGGCTGTTACATGCTGTACGAATCCACCCCCGCCGGTGCCAAAAGAAAGAAAAAAGCCAAAGAGGCAGCCAGTGCCTTCGAGGCCACCGTAAAACGGAAAAAGGCGGGAGAGGCCATTGATACCACTGAGCTTGGTGTCAAAATGAACTCCTGGAGCCTCTCTAAAATTTCTTTCAATTTTTATGGCGTCGAATTTTCTTTCAGCCCCTTGCTGCCCATCATCGGCGGCTTCGTTATCGCCGCTATTGCCGCATTTCTCGGCGTTGGCGGCGGTTTTATGCTGGTACCCTTTCTGACCAGCGTCTCCGGACTGCCGATGTATCTGGCTGCTGGAACCTCCGCCATGGCCGTTCTTATCGGCATGATAACCAGTATTCTCAGCTATCTTGCCGCTGGAGCCCTGGTCTACTGGCCCCTGATCGGAGCACAGCTGGTGGGGATCTTTATCGGCTCCATGATAGGTCCGCGAACCTCTCAGTATATACCGGACAAGGTGTTAACCCGGATCTTTATCGTCCTGGCTTTCTACGTCGGTATCAACTTTATGTGCCGCGGTTTTCTCGGTGCCGGCATTATGGACCTGCTGTTTGGCTAAACAAAAGGTAAAACACTCCAGCAATGATAATCTGGTGAGAAATCCGGGTTAGTCTCCCCGGGGGCGACCTCATACGGCATGCGGTTGCCCCCTTTTTCTTTCGTTGCTATGCTTCTTAAAAGAATCTGATTAGGTATGAAACTCAGCCTAGCCACTAGCAAGGGGGCCGGGTTGCTCATTTCGCGGGTGTCTGCAGCCAGGACGGCTGCAGTCAAGCC
>JBEPWT010000178.1:0-6279 GCA_041642275.1 Desulfopila sp. | reverse complement strand
TTTTTCAAAAAGGGGAAATGTGGGAGCGCTTCCAGACGGCGCCGGCAGCCAAGGGCATTCATCATGCCTATGTCGGCGGTCTTATGGAGCACTGCCTCTCCATGGCCCGCGTTGCCGATATGCTGGTATCCCATTATCCCGGAGTCGACCGGTCCATCCTCATGGCGGGGGTTTTGTTCCATGACATCGGCAAGATCAAGGAACTCAAGGAAGAGGTGGGGCTGGTGGATTATACCTCCGCCGGCAGACTGAAGGGCCATCTGGTCATCGGCAGTGAAATGGTCGGCGAACAGGCCGCCTGCATAGAAGACTTTCCCGAGGATATACTCACGCAGATACAGCACCTTGTTCTCAGCCACCACGGCCGGCTGGAGTTTGGTTCACCCACCGTACCCATGACGCCGGAAGCCTTTCTGCTGAGCTATATAGACGATCTTGATTCCAAGATGAACCTCATAGAGCAGCTGCGGCGCAAGCAAAAGGAGGAGGGCTGGAAATGGAGCGACTATCAGCGCTCACTGGAGAGATTCCTCTACCTCTCGTCTTTTCAGGAATGTGAGGTTGAGGCGCAAAGCGATAGCGAGCGCCGTCAGCGGCAGAAGACGCTTTTCTAGGGTTGTGGCCAATGGATGGGGATAAGAAAAAAACCGCTTTTTCAGGGCTTTTGGGCCAGCAGCGGGCCAAATCGCTGTTGACCAGGTCGCTGGGCTCCGGCAGAATAGCCCATGCCTATCTTTTTCGCGGGGCGGACGGCGTCGGCAAGAAGCTCTATGCCGAAGCCATGGCCAGGGCCCTGAGCTGCAAAACTCTTGGCCCGGTCGCCAGCTGCGGCCACTGCCTCTCCTGCAGAAAATTCCTGTCGGGCAACCACCCGGATTACAGGGTCGAGTCGCCCGAGAAGGGGACGATCAAGATAGAGAGCGTACGCAGACTGTGCAAATCTCTGAGCTACCCGCCCTATGAGTCTCAAAGACGGGTGGTGGTCATTGAAGATGTCCACGCCATGCGCCAGGAGGCGGCCAACAGTCTGCTCAAGACGCTGGAAGAACCGCCGGCGGACAATGTCCTCATCCTCACGGCCGAGGCTTCGAGAACCGTTTTGGCGACCATCATCTCCCGCTGCCAGCTCGTGCCGTTTTATCCGCTGAGCCATGAGGAGACGGTGCAGCTGTTGACCACCGTCCACGGTCTCGGTCCGGAGGAAAGCCACCTCCTGGCCAGGCTGGCCGAGGGCAGTCCGGGCAAGGCCCTGCTTCTGCAGGAAAATAACATGATGACAACCTGGAAAAAGGTGGTGGCGGTACTTTCCGATGTACAGTATAAAGATGACCGGTACTGCACTGTCATACTGCAGCTGGCACAGCAGATGGCAGAACTCAAGGAGAATATTCCCTCCATGCTCGGTCTGCTGCGCATCTGGCTGCGGGACGCGCTGATGCGGACCGGCGGCGAGGCGGCGAATACCGCGGAGCCGGAGGCCATGGATGCTCTTTTCGCCAAGCTGGAGGCGGTGGACATCGCTGAGCGCCAGCTGGGGCGCAACTGTAATCGGGCATTGGTGTGCGAAAATCTGCTGTTTCGGTTACAATAAGATATTTGAGGTATTGAAAAAGGTAGCGGGTAATGGCAGAAACAGAGAAACAGACCGCTCTTGAGGGCGATGAAGCCGGAGAAGAGCAGGTTTTCTATAGAATAAGGTTCCGCGAACAAGCTCAGGAATTCACGGCGGAGGCAACGCTCGCCGGGCTGGTGCGGGGTGATCTGGTCATGGTCAAAACCGATCATGGCCTGGAACCGGCATTGGTGGTAGGCGCGGCTCCGGCCTGCAGGTGCTCAGTCCAGAAACGACAGGCGAGTTATGGTATTGTCAGACGACTGACCCAGGAGGAAAACGAACGCTTCGACAAGCTGCCGGCGGCCGAAGAGAGCGGTTTCGCCCTCTGCTCCGAGCTTATTGACAAGCATAATCTGGAGATGAGTCTGGTGAGGGTGGAGAAGTTTTTCAACGGCAGCAAGATAATTTTCTATTTTACCGCCGACAACAGGGTCGATTTTCGGGAGCTGGTCAAGGATCTGGTGCAGGAGTTCAGGACCCGGGTGGAAATGCGCCAGATAGGGGTGCGCCACGAAACCAAGATGATCGGCGGGCTGGGAACCTGTGGCCGGGAGTTGTGCTGCTCGTCGTTTATGAAAAAATTTGACTCCGTGTCTATAAAAATGGCCAAAGAACAGGACCTGCCGCTCAATCCCTCGAAGATCTCGGGAGTCTGCAACAGGCTGCTGTGCTGCCTCACCTATGAATTTCCAATCTATCACGAGCAGCGCAAAATGATGCCAAAGATCGGCAGTCGCGTACTCGTCGACGGCGTCGAGTACAAGGTAAAAAGGCAACTCCCCCTGCAGCAGCAGCTTGTGGTTGTCGACGAAAGCGGCGCAGATCGTCTTCTCGACAAAAAGAGCTGGCTTGCGGTGGAAAGGTTGAAAGACGGAAAAGCACCCCGGAAAAAGAAAAAAAATAAATAAATGTCGAAGACTTTTTTGCAGGCTGGAGCTTCTGGCAAAGGCCTGCGGAAATCTTCGACAATGACGACACCATGAAAGCATATATAACTACACCGATTTATTACGTAAACGCTCAGCCGCACCTGGGGCATGCCTACACCACCATCGTCGCCGACACCTACAGCCGGTTCCGCAGACTGTGCGGCTACAGGGTCCGTTTCCAGACGGGAACCGATGAACACGGCGACAAAATCGTCGAGGCGGCCCGCCGCGACAACAAGGACCCCCGTGAGTATGTCGACGGCATAAGCGCCACCTTCAAAGAGACCTGGAAGCATCTGCGGATAATACCTGACAATTTCATCCGGACAACGGATGAGGAGCATGTAGGCACCGTCAGGAGCATTCTTCAGACCGTCTACGACAACGGCGACATCTACTTCGATGAATACTCCGGCCTCTACTGCAAGGGCTGCGAGAGGTTTCTCACGGAAAAGGAGCTTGTCGGCGGCAAATGTCCCGATCATATGGTCGAACCGGAAGAGATCAGCGAGCAGAACTATTTTTTCCGCATGTCGGCCTACCAGCAGCAGCTCCTCGATCATATTCACGCCAATCCCGAATTCATCACCCCGGAGCGCTACCGCAACGAAGTCCTCTCCTTTCTCAGCGAACCCCTGGAGGACCTCTGCATCTCGCGGCCGGTGAGCAGGCTGACCTGGGGTATCGAACTGCCCTTTGACCGCGGCTTCGTTACCTATGTCTGGTTTGACGCCCTGATAAACTATCTCACCGGCATTGGTTATCCGGAAGGTGAGGAATTTCAGCAATACTGGGATGTTGCCGAACATCTGATCGCCAAGGACATCCTCAAGCCGCACGCCATATACTGGCCGACCATGCTCATGGCCATCGGCCTCAGGCCCTATTCCAAGCTGCACGTTCACGGCTACTGGAATGTCGATGATACCAAGATGTCCAAATCCATCGGCAACGTGGTCCGTCCGGCCGATCTTGTCGCCCAGTACGGCAGGGATGCGCTGAGATATTTTCTGCTTCGGGAGATGTCCTTCGGCCTTGACGCTTCCTTCAGCCATGAGGCCATGATAGCCCGTAAAAATTCCGATCTGGCCAACGATCTCGGCAACCTCTTCAGCCGCTCGCTCTCCATGATCCACAAATACCGGGACGGCGTGGTGGCTGCAGCTGGCAGGAGGGAGGAATCCGACGATCTGCTCATAGATACCGTCCAGAGAGTGCTGCCCGCCTACCGACGTCACATGGCAGACTTCGAGTTTCACAAGGGACTGCAGGCGGTGTGGGAACTGGTGAGCCAGGCCAACAAATATATCGTCATCAACGAACCGTGGGCTCTGGCCAAGGATGAGACCAGGGCGGAGCGTCTGGATACGGTTCTCTACAATCTGGTTGAGAGCCTGCGGATATTGACTCTCACCCTCTCTCCGGTCATGCCGGAAACGGCGGCAAAGATGAGCAGAAGCCTCGGCCTGGAGAACAGTGATATGGTGGCAAGCCTCGAAGAAGGCGGGAGGTGGGGTGTTTTCCCCCCGGGGACCAGAGTTGGCGAAACCGACGCCCTGTTTCCCCGCGAAGACACCCCGGGCAAGGCAAGGAAGGCAAAGCCCGCTGCGGCCCCATCCGGCAAAAATCAGAAGCCGATCGGCGACGGGCTTATCAGCTTCGATCAGTTCAGGAAAGTGGAACTCAGGGTCGCCGAAGTGATATCCGCTGAAAGAGTCGAAAAATCAGACCGCCTGCTGCTGCTCAGGGTTCGCGCACACGAGGAGCGCAGCGTTGTCGCCGGCATTGCCGAGTATTACAGCCCCGAGGAACTCCCGGGCAGACAGGTACTGCTGGTGGCCAATCTGCAGCCGGCCAAAATAATGGGGCTGCAATCGGAGGGCATGCTGCTCGCTGCCAAAAGCGAGGAGGACGGCAAGACGAAACTGGTTCTGGCGACGGTGGGTGAACCGGTCAAAAACGGCAGCAGTGTATCATAGAAGGAGTAGAATATGTTTGTGGCGCAGAATTTTCTGATGGCTCTGGCCAATCTGGTCAACTTCGTTCTCACTGCCTATATGTGGATCATCATCGGCAGGGCGATTATTTCCTGGGTCAACGCCGACCCCTACAATCCCATAGTACGTTTTCTCTATGAGGCAACGGAGCCGGTGCTTGGCAGAATCCGCAGGGTGCTGCCGATTTCCATGGGCGGTATAGATTTTTCTCCGTTGATTCTCATTATGGTGATAATGTTTTTGCAGAGCTTCCTTGTCCCCACTATGAAGCAGCTGGCGATGTGAGAAGCCGGATGAGGCAATCGGTTCATCTATGAAATTTAGGTAATGGAGCACTGACATGGCTATAACCCCGCAAGCTATAAAGGATCAGGAATTTCAGGTCAAGTTCAGAGGGTACGATACCGTTGAAGTCAAGGCATACCTGGAACTGATCGCAGAAGAGTTTTTCGAACTCCTCGAGCAGGTGCGCCAGCAGATAGACGAACTCGATGTCATTGTCGAAGAGCGGGATTCCCTGCAGGCCGACAAGCGGAAGCTGAAGGAGGAACTCGCGGCCACCCAGGGCAGCTCCGAAGAAATCCAGTCGGTATTTGCCGAAAGAGACAGTGAGCTTGCCGCCCTGCGCGGGGAAATCGCATCGCTGAAGCGGGAGATTACGGTACTTGAGAAGAAGAGCAGTGCCAAGGACCGCGAACTTGCCGAGGCCCAGAGCAAAGTCAAGAGATGGGAACAGTCCGCTCAGGCGGAAAAGGAAAGAAACGACCGGCTTGCCGCCAAAATCGACACCCTGGAAAAGCAGAACGAAGAGCTGCGCAGCGAAGAGATCGATTTCAAGTCAACCCTGATGGCCGCCCAGCAGTTCACCTCCGATCTCAAGCGCAAGAGCGAGAAAGAGGCGCGGGAGATCATCGACCGGGCCAAGGCCGACGCCGAAAAGCTCAGACAGGAGACCTTCAGCGAATTGGCCAGCTATCCGGCGGAGATTGAAAGGCTGAAAACAATGCGCGACAAGGTTCGCGATGATCTTGAGGAAATACTCCGGCTCACTCTGGAGAATCTCGATGTCTTCAGAGAAGAGGGTGAACAGGAGGATTACGGCGAACTCTTTCAGAAAATTCAGCTCAATTCGGCGGTCGAGACCGACGATCTCGAAGAGATCAGCATGAACTTTGACCTGCCCGGCACCCGCCAGCGTGACCAGGGCGCCACCTTTTCCATGCGCGATGACGTCGACGATCGCACCGGCGATAAGAGCTAGAGAGGCATGTGCATCACCTTTGTCAAAGGTGACAGACCGGCCTTGCGGCTTGTCGTCCAGCCCAGGTCCAAAAAGACACGGATAGTCGGTCTCCATGACGGCATGGTCAAGCTGGCCATCGCTTCACCGCCGGTGGAGGGCAAGGCCAATCGGGAGGTGATATCCTTCCTCTGTGGGTTTTTCAATCTCAAAAGGCAGGAAGTGGTCATCGTCGCCGGGGAAAAATCGAGAAGAAAAATATGCCTGCTCGGCGATCTCGATGAAGTCACGATTCGCAGCAGACTGGCATCGGTCATGGAGTAACCTGATTACCCCTAGTGTTCAGCAACATATTTTGAGACAGGGTGCCCTTTTCCCGGGACGCCATAAACCCATCCCTGGGGGCTTAACTGCAGCCGTCCAGGCTGCAGATTGGTGAAAAGGGCACCCTGTCTCTTTGTAATTGGTCAAGCTGAGTTTCAGGGGTAATCAGATAGA
>JBEPWT010000177.1:0-6464 GCA_041642275.1 Desulfopila sp. | reverse complement strand
AAAAGATATTGTTGATGATCGGCTTATCGTCAAGGTAGCCGGTTGTCTCGCTCAGATCGTCGTAGAGTTCGATAAGATCCCGGAGCGCCTCATAGTGGGTTTTGTAAAAGACTCGCCGCATGCGCAGTACTCTTTCCTTGAAGTTCCGGTTATCGGCGGAGATGGTGGTGTCGAGCCCGAACCTGAGAACGTCGACGAAAAATGCGGCGTTTTGCAGTGCTTCAATTTTATCATCAAGCGACGGTAGACGGGGTTGCCCCTCGCTGTTGTCGTATTTGGCCTTGAGGGCATACAGCAGGTTCTCTTCGACGGTACCGGTGAAGACGAAGGGGTGCTGGGGAACAAAACCGATAGTGTTGACGATAAAGGATTTGCTGAGATTGTTGAGTTCTTGGCCGTCGTATCTGATGGAACCTTCACTGTAGCTGATGAGATTGCCCAGACATTTTGCCAGCATACTCTTGCCGCTGCCGGAAAAACCGACCAGGGCGAGATGTTCGCCCGGTGCGAGGGAGAAGGAGATGTTATTGAGCAAAAGGTGACCGTCGTCTGTGCGGAATGAGAGGTTCTCAACATCAATCCTCCCCTGGGGCGCCGGGGCGTCCTGCGGTGCCGGCAGCAGGCTGATTTCACTTTTTACATCGAAATAACCGGTCGTTTTCTGGTAGCGGATGATGGCGTCCTGGTAGAGCTGGTAAAAGTTGATCAGCTCTTTCCAGGGATCATAGAGCTTTTCCTGGGCGGAGAGGAATGCCACAAGAGCACCGAGCGCCAATTCGCCTTTGATGGCGAGATAGCCGCCCAGGATAAAAACGATGAAGGGACCGAGGCTGATAAAAAAGTTGTTGGTGGTTTTTATGCCGTGGCGCAGCAGGCTCCAGCGAATCCGTATTGTTTGCAGTAAATCGATAAGGTCGGCGAACTTGCGGTTTTCCTGGCCGTATGCGCCGTGGGCGTGGATCTCGTTAATGCCGGAAATCGATTCGGCGATCTGGCTCGAGGTCTTTCTGGAAACATCTACCCTTGCCTTGTTGGCTTCGTTGGCCTTTTTCTGGAGAAAGGGAAGAATGAAAATGACGACGGGGTAGATGGCCAGCGTTGCCAGTGCCAGGGGGATGTTAAGCCAGAGAAGATAGCCCGCCATGGCGACCAGGGTGAGCACGTTGGTCATGGGGACGGCGATGGCCATGCCGGCAAAGGCGCCGATTGTGCTTAGCTCGGTAATGAGTGAGGAGACGACAAACCCCGGTTGCGTTCTGCGAAAGAAACTCAGCGGCAGGAAGAGGATCTGGTTATAGAGCGCCTTGCGCATACGGCTCATTGCCCGCTCGCCGATGAGTGTCTGGATGCTGTTGATCGAGAACTTGAGGATATTCGCACTGACAACGGCTGTCAGGTAGATCATGCAGTAGAACAGAAGGTTGTTGAACTGCCCCTGTGCTATCGATTCATTGACGATGCGTTTTTGCATTTCCAGAGGAACTACCCTGGCAACGACAACCAGCAGGACCAGCACGACAAGCAGCGCCTGCAGACCCGTATTGCCGTGTACCGCCCAGTAAATGAGCGACTTATCGCAAAACGATTCGGGCTTTTTGGGGGTTGTCCTCCGCGCACGCAAAAGAATTGTCTCTCCTCTTTGGAGTTCTATTCGTATCGAAGCAACTGTTTTCCTTTCCAGTATCCCAATCTTTGGCGTATGTGTCCATCACTATTTTTCCCGGAGTTCTCGCCAGGTACAGTCAATATAAACCAAACCGGGAGGCCACGGTTTAACTCTCGCCGCCGGCAAGAAAGTTATGAAGGATTATGAGGGGGACCTTCTCTATGAGCCTGGCAAGGAAGGCGGCTCGATATTCAAGCTGTTGATTCCATAGGAGAATATCGGCAGAAATATCGATGGACACATTTCCGAGAGAGCGGATAGTATTGATCGAAAATCAGAGGAACTTTTCCCCATCGATTTTGATAATGACAAAGGTGATGTCATCCTGAGGCGGGCTCCCGTCAAGGAACGAATCGATCTCGTCATTGATGCGTTCGATGATGGTTTCGGGAGCATCTCCGCTGTTGTCCAGGATAAGCTGTTTCAGCCGCTGTTTCCCAAACATTTCTCCCTGCGAATTTTCCGCCTCCCATGCACCGTCACTGCCTATGACGATCAGCTGTTTTTCCGGCAGTATATCAGCGACGCTGCTGTCATAGCGAAGACCGTCGTCCACCCCCATTGCCACACCGGCGCCATAGAGCTCCACACACTCGTGGCGATCGGAGTAGACGAGCAGAGCCGGATCATGGCCGGCCCTGACCCATTCCAGGGTCTTTGTCTGCCGGTTGACGGTGATGTAAAACAGGGTGACAAAATTGGAACTCGCCTGGGTATCCCGGCAAAGTACGCCATTGACATCGGTGACTATCTCGGCCAGATTTCCGGGCTGCTCGTTCCGTGTCCTGACCATCGCCCGCACGGATGCCATGAGCAGGGCCGCGCCAATGCCATGTCCGACGACATCGCCGACAATGGCGCCGATTTTTTGCGGCTCCTTGCTGAATGGGACCAGGTCGAAGAAGTCGCCGCCGGTCTCCTGGCTGTAACGGCTGGAGCCGAAGATTTCTATACCCCTTCCTGTATAGCGGGAGCTGGGGAGAAAATTCTGCTGCACCTCCCTGGCGATTTCCATGGCCTTTTGCAGCTCCATGCCCTGTTTGATCTGGGCGGTCATCCTGTTGAAGCTGTTGGTCAGTTCACCGATTTCATCACTTGTCTGAACCGGCAGAGGGGGGCCGAAAACTCCGTTGGCAAGGCTTTCCGCAGCCTTGGAAATATCTTTAATGGCGCCGGTCATGGTGACGGTCATGGAGCGAATGAACAAGATGATGAGCAGGATGGCGGTGGCGAAAAGAAAGGAGTAATACAGCCTGAAGGTGAGAATCGGCTGCAGGACGGTTTTTCCGGGGGCGACGACGACAAGGAACCAGGGAACGCCGGAGAGTCGGTAAAAGCCGCTGATCTGCCGCGGAATATTGCCTTTCCCGAAAACAGTGCCATGATTTACGTTATTCTTTATTGCCGCCAGCGTCTCCATCTCGAGAGCGCTTCCGTTGCCAAATTTTTGTAATTCGAAAGTTTTTTCCGTTCCCAAGTGCGAAGAGTGGGCGATGACGTTTCCATCGGTATCGACAAGCATGGTTTTGTTCGATTGCCACCACTCGGATCTGGCAATCTGCTCAATAAGATCGGATATGCCGATTTCAACGGCTATCTGACCGCTCTGCCCATCTCCTGAATCATTCAGGGTGCTCAGGAGCAGAACCGATCTCTCGCTGCTTCGCCAGACATATTCCGGCGAGGAGACCTCGAGCTGCCCGACAAAATGGTGTTTTCCGGCCTCCCCTTTCATTTCATGCGGCCCTTGTCCGCCTCCGGGCAGATGAATGTTCACATCCTTTACGCCGTCCAGATCATCAAGCTGCTCCAGCGTATACTGCAAACTCACATGCGCCATGCCCGCCCCGGACATATACTCAATCCTCTGGAGAAGCTCCTTGGGGCGTTCAAGCCGCATATCCAGACGGTGAGCGGCTCGCTGCAGGTGGGCAATCGCCGTCTCGCTCCACTGTATGAGCAGACTTCTCTTTGCGAAGAGAAAACCTCCCCATCCCATTGCCGTGAGAAACAGGAAGGTCGGAATGAGAACAAATATGACGGTCTTCTGCTGCAGCGTTTTTATTCGGTATTTGATCATTGGTCAGTCACAAACCATCTGGCAGAAGGGGAAATTATAGCACTCACCATCACCGCGAAGCCTGTCAAAGTATCTCCTTTTTCATCGATTCAAACTCATCCTTGCTTATCTCCCCCTTGGCGTAGCGTTCTTTCAGGATGTCCATTGCCTGAGAGCTTTTACCGAGATTGGAACGGTTTCTGCCGCCGGTGCTTTGCAGCAGCCAGCGAATCAGAAAAACGATCCCGGCGATGACTGCAACCCAAAAAAGGAGCATGAATATCATGCCGAACCATCCCATTCCCCAGTCGCCCATCATCCATCGCCCCATGTGCCCATTTCGATATCCGCCGACTTGAGCGAAGGCGGGGCTCAACAGGACAGTGTTCAAACTCCACATCGTCAGAAGTCCCAATGAAAATTTGTTGGAAAAAATTCTGCTGATCATATCTTTCACCTCAATTGTAACTCAAGTTGAGACGGTAATCACAGGGCGGCGTTTGCCGCCCTGTCATATGTTTTTTTACCGTCTTTTGGTGCCTTTGGTATTTCGTTTCATTTTGTACCTCCAATGGGTAATTCGCAACGATTTGTCCTTCGTCATTAGAGAAGCGGCCGCTTCCTGAAAGCCGTTTGGCTTTTACTAAGCAACTGAGCAAACATCATGCCAACATTCTGATGGCCCGGTTGTAAATGCGTATATCTCGTTGTACTGTCGAAGATTTGGCAGAGTGATTAGCGGTGAAGATGGATCGCGTCACGATATGCAGGCAGAAGTCCTGGGTAGATAATACCCACATTCGCCCGGTCTGGAAGGTGTGGTGGTGTGGAATTGGGCAGTTGGTGAGGGCGGAATCTTTATCTGCTCAAAGCAATCACCGTATGTCACGCCAAGAGTTTGTCAGAACGGGGGGAGGTTCTCTCACAACCCTGAAAGGCATCACTGTCGTTAGTAGCTCCGGCAAAAAGAGACCAGTGGTGCCTGCCTTTTTTTCACCTTCCTGTAATTGTTTCTTCGCATAACAGCCGGGAGAAGGCTTGAGCCTTTTTCCGTATCGGGAGTGACCGCTGGAGAGATCAGAACCACCAGCCGATGCCGGCGATGGCGGAGAAGACGTCGGTGTCCTCGCCTTCGGCCTCGGCAAAGTCGGCTGTCTCGCCCAGTTTTTTGCTCCAGGCGATACCGATATAGGGGGCGAATTTCCGGCTGATCTCATAGCGCAGCCGCAGACCGAGCTCGATACTGTTGAATCCCTGGCCGACGCCGTACTCCTCCACCTCCTGGACGGCCGCGCTCAGTTCCAGGCGCGGCTGCAGGATGAGCCGCTGGCTGAAGAGGATGTGATACTCGGCTTCCAGCGCTGCCGAGATGTCGCCATCCTCGCTCAGGTAAGCGGTGGCGTCGATTTCGAACTCGTAGGGCGCCATTCCCTGGACGCCGAAGGCGGCAAAGGTCCGGTCGGGATCGGGCTTGAAGTCATGCCTGAAACCTGCGCGCAGATCCCAGAAGGAGGCGATATTGCGGCCGTAGAAAAGCTCCAGTCCGATTTCTTCGAACTCCTCCGGATCCAGCAGATATTCGCCTTCGCTTTCCAGGTAGAGCTTGTTGTAATCGCCGCCTATCCAGGCCTGCATATCCCAGAGCAGCAGATCACTGCCGTCCCGGGCCTGGTATTCGAAGCGGTCCGCCTGGACCATGGCGAATATCTGGTTGTCGTGTACTGGGACGACACCGAAATTGGCCGCCGGCCCGGACCCCTGATCATCAGCGTATTTTCGGATCTCTTTTCCGGCGGGGGGCGGCTTGGCTTCGCTGTAATCTTCCGGAAAGGATGAGGCGGTGGTGGAATTCTGTGCCGCTGCCGCAGAGGCACAGAAAAGGAGTATCTGCAGTGCTATGAGGGTGCGTTTCATTCTCGTTTCCTCCTGGTATCAGGCGACGCGGACGACCTGGAACATTCCGGCTTCCATATGGTAGAGCAGGTGACAGTGAAAGGCCCAGTCACCCTTCTCTATGGGGGTGATGAGTGCCGAGAGCACCTCGCCCGGTTTGGAGAGTATGGTATGCTTGAACGGCAGCTTGTCGGCGCCGTTTTCGAGCTGCATCCACATGCCGTGCAGATGAATGGGGTGATCCATCATGGTATGGTTGACGAGAAACAACCGCAGCCGCTCGTTGTGCCGAAACAGGTAGGGTCCCGGGTGCTCGGTAAATTTCTTGCCGTCGAAGGAGAACATATACCGCTCCATGTTGGCGGTGATGTTGATGGTCATTTCGCGATCCACCGTTTCCGAGTAGGGCTGGGGGGCATCGGAGACCAGGTCGTCGTAGGTCAGCACCCGCCAGCCGTCGTCGCCAAGGCCGAGACCCGGTTCATCGAGCCGGTAGCGGGGCTTCATCACCACCATGGCCACATTCGAGCGATTGCCTTCGGGCCGGAAGGGTTCAGGACCGTTGGGGCCGGGGATGCGCGGATCGTGGTCCATCATTTTCTGGTCTTTGCCCATGTCACCGTGAGCGGCGGATTCATGTTGTCCGGTGGAGCTGTCCATGGAGCCGTGGTCCATGGTACCGAACAGTTTGTCATCCATCATGCCCATGCCGATATCGTCCAGTCGCCTGGCCAGTCTCGGCCGCAGGGGAGGGATCTCCGCCTCCATGCCCGGTTCCGGAGCCAGCGTCCCCCTGGTATACCCGCTCCGGTCGAGCGATTCGGCAAAAAGGGTGAAGGCCTTGTC
>JBEPWT010000176.1:0-6495 GCA_041642275.1 Desulfopila sp. | reverse complement strand
AAAATCTATCTTGCCTGATCCCATCTTCGGCAGCTCCTCCATGACCAGGAAAATTTTGGGAATGGCAATTTTCGGCAGCTGTTCGGCAAGCTTTTTCTGCGTGGCTTTTTCGTCCACCTTGGTGGTAACCACGGCGACAATCTTGGCGCCTTTGATGGAGTCGGGCACCTCGACGACGCAGCAGAGGGCGTCTTCGGGGATGAGACGGTCGAGCACGGATTCGATTTTGACCAGAGAGACCATTTCGCCGCCTATCTTGACAAATCGCTTGAGCCGGCCGACATGCCAGAGATAGCCGTCCTCGTCGAGGTTGCCCATGTCGCCGGTGTCGTACCAGCCGTGACGGATATGCAGGGAGGTCTGCTCGAAATCGTTGAAATAGCCTTTCATGACGTTGTCGCCCTTGACGAGAATTCTGCCGTCTTCGCCGATGCCGCATTCTTCTCCGGTTTCATAGTTTTCGATCCGAACCTGGACACCGGGGATAGGCTTGCCGACGCTGCCGGGGCGGTTGGCTTCGGGGCAGTTTGCCGAAATAACCGGCGAGCTTTCGGTGGCCCCGTATCCTTCGTAGAGGATGATGTCATGTTTTTCCTTGAAGCCTTCACGCAGCGTTTCCGGACACTTGTCGGCGCCGCAGAGCATGATGCGCAGACTGTCGAAATCGCCGGGCTCGGATTTGCGCAGGTAGCCCCAGAAAAAACTGGGGGTGCCGACCAGGAAGGTGGCCTTTTCCTCCCTGACGATATCGCAGATCTTTTTGAAGTCGAGCGGGTTGGCATAGGCCAGCATGGTCATGCCGTGATGAATGGGAATCCACATATTGGTGGTGAGGCCGAAAACGTGAAAAAGCGGCAGGGAGGCCAGAAAAACATCATCGCTGGTGAAATTGAAGCGTTCAGAGCAGGAAATGATGTTGGCGCTGATGTTCCTGTGGGTAAGCTGGACGGCTTTGGGGTCCTTTTCGCTGCCGCTGGTAAAAAGAATCACCGCCGTGTCGTCCTCCTTTCCACCATGGAGCAGCATCTTGATGGTGGAGGCCGGCAGCCTGGAAATCATTGCCGCCCGCAGTTTCTGTAAAGCCGAGAGACCGGCCATGATGTCTTCGAGATAGATCATGCCCTCTACATGGGGACATTCGATTTTCTCCAGCAGCGCTTTGGAGGTAATGATGGTCTTGAAGTCACACTTTTTCTGGGCGTAGACGGCGTTTTGTTCGGCGCCGGTGGAATAGTTGATCATCACCGGAATCCTGCCGCTCATGAGGATGCCGAGCTTGGCCAGCATGCAGCCGGCGGAGGTGGGGACCATGACGCCGATGAAGCCCTTTTCCAGCTTTTTGAAGTATCTGGCCAGAAGGATGCTTGCCAGCAGCGCCCGGTTGTAGGATACTTTTTTGTGGGTGGCGAAATCATTGATGGCTGTTTTTTCGCCCTGTTCTTTCGCCACGTCGATGAATTTCTGATGGAGAAGCACCGTTTTCACCTTCGCAAAAAGAGGTTGATGAGTAAGAGGAAGAGTAACAGACTCCTAGTACCATTTCCGCAGATTTTTGGCAAGATAGTGCGAGACAGCCCAAAAGTCGCAGTTGAGCCAACCAGCGATCACCATCGCAGTAGGACGGGGTGAAAAAATCGCGGAGGAAGGCAAGGACAAGATAGAAAGAATTTTATAAATTTATGGACGTCCCTTTATCGCGTCCCTTTATCGGGTTTTTGCTGTGACATGTGTAGCAAAAAAGGTTTTCGGGTGTATGGTGTTGAAGGCAAATATCCTCCCGTGCAGCATATTCCTTTAATCTTCGCACAAAAAATACAGGGCAAAATGAATTCAATTAAAATGGTAGACCTTTACGGCCAGTACCAAAAAATCAAGCATGAAATTGATGAGGCCATGCAACGCGTCATGAGTGAATCGGCATTTATTAATGGCCCTGACGTCAAGGCCTTGCAGCAGGAATTGGCGACTTACACTGGCGCCGGGCACGTGATAACCTGCGCCAATGGGACTGAAGCATTGCAAATAGCGATGATGTCGTTGGGTTTAAAACCAGGAGATGAGGTAATCACCTCAAACTTCACCTTTATTGCCACCATTGAGGTGATTGCCCTGCTAGGTCTTACTCCGGTACTGGCTGATGTTGAGCCTGATACGTTTAACATTGACCCGCTGTCCGTACAAAAGGCCATCACAAACAAAACAAAGGCAATAGTTCCGGTACATCTTTTCGGCCAATGCGCCAACATGGGCCGGCTGCTTGACATATGCAGAACAAATGGGCTGTACCTGATTGAAGATGCGGCACAGGCCGTTGGCAGCGAATATAGGTTTGCCAACGGCAGCCGCAACATGGCCTGCACCATGGGGCATTTTGGCTGCACCTCGTTTTTTCCATCAAAAAATTTGGGTGCGTTTGGTGATGCCGGTGCGTTATTCACCAACGATGAGGAGCTTGCCCACAAAGCGAAATGTATAGCCAACCACGGTGCAAGTGTAAAATATCACCACAGCATGGTAGGTATTAATTCCAGACTCGATACCCTGCAGGCAGCCATATTGCGCATAAAGCTCCAATACCTCGATGAATATAATACAGCCCGGCAACAGGCAGCAGCCAGATATGACAGATACCTTGGGCCCATTGCTGGAATAACCATACCATATCGTGCACCATATAGCAGCCATGTGTTCCATCAATACACTATTTTGTTAGAAAATCTGCACTCACGAGATGGCCTGCACGATTTTTTACAGCAGCAACACATACCCAGCATGATGTATTACCCGGTACCACTTCACCTGCAAGAGGCTTATCGCTATTTGCCGTATAAACAAGGTGATTTCCCCGTTACAGAGGACCTTTGCAACCGGGTACTGTCGCTGCCAATGCACACCGAACTGACCGATGAACAGCAGTTGTACATTTGTCAAAAAATCAAGGAGTATAGAGGATAAAACATTGTTCAGTTATGGATAAAAAGTACTTTGCCCACCCCACCGCGGTTATTGATGAGGGATGCACCATTGGCAACCAGGTTAAAATTTGGCATTTTTCTCACATTATGCCCGGTTGCGAAATTGGTGACGATTGCAATATAGGCCACAATGTGGTGGTGTCGGCCAATGTGAGGCTGGGCAACAACTGCAAGGTGCAAAACAACGTATCGCTTTACACAGGCGTAATTTGTGAAGATGATGTGTTTCTTGGCCCATCAATGGTTTTTACCAACATAATGAATCCCAGAAGCACGGTAGACCGGAAAAATCAATACCGTGAAACGTTGGTAAAACGGGGGGCGACCATAGGCGCCAATGCAACTATTGTATGTGGGATAACCATTGGTGAGCACGCATTTGTTGGTGCAGGTGCAGTGGTGTTGCGCGATGTGCCGGCGTACGCACTGGTGGTAGGCAATCCGGCCCGCCAAATCGGGTGGATGAGCGAACATGGCCAAAGACTTGAATTTGATGAATATGGCCATGCCCTTTGTGCCGAAACCCACGAGAAGTATGTATTTGAAAATGGTTCAGTTAAAAAAATACATTCATCGCTGAGTGATTAAAGGAGTAATCAAAGGGACGTCCATAAAAGTATACATTGATATTTCGTCTGCATAAATAGTGCGGCAGGCAAATATCCCTTGGCCGCCCAGCCATGCAGCCTGTTTCTGCTTCTGGGCGGTAAGGGAGCTTGCCATGACGGCAACGCATGCAGCTGAAAAATCGCGGTTGAGCCGACCAGCACTCAGCATCGCAGTAGAACGGGGTGAAAAGATTGCCGAGGAAGGCGAGGTCAAGATAGAAAGAATTTTATAAATTTATGGACGTCCCCTGGTTTACCTGGTTTTCATCGCCATTGGTGAGCGAGTCGGGTATTTTTTTTCGGACCTTGACACCGAGCTCGGTGAACCGTTCGGCCTGGGCGATAATATTGCCTCTGCCGGTGGTCAGCTTGGTCATCGCCGATTCATAGGTGGTGTGACAGGCGGCCAGCTGTCTGCCGATTTTCTCCATTTCCTCGACGAAGCCGCGCAGCTTGTCGTAGATGGCGCCGGCCCGGTCGGCTATCTCCTTGGCATTGCGGTTCTGGTGTTCGTAGCGCCAGAGATTTTCGATGGTCTTCAGCGTCGCCAGCAGGGTGGTGGGGGTGACGATGATAATCCGTTTTTCGTAGGCATCGGTGAAGAGCTGTTCATCGGCTTCGCAGGCGGTGGTATAGGAGGAATCGATGGGAATGAAGAGCAGGACGAAATCGAGGGAATAGAGACTGGATAAATCGCCATAATTCTTGCCGGCGAGATCATCTATGTGATTGCGGATATTGCCGACATGAGCCTTGAGGAAGGTTCCGCGCTCCTGTTCATCGTCGCTGTTGATATATTTCTCCCAGGCCGAGAGGCTGACCTTGGAGTCGATGATAATGTCCTTGTTCTCCGGCAGGTGGATAATGACATCGGGGCGCTGCAGGCGGTGTTCTCTGCTGCGGTGGCCGGTCTGCACCGAATATTCGCGGTCCCGCCGCAGACCGGATTTCTCCAGCACCCGCTCGAGCACCAGCTCGCCCCAGTTGCCCTGTTTCTTCTTGTCGCCTCGCAGGGCGCGGGTGAGGTTGGCCGCCTCCTGGTTTATACGGGTGTTGAGCTCGCGCAGGTGAATGATTTCCTCCTTGAGCGAGGTCCGCTCGCGGATGTCGTTGACCTGGATTGCGTCGATGCGCTGCTGGAACCCCCGCAGCTGATCCTGCAGCGGCTGGAGCAGGGAGGTGAGCCGTTCTTTGCTGTCGTTGCCGAATTTTTCGCTCTTTTCTTCGAATATCCGCTGTGCCAGCGACTGAAACTGGAGGAGCAGATGCTTGCGGGCATCCTCGAGCATGGCCAGCTTTTCGCCGGTGCTGCGGCGCTCCGTCTTGAGGAGGGTGAGGAGTTTGGCGTTTCTCAGCTGCTGCTGGTGGAGTTCGGCCTGCAGGTCGGCGTTGAGCTTGTGTTGCAGGCCAAGCTGCTGATCCTGCATCCGAACGGCTCTGGCCTGGCTTCGGAATCGCAGGCAACAGGCGGCAATGAGCAGGATCAAAAGGCAGCACAGCAGCAGCAACAGCCCGGCCGCGGGGGCGAGCAGGGGGTGAAACTGGGAGGGGATGAAATCCATGGGCGTGATATTCCAAAAATGAGAGAGGGCTGGCGACAGGCGCAAATATTACAGGCATGTCGGAGCCGGATGCCGAAAAAGCCGTCACGACGATTCCTGGAAAAGGTACAAGGGCGCATATTCCTTGTCAAACAAAAAGAAACCTGACAAAACCGCGCCTTACCGTCACACCGTGCAGGAAAAGTCTGGGGGCGGCCAGGAGAGCGCTGTCGGAAGGGCGCGACTGGTCGCCAAGGCGGATTGACAGGAAGATGATGGGCATTAAGGTGAGATAAAAGGCCGGGCAAGGCTTTTTCGGCCGGATTCGGGTTGCATGCGGGGGTGCCTTGATGTTTGAAGCGTTGTGACGATCCGGGGAGTATGCAGCATTTTTCTGTGAAGCTGAGTAGATACGGGGGGAGTATAATGACATTAGCTGAAAAGTTGCGGCAAGTCAGCGACAGTTCCAAGGAAAAGATACCCGAAGAAGCACGGAAGAAAATGAAGCAGGCAACCGAGGAACTCAAGAGTTCGGATGCCGCCGACAAGGCTCTGAGGAAAGGGGATCCGCTGCCCCCCTTCGTTCTGCCGAATATGGAGGGCCAGACGGTCTCTTCCACGGAGCTGCTGCAGCAGCACAATCTGGTTCTGAGTTTTTATCGGGGAGTCTGGTGACCATACTGCAATGCGGAGCTGGATGCACTGCAGGAGGTTGTTGAGAAGATAGAGAGCCAGGGGGCGCGTCTGGTGGCCATATGTCCGCAGCGCCTGGAGTTTATCAAGGAAATGCGGAAAAAGCATGGCCTCACTTTTGAAATACTGCGCGACGAGGGCAATCAGTACGCCGATGAGGTGGGTCTGCGTTTCGTCCTGCCCGACTATCTGCAGGAGGTCTATCTCGAACTCGGTATCGACCTGCCGCGGGTCAACGGCGAATCATCCTGGTCGCTGCCCATGCCGGCGCGCTACGTGGTCAACCGCCAGGGGATCATCGAAGCGGCCGACGTCAACCCCGACTATACTCAGCGGCCGGAACCGGAAAAGGCGGTGGAGGACGTCCGGCGCATAGGCTGAAAAGAGCACCCTGCGACGCCTCGGAGAAATGGACGCGGCTGCAGGGGAGTCAGGGAAATATCAGCACTCCCGCCACTCCGGCCGGCGTTTTTCCAAAAAGGCCGTGACCCCTTCCTTGGCATCTCTGGTCGTGCAGAGCCTGGCAAAGGCATCGTTCATGTAGTCGAACTGGCTGAGATACCCCATGTCTTCCGAGCCGTAAAAACCCTTTTTGGCGATCTGCACGGCAAGGGGGCTTTTTCTCGCCAGGGTCACGGCCCATTCGCGGGTTTGTTCTTCGAGGCTTTCCTTGGAAAC
>JBEPWT010000175.1:0-6500 GCA_041642275.1 Desulfopila sp. | reverse complement strand
TCGGTCCCCGCCGTGCCAGATTTTTCTGGTCAGCCGCCCGCGCCATGTCTTCCTCGTAGCCGGCCTTGAGCCGGGGGACGATGTCGCTGGAGTGATAGAAAGCCAGGGGCGAATCATGGTGCTGGACCGCACGGTAAAGCTCTGCCGGGTGGTAATGGAGATCTTCGATCCTGGCGCCGTAGCCGTTGTAGTTGAACATCTCGCCGATATCCCGGATAAGGGCGGTTTCTTCTTCCGTCGCCCCGGCAATTTGGGCCAGCTGGTTTGCCTGCTCGTCGAGATTGTCGCCGAAGGCGCCGCAGGCGGCCCAGCCGGCAAAGGCGTCGTCGAGCAGTGAGTTGACGATCATCGATGTGCAGGTTTTGGCGGAAGGCTCTATATGGTGTTCGAGGTTTGCCGATTGGGGTATGTCGCCTGCGTAATGATGATCGATGTAGAGAACGCGATTATTGCCTGCCAGCAGGCCAAGAAGCGCATGGCGATTTTTGTCCAGGGAGATGTCGAGGGTGCAGATGCTGGCGTCCCGGACCGTGCTGAGTCGATCGAGCAGGGAGATGTCGCGCTTGACTCCGGTGATCAGCAGGGCCTCCGGCACCGGTCGGGCGAGACGAAGCTGGTGGAGAGCGAAAATGCCGTCGGCGTCGCCGTTGAATACATCATAGTGCATGTGAAAGGTGAATCCCCCCGATGGTGTGTCCCTTTTCAATCCCGCTAGAAACTGATGCCCAGCGGTGTTCCGATATTAGCCAGGTTGAAAACCAGCATCACCCGCTCATCCGTTGGCGTATACCGGGTGTTAAGCTGAACCGACCAGCACTGGGCGAGGTAGGTGAGGGCCAAGGTGGCCTCGTTGGTCTCGCTCTGGGAGATGGAATGCTCGATATCCACACCGGCGCGGACCTGGGGCATAATCATGGAATCGAACGAGGCGTTTATCTGTTCGATATCCTGATCATCGTTAAAGCGATAGTCAAGGGTGAAGCGATCGCCGCGGCTGTTGGTGAAATATCCCTCCAGACCGTGAGTGGTGTTGTCGTCGTCTTCGATGGGAATCTCGGCCTTATAGTAAACCAGCAGTCTTCTCAGCGGCTCCCAGCCGAGCTTGAGGGTGATTGGTGAAAAACGTTCGCCGGACGCCTCGCTGCGCAGGTCGTAACTCTGTTCGAGCCGGACGAAGCCGTACTGGCGGGCAAGAGAGTCTTCGTTCTTGTAGAGATCGAAAAAGGTGTCGACGCCGTAGGTGAAGGCGTTGGTTTCCTCTATGAGATCGATGGAGTCGAACTGGGGCAGGTCGTCCTGGTCCGTGTCGGGGATGAAATCATATTCTACAAAGGGGCGGATGCTGTGGGCGAGGTGGGAATAGCCCGTGGTTTCCAGGCTGAAGTCGCGGACCAGGGTGGTGGCCAGGTCGGTGTGGAAGTTGAACAGCAGCCGGTTGGGGGTTTCGTCTTGGTTCCATTCGGCATCGCCGTATTCTTCAACGGCATAGAAGGTGCCGCGTCCGCCTATTTCGGCGCGTGATTCGAGATAGGGGCCTGCCGGTACCGGGGCGCTGAGCCGCGGAAAAAGATCGACCCGATGGCCGCCGATACCGTCCTCCCGCCAGTAGTTGACGTAGTCGGCATCCCACTCCATGGTCAAGGTGGAATCGTTGAAGGGCAGTGAGCCGGCGTATTGGACGCCGGGCAGTTTCCACAGGGGGGTTGGATCGGTTTCCACCGCCCGGGCGTCGTTGATGGCCAGCAGGTCGATGTTGAGAGAGGAGCCGCTCCAGGCCTTGAGAAGTTTCAAGGTATTACGGCGCTGGTCGTCGCTCTGGTTTTCAAAGCCGCGGCCGAAGGTGTTGAGGTATTTTTTCTGGGTGGTGTCGAAGCCGGTTACCCCTGAGCTGAACTCCTCGAGGTAATCACGGTCGGAGACCAGGTCGACATCGAGTCGGGTGATCCAGTCGCCGGCGAAGGTGTGGTCGACTTTGCCGCGGAACCAGTAGCGCTCGCTGTCGACGAAGGTGGCGGCTCTGCCGTCGGCAAAAACCGCTTCTTCGCTGTCGTCGAGTTGGTCATCGAGGTAGCTTCCCATGAACTGACCTTTGTCCTCATCGCTTATCATATAGCGGAACTCGGCACTGGGCATGAAGCCTCGCTCGGTATAGTAACCGGGATAGAGGGTGACGTCTGTGGAATCTGAGATATTTATGAAAAACGGTACGTTGAAGCCGAAACCGTCTCTGCTTGAACTGGATATCTCCGGAAAGAGAAAGCCGGTTTGACGACTGTCCTTGACGGGGACGATCAGATACGGCAGGTAGAAAATCGGCACATCACGGATATTGAACTTGGCATGCTTGAGAATGGCGTAGCCGCCCTGTTCGATGGTCGCCTCGCTACTGGAAAAACTCCAGGGCGGTGTCTGGCCTTCTTCGATCCGGCAGGTGATAACCCAGCCGTCTTCAATCCTGTAGCTTTTGACGCCGGTTTTTTCAATGGAGCGGCCTTCGAGGTGAAGCTGGTGTTTTTTTCGTTTTATCAATGCCTCGTCGAATGATCCGGTTTCGGTGGCGAGATCGATCTGGGCCTCTTCGGCAAAAAGCTGGTCGTCGCCGGTGTCGATGCTGACGTTGCCCCTGGCGGTAATCGACTGCTCGTCAACGTTGTAGGAGACCCAGTCGGCCTCGATTACGGACGTGGTTTCGAATCTGGGCTTTTGCTGCTGGGGGAGTTCGTCCGGGGTGAGGCTGTCATCGACCTCCTCTTCCTCGAGCAGTACCGCCCAGTCGGACCCCCGGGCTTGGCGCTGCCGCGGCTTGGGCAGGATCTTCTCCCGCTTTTCCAGAATGATGTTCCCTTCGGCTATTATCCGTTCGGGATCATTGAGGCGGGTTATTTTGTCAGCTGAGATGTTCCACTCGGATGTCGCTGTCGACTCGGCAAAGCACAAGGAGGGCACCAGCAGAAAAAAAAGTGCTGCAGGCACTATGCGGATGAGCGTGAGACCCTTCAAATGTGGCAAGACGTTTGTCACAGTTTTCTCCTTTTCAACAGAAGAGATTGCAGTAGTTCATGGTGATCGGTTAACGGCGAAACCGCGTTTTCATACCGCTGCTTTTCTTGCGGAGGCGGCTGTAAAAAAATGTCAAGACCATTGTTTTCAAGGAATACGGGCTGCCTGGCATCCACTCTCGGCGGGGCCGCTAACCCATCGAAGTTAACTTTTCGAAGGGTCAGGTGTCAAGCCTAAAGTCAGAATTACTCTTGATAATAATGGGAAAGTGTTTTATTTTCTTTCTGGGTTGTGCAAAGTAGCATGTTTTCAGATATTTTCGGTATCTTCTAAGCTGAAAACAGCGGGGGATGCCCCACGCACAGCCTGAGGTGCCGGAGGGTGTTTTTCTTCCGGTGAGAAGATTTCGCGGCGCTCTTTTTTCCACTGAACCGCCCCTGATTCATCGATGAAGATCTGCACTGGGCAGAAGTTCTCGAAGCAGGAGACGGTAGTGGCAGGCAGGGTGTCCAGATGTGACGCGTCTCCACCGATCCGCATTCTGTCAAAGATGAGCCGTTTACCTCCGGGTGCCCGGGAATTGGGACAGAGAGGCCCATTGCAGGCAGTGACCCGGCGTACCCATGGCCGGCATAATGGCTGGGGGAAACGGGCCGCCGAAGAGAATCGGCAATCAAGGAGAGGCGCAGAAGAGGGATATCGGCTTCCGGACAATCCGGACCGCAGCAGGAGCAACACCGTTTCGGTACATAATCAATTCCTCAGCGTACTGCAAACACAGCGGTTTACAGCGGCACGGCAAGGCGCGTCGGACGTTGCCGGAGTTTCGGTCAAGGCGGTTATATACCACCGAACCGGACTCGGTGACAGGCGTGCCTGGCACATGGTGCACACGGCTCCGAAACTGCGATGATATCATCTACCTAAAAGTTTTGGAATTCGGCTCCGGGCTCGATGCCGGCGTCGGATTCCGCTGACAGCCGCAATGCATGAAGTGTTTACTGCAGTTGCGGCCATGGAAATCAAATGGCAGAACAGCAGACAACCAAAGACGAAGAACAGCCACAAAGTGAAAAAAAGACGAGAAAGAAAGCATCCACAGGCTCATGGTGGAAGAGTACGACCATAGAAGAAGCAGCTTCTGAGCCCCCTTCCAGTATCCGTAAACCGGAACCATTTCCCGAAAAAGCAGAACACGAGCCGGAAGGCCTCCCCGGAAGCAGGGCAGCGGCGCAGAGTGTTGCCGTCACCGATGTCAAAGAGATTGCCGCTGAAGTACCGGCATCCCAGCCCAAAAAACGGGGTCCGGGCCGGCCGCGCAAGAGCGCGGCCGCGAGGCAGTCTTCTGCCGGCGAAAAGGCAGCTCAGGCGGAAGCCGTCGAAACGAGCGGCGAGGCCGATGCTGGCGTTGAACCGCGGCGAAAAAAAGGCCGCCCCCGCAAAAAACCGGTCGAGGCAGGCGCCGCCGCCGAGGCGCTGCCGGAGGAAGCCAAGCCGACCGCCGCAAGCGGACGCAAGCGCCAGCCGCGCAAGAAGAAAACCGCGGCCTCGGAGGTGTCAACGGTTCCGGATTCGCCACAGGATGCCGCGGAAACTGCAGAGACGGCGGTTGCTGAAATGCCTCAAGATTCGACGGCTGAGCAGGCCGGGCAGCTGGACCAGCAAAAGGCGGTCGGCGACGAGACCGAGTCTTCGGCGCAACGACAGAAAAAACCGGATCGCGGACAGGAGGCCGCAAAGGAAGGCGAGCAGAAAGCCAAAGGCACTGCCATCCAGGAGAAAAAACAGCCGTCCAAGCCCGAACATAAGCCGGTCATTAAACTGCTGATCAACGCTGAAGAGCCGGAGGAGTGCCGGCTGGCCCTGCTCGAAGACGGCCGGCTGGAGTCGATCCATGTGGCCACCAGCACCAGAACGCAGACCAAGAACAACATCTACAAGGCCAAGATAGTCGCCATTGAGCCTAACCTGCAGGTCGCCTTCGTCGACTACGGCACGGAGAAAAACGGTTTTCTGCCCTTCAGCGAGATTCACCCCGAGTATTACAAGGAAAATGTCAGCGACAAGGTGCAGGATCTTATCGACCAGCAGCAGTGGAAGAAGCTTTCCATAACAGACGTCGTGGAGCGGGGCCGTGAGGTTCTGGTCCAGGTGGTCAAAGAAGAGGTCGGCAAGAAAGGCGCCAATATGACCACCTATCTGTCGCTGCCTGGACGCTGCGTCGTTTTAATGCCCGGTTCCGACTCCACCGGTATTTCCCGCAAGATTTCCGGCGAAGAACAACGCTCGGAACTGCGGGAAATAATGCTGTCCATGAAAATACCGGAGGGCATCGGCTGGATAGTGCGCACAGCCTCGGTGGACATCACCAAGACGGCGCTGGCCCGGGACGTCAACTATCTGCTCAACCTCTGGGAAGAGGTCAAGAAAAAGGGCCAGGAACTCGAGGGGGTCGGTCTCGTCTATCAGGACCATGATCATGTCCTCAGATTCCTGCGGGAGCATTTCGACCCCGATATCCAGGAAATCCTGGTGGATGACGAAAACGCCCTCGATCAGGTCAAGGCCTTTGTCGAACTGCTGCCGTCCAAACAGCGCAAGGTCCGGTGCAAACTGCACAAGGGGAGCCGGCCGATATTCAATCAATACTCCATCGAAGACCAGATTGAATCCATCTACCAGCCGAAGGTTAGTCTGCCCTCGGGAGGCTCTATCGTCATCGATCCCACCGAGGCGCTGGTGGCCATAGACGTTAACTCCGGTTCCACCCAGAAGGGCAAGAATTTCGAGGATACCATCTTCCAGGCCAACATGGAGGCCGCCACCGAGCTGGCCCGGCAGCTGCGCCTGCGCGATCTCGGCGGTCTCATCGTCGTCGATTTTATCGATATGCGTTCAAAGAAGAATACCCGGGAGGTGGAAAAACAGGTCAAGGTGTCCATGAAGCGCGACAAGGCCAAGGTCGATATCAGCAGGATCTCTAAATTCGGCCTCATGCAGATCTCCCGCCAGAAACTGGGCGCACCCATCGAGGCCGGCAACTACCGGGTCTGTGAAAGCTGCAAGGGCAGGGGGGTGGTCCGCTCGGTGGAAACCATGGCCCTGTTCTATCTCAGGCGCATTCATACGGCGGCCAGCCGCAAGCTCATCCGTCAGATCGAATGCCGCTTCCCCCTGGACGTCGCCGGCTATCTGCTCAACAACAAGCGCCAGGAGCTGCGCGATCTCGAGCTGAAGTACGATACCGAAGTCGTTATAACAGCAGACCCTTCTCTTACTCCCGGCGAGCATGACATCGTCTATCACAAGGAAAAAGAAAACGATGGCAAAAACAGGTCTTGATAAATAGACCGAACTGGGGTATACAGTCCCCCTTGAGCGCCAGTGGCTCAGCTGGATAGAGCAACGGACTACGAATCCGTAGGTCGGGAGTTCGAATCTCTCCTGGCGCACCAGTCATATCAAGGGATTAACCAGAAAGTACAGCTGGTTAATCCCTT
>JBEPWT010000174.1:0-6500 GCA_041642275.1 Desulfopila sp. | reverse complement strand
CACATTGATTCCTGTTTCCTTCTCAAAAGCAATTCCCTCCTCTGCCGCTTGTAAACCTGCTGTAAAATCGCCAGAAAGCCAGGAATACAGAGAGCGCATGGCTTGAAATACCAGATAGGCGATGGGGGATGTCTCCCTGGGCTTGACCCGGCTGAAGATTTCCAGTAGATGTCCGGCCTCCGTCAGTTCTCCTTCCATCAGTCGCAGGTTCATGATGGCGATAAACACCTGCAGGGCAACATTGACATCCCGGGTGCTATCTAAGATCTCCCACCCTCTCTCGATCCACAGAGGCATGTCAAAAGACTCAGGTCGGCGCTGCGACATGGCATTGAGCATGGAGGCCATGATCTTGATCTTTATCTGCGGAACATCGATCAGACCGTATTTTTCTTCGAATGCATAATAGGCGTCTATATATGGATCGAGCTCGGAAAAGTCGTTGGTTTGAAAGAGAATGGAGTCGATCATACCGGACAGGGCCAGATAGCAGCCGGCAGGGTCTTCCTGTTGCTCGAACTCAGCCAGGGCCCTGCGGAGAAGAGGTTGTCCCTTCAGGGGATTCGTTATGATCTCAGACACTCCTCTCCAGAAAAGAAGCCAGGGCATGGTCTCGCTTACAGAGGCCGGCAGACAATCAATCCATTGCGAGAGTGTCTGAAAACGTCCCACCGTCGTCAGCACCGGAGCCTGGGAGAGGATAATTTCGATGGTTTTCTTGATGTGGCCGGAGCGCAGATAAAGCTGGAATGCTTCCTCGTACTGCCCCTCTGCCTCCAAAGCTGTTGCGGTTGTTGCCTGGAGGGTTTTCAGTGTTTTTTCATTCAATTGCCTGGCGCACTGGAGTTGGAGAAACTCCTTGAACAAGGGGTGGAAATAATAGACCGGCTCCTCGACTATGGCCCGGAAGGTAAAAGCGTTTCGTCCATACATATAATCGAGCAGGTCCATTGCCCTGTCGCCGGTCACCTTCTTGGCGATATTTTCTGATATTCGCGGAACAAAGCTGAGACGCATCAGAATGTCCTGGACCTCTGGATCGAGCCTCTGGAACAGAACATTGCCGAAGTAGTCGAAAATCTCCTGCGGTGTGTGCCTGCTCAGCATGTGAGGGGCAATATCTTCATAGGCTCCCCTGCGCAGAAGCAGCAGCAGACCGGCAATCCAACCGTCGGTTTTATGATGGAGATCAGCGACAACCTCAGCGGGAATTTCCGTCTCAGCGACCAGGGAGACTATTTCTTGTGCTTCATCTCTTTGCAGTTTGAGCTGTTTCCAGCCGATCAGATTGAGCGAACAGTTGGCCTGCGGCCTGGCCAACTCGGCGGGCGGCTTTTGTCGGCTGCAGACAAAGATGGAAAAGTCCCGGTCGAGAGAATCGATGGCATTGCAGAGGACTTCATGGAGCAGGGATATATCTTTAACCTCTTGGTAATTATCAAAAACGATGGTGAAAGGCGGCTCTATCCGGCTGCAGAGCAAGCGGAAAAAACGTCGGGTAAATATGGAGATGCTTTGCAGGAAGTCCGTCGTTAAAAGGGGAAATGGCTGGAAGACATCCGCTGTTTTTTCTGCCGCTGCCAGTCCGAGGTGATAGAAGAATGAGGCGATGTCGGAATCGGATTCGTCAAATTCGTACCATATGCACGGCAGTTCACGAGAATGGAGAAAACTGTTGACAATGGTGGTCTTGCCCGAACCGGCTGGTCCATGAACCCAAACGGCTTGGCCGTCACCACAGGTTTGCAGAAGCTTGAAAAGACGTGTTCGAGGATAAATATCTTCCAGTCTCGGCCTGATAAGCTTTGCCGGAAGTCGACCGGCGTGGATGGTTGGAGTGGTATGCATAGCAGCTCCTTACTCCGTAAGGATTAGCGGTTTATGCCACCGGAGGGCCGAATTTAACATATTGCAAAGAAGATGGATTCGTAAAAAGTCATCTTTTTTGTCATTCCGGCGAAGGCCGGAATCCATAACTACCTAAAACAACTGGATTCTGAATCAAGTTCAGAATGACGAAGTGGCTGACTTTGAGGTTTTTACGAGTTCGTCAAGAACAAAGATGCAGACATCCTATCTCATTTTTGCCGCTTTTTGAATACTTTTTTTAGATCCGTACGCTATCCGTAAGGCCGCTTCCACTATTCTCTTTAGTAGTTCACCGGGGGAACTCCGTGCCGAATCCCCTTCGGCTCCCGGACAAACGATTTTAGCAAGAGGAATTGACCAGTCAGCCTGTACGTTGGACCAGGCAGTGCAGCCATGACAGGTAAAGAGGAGGAAGGCGCTGTCCGGGAAAAGTTTTCGGCGGTAAATGCCACCGGCATTCATCATATTATCTGTCACCCTGATATCAAAAAGCTTACCCGGCTTAGCTTTGAGGAGGTGTCATTCCGATCCGGATGACAGTATGCTGATGAACACCGAAATCTGGCTGATATTCTGTTTGGCATCAGTGTTGCTCTTAGTGACTCCAGGACCGACAACGATTCTGGTTATGAGCATGGCTCTGGTGTATGGTCGCCGGAGTGTGCCGCCGCTTGTCGCTGGGGTGAACCTGGGGCATGTGACGATGATGCTGTTGTCTTTTGGCCAACTGAAAATTGTTCTTGCCACTTCTCCAGAGCTTTTGACGGAATTGAGGTGGATTGGTGCCGCCTATATGATATTTCAGGGATTACTGATTCTATGGCGACAACCGGGTGGTGAGACGACGAAACATACCGTCGTAACCGGATCGAAAATCATATTGTTCCGCAGAGCCTATTTGGTAACCGCCCTCAACCCACAGAGCTTTGTGTTTTTCACCGCGTTTCTGCCGCAGTTTTTCAATTGTACAGAGAAAAGCGCGGTCAATGTAGTTTTTCCGGGGATAACATTTCTCTGTTTATCCGCTGGAATTGCTACCTCCTATGGTCTGCTCGCCGGCAGACTCCATGAGACGGTGAGGAACCGAAAAGTATGGCGCTACTTCAATTGCTGCGGGGGAAGTGTACTTATCTGCACCGGTTTTGTTATAATAGCAGTTTGTTGATGGACTCGTAAAAAGCTCGATCTCCGTCGTTGTAGATCTGAAACGGCGATTTGCCGTACCGTATGTACTGCCAAATCACCGTTTCAGATACTACGCCTAGTATATCGAGCTTTTTCCAGAGCCCATCCCGGCGACTTCGATGACTTTTTACGAGATTATCAGTTTGTTGATTTACGGCAACAACGAAAGACCTCATCGTCGAGAGGCAGTTCGCCATGATCAGCTCGTCTGAGTCGCCTCGGCTAAACACCTGGCCTATGAACAGGATGGTCCCCTGGCTGCTGAGTCATTTGCAGCACATGCGAGCTGGCTGAGTCGTCTCTTACGTAATCAGCTTACGCTCTGCTCTCAGTCCGAGTCCTGCTTTTGCCGCTTTTCTTCATATTGCTGGTCCTTTTCCGCCTGCCCCGCCTGTTCCTGGCGGTGATCGCTGGATGCGGCTTTGTGCCGGGCTTCTCCTTCGGCCCCGGCCTTGCGGACATCGAGGTCTTCGAGGGCTTCGGCCCGTCCGTAGAGGATCATGGTGTCGCCCGCTTCTATTGCGGTTTCCAGAGTGGGGGCACCCAGGTATTCGCCGTTGTGGCGATAAATGCCCAGGATAAGTATACCCTCGTGATGGAGTTCGCAGTCGCCGAGCTTCTTGTTGCTCACCCAGTCGTCTTCCTGCACCTGAATTTCCCGTACAGTATACTCGCCCGAGAGTTTGAGCAGCTCGGCATAATCTCTGGCTTCAAGATCGGTCCAATGATTGAGGGCCTTTTTGATAATGGAGGAGAGCCATTTCTCCACCTTTTTGGAGCGGGCCAGCATCCAGAGAACGGCTACCCCGGCGATCAGCCAGCTGAGGCGATACAATCGGGAAAGCTCATGGGCGCCCTCGCTGCCGAAGGAAAGGATGATGGAGATGATGATGGAGACGAAACCGGCGCTGCGGGCCACCATCAGCATCATGATGATCCTGCGCCTGATCGGGTGGTCGACGACATTTTCGGCTTCGGCGGTGGTGAAGCCGGTGCCGGTGAAGGCGGATCGAGCCTGGAACCTGGCCGCTTCGTCGGAGAGTCCGGTGAGGGAGAGGGCGATGGCGGCTATGCGGGTAATAAGCATGGAAAGGCTCAGCACCGTCAGGGCCGCTATGATGCCGATGACGCCCATCATGGTTCGGATTCCTCCCGTAAAGGGCAAAAAGAGTGGCTGGATGTAAGGCTGCGACCGGCCTTTCGAAGGTATTCTAAGATGCGGGATGAAAAATGCAAGCGGCGCGGCTGCGGCATTTTTGGCTGAAAGGGCTTCTTCGACCCGGTGTCATTCTCCAAGATCACTAAAGCGGTTGACCGATCTCAGGCGGTCCATGGCCTGATCGTAGCGTCCGCGCCAGCCGTGGCGCCGGGTTTTGCGCTCGAGGATAAGGCGCAGGAGGGGGCGCATAAGATAGATCCAGATGGTGGTCCACCCACGGCCCTGATCACGCATCTGGTTTGAGGGCTGCCACCAGCCGAGGATATTCTGGCGATGATACCAGACCAGATACTGGAGCTGATCGGCCTCGAGGTGACGGGTGCGGACATTGGCCCAAATGCCGTTGTAGGTGGAGTAATCGTCGGCGTTGACCACCAGATCGGTCTCGAGAAGCTGCTGGCGGATGCCGGTCTTGGGATAGGGGGTCAGTATCTGGCAATAGGGTGAGTCGACGCCGATAGACTGCAGGAAGCGGTAGTTGGCGATGATATCTTCCTCGCTGTCATCGGGAAAGCCGAAGATCATACCCCCCACCACCATGATGCCGTACTTGTGACAGAGTGCCACGGCCCGGCGTGAGGCTGTGACGATATCGCCTTTTTGGGCGGCGGCGAGATTTTTCCTGGAGACGTTTTCTATCCCTAAAAAGATACTTTTGAAACCGGCGCGGGCCATGATGCGCACCATCTCTTCGTTTTTCGACATGGTCAGGCAGTCCGCCTGGACCATGAAGTGCAGGCCGCCGTAGTTGCGGTCGATGATGGCCTGGCAGAGCTCCATCACCCTTTTGACGGAGAGCACCATGTTATCGTCGGAGACGAATATCCAGCGGCATTTTCGCCTGAAATAAATGTCGTCGATATCGGCAAGGATGCGCTCCAGGGGAAAGGGCCTGAAGGCGCGGCCGTACATATGGCGAATGCTGCAGAAATTACAGTTGCGGGTGCAGCCTCGCGAGGTTTCGATAACCTCGACGCTGTGGTTCATGACATGATAGCCCCAGGTCAGGCGCCGCCTGTCGCGCACCGGCAGCTTGAGGGTGGCCAGATCCAGCAGCTCGCCTCTGGGGTTGTGGATAAAACGGCCGTCTCGGCGGTGGGAAAGGCCGGGAATGCCTTCGAGGTTGTCGGTCCCGGACAGGGCGTTGAGCAGTCGCCTGAAGGTTTCCTCGCCTTCACCGCGGATTATGAAATCGATGTTGTCCCCGTCTCCGGAGTCCGCGATCTCAGCATACATGAGGGTGGCGTGGTAGCCGCCGATGGCGATTTTGCACTGGGGCAGAAGAGATTTGATCAAACGAACGATTTTCATGCAGGTGGGGAACTGCCAGGTCATTGACGACAGGCCGACCACCTCGGGATTGATCCTGGTCAAGGTGCGGCTCAGGTATTTTCCCACCTTGCCCCGCTTGCGGATGAGGTCGATGAGATAGACCTCGTGGTCGGAGTCGATGTTGCCGGCGAGACTGGCTATTCCCAGATTGGGCATGTGAAAGGCGGCTTCGTGCATGATAACCGCGGCGACATCGGGCATGGAAATAAGAACGGTTTTCATTCACTGGTCCCAGGAAAGCGGTTGGAGGGGGTGACACAACCTCAGGTCCGGCGCCGGAAAAAACCGGCGTCCTCGGCGATCCTGGCGGCGGGCGCCCTTCGTGTTCGGGAACCGGTTGTATCCCGGTCATCCCTTTGCCAAACACTGTCAATGTATCTTCTTTTCCCCGCTTTTTCCAGGTTTTTCCAACGTGGTCGCTGCGACAAGATGGCGACAGAAAACAGGGTTCTTCCGGATCGGCGCCCGGCATGACGGTAGAGGAGTGCGCGGTGGCTTCCGCAGTGCTGTTTTTCCGTGCTGTTTTTGCCGTCATTGTGGCGCAGGCCGCAATCCAGGACAAGTGTGGCAGTGAGTTGAGGATATGTTTTTCCGGTACAGGGCTGCGAGTATTGCAAGGACTCTTGAATACTTTGCTTCCGGGAAAATGGGCGGAGGGGTGCTTTATGTGAAGGCACGAAAAAGCTGGCAAATGCAGAAAAGAGGCATAGGATACAAGAAGGGCTATAACAGCAGCTGAAGACCGTGGAGGAGTCATGAATACAGGCCATGCCACCCATGAAAAATTGCATCCGCCGTCATCCCATCGCCATGGCGCCGGCGCGGATGTGCAAACAGCGCCGCAGATGGCGGCGGAGATGAGGGAAGCAGCAGAGGCCTTTCTCGCCGGTCTCCA
>JBEPWT010000173.1:0-6525 GCA_041642275.1 Desulfopila sp. | reverse complement strand
ATCCGACTACCCCGGCCATGAATGCGGCGTCTGCGGCATTTTCGGCCATGGTGATTCGGCCAAGCTCACCTATTTCGGTCTCTACGCCCTGCAGCACCGGGGCCAGGAGAGCGCCGGCATCGTCAGCTCCAACGGCAGCCATGTCAACAGCTACAAAAACATGGGACTGGTGCCCGAAGTCTTTTCCGAAGCGATACTGCAGCAACTGCCCGGCCACATTTCCATAGGCCACGTCCGCTACTCCACCACCGGCGCCTCAAATATCGTCAACGCCCAGCCGCTGATGGTCAACCATAAAGGCACCACCCTGGCCGTGGCCCATAACGGCAACCTCGTCAACTCCATTGAGCTGCGGCGGGAACTCGAGGAGAAAGGTTCGATTTTTCAGACCACCATGGACAGCGAAATCGTTCTTCACCTGATGGCCCGCACCGCCCATCTCGGATTGGAAAAGGCCCTCTGGGAGTCCTTTTCCTCGCTCCAGGGCGCCTACTCCCTGCTGCTGATGACCGAAGATACCATGGTGGCAGTGCGCGACCCCAACGGCTTCCGTCCGCTCTGCCTTGGCAAGCTCGGCAACGGCGGCTGGGTGGTCGCCTCGGAAACCTGCGCCCTAGACCTGATCGAAGCCGAATATGTGCGCGACATCAAACCGGGCGAGATCCTCATTATCACCGGGGAGGGTATGCTCTCCATTTTTCCCTGGCCGAAACGGCACACCAGCTTCTGCATTTTCGAGCAGGTCTACTTCGCCAGGCCGGATTCGGAGATATTCGGCATAAACGTCTACGAGGCGCGCAAGCGCATGGGCCGGATCCTGGCGCGCGAAAATCCCATCGACGGCGATTTCGTCATGCCCTTTCCGGACTCCGGCAACTACGCCGCCCTGGGCTACTCCCAGGAGTCGGGTATCCCCATGGAGTACGGCGTCATCCGCAACCACTACGTCGGCCGCACCTTCATCGAGCCCACCCAGTCCATGCGCGATTTCAATGTGCGTGTCAAACTCAACCCGGTGCGCTCCTTTCTCAAAGGCAAACGGGCCATTATCGTCGAGGATTCGGTCATCAGGGGCACCACCGGCAAAAGCCGCGTCCGCTCCCTGCGCAACGCCGGCGCCAAGGAAGTACACATGGTGGTCAGCTGTCCCCCAACCAGACATGCCTGCTACTACGGCATAGATTTCCCCTCCACCGACCAGCTGGTGGCCAGCAACTGCACCAGCAGCGAGATCGCCATGAAACTCGGGCTGGACTCCATCTACTACCTCAGTAAAGAAGGACTGGTGGAGGCCACGGGGCTGTCTTCCAAAGACTTCTGCCTGGCCTGCTTCGACGGCAACTACCCGGTACCGCCGAATCTGGACTTCCGCAAGGACGCGCTGAACGTAAAAAGGGGTTTTTGAGGCGGCCAGGTCGGCGGAGCGGGGCTATAACCTGCAGATAACGCAGTTCTTGCCGCTTTTTTTGGCCTCGTACATGGCCTTGTCGGCACGCTCCTTCATTCTGTTGATATCTTCTTCGAGTTCAAGCTCGGGGTCGCGGTCGCAGGAGACGATGCCGATGGAGAGGGTGGTCTTGCCGTAGTTGGATTCGATGTATCTGAGGAGAATGCGCTGGACGATTTCCGTTGCCTGGTTGGCGCTGGTCTGGGGCAGAAGAACGGCAAACTCGTCGCCGCCGAGCCTGAAGGCCATATCGACGTTGTTGCGGGTGCATTCCTCGAGAATTTCTCCCAGGGAAATCAGTATCTTGTCACCCTCCAGATGGCCGTGTCTGTCGTTGTAGTCCTTGAAATTGTCGATATCGAGAATGGCCAGGAAGAGCGAATAGTCCTGCCGGTAGGCCCGCTCCACCTCGTGGACGAATTTCTGGTCGAAGGCACGGCGGTTGAAAACCGAGGTCAAAGTGTCGCTCAGCGACAGCTGCTCCAGCTCTCTGACCATCTTGCGCTCGCGCATGGCCCGGTCGAGCTTGGCTTCGAGCTCCGCCTGGTCGATGGGCTTCTTGATAAAATCGATGGCCCCGGCCTTGATGACATCGGCATAGCTTGCCTGCTCGCTGAAGCCGGTGGCGACGATGACATCGATCTTGGGGTATTTCTCCCGGACGTAGGCCAGCAGCTCAAGACCGTCCATATTGGGCATGAGGACATCGGACAGCACCAGGTCGCATTGTTTTTCCCGTAGAATTTCAACTGCTTCCAGCCCATCGCTGGCAAGCAGACAACTGTATCCCAGCGAGGTTATCAGAACATTGAGGGTCTTGAGAACAAGGTCGTCGTCATCGACAATGAGTATTACAACGTCTGCTTTATCTTTTGTCATTGAGGTTTCACAAGTGTACGCGACTGGTGTTGATGTTGGCGAGGCATCCTCCCCCGAAATATTATCCACTCTGGTGGCTTAGAATACATTTTAAAAAGAAGAAAGTCCAGCCCCACGGCAAAAAACAGACAAATATCCATCGCAAATGGTATGAAGTTCCTGCCACTTATCGTCTAACTTGCATTGTCGTCGGCAAAAGTATAGAGTAAATTGTGCTGAAATTGCGCTGCGGCGGTTCTCTCTTGCCTGTCGGCCTTGAATTCAGTGTAAGGGAATACCACTCGGAGCTGTTACGATAGACAGTATTCAGGTATGAAAGAGACTTGCCGCACCAATTTTCAGCTTCACAGGATATTTGAGTCAGGCGCAAGCGCCGATCCGCTTGATGAAATTATCCTTCTCGCCTCCCAGATCTGTCCGCAATCGGACTGCTCTCTGCTGCGCAAAGTGCATGGGGACGTCAGCGCTATTTTTTCCGGTCAGCATCCGAAATTCGAAGCCAGCGTCACCAGATACCACAACCTCAGGCACACCCACAATGTGGTTTTGGCCACCATCCGTCTGTTTCACGGCCTCTATCACGAAAACCGGCTGCTGCCCTCCGGTATGATTCTCCAGGGGCTGCTCAGCGCCTACTTTCACGACTCCGGCATGCTGCCGCAGAATCAGCAGGAAGCGCAAAACGGCGCCAGCTATGCCCAACACCATGAAAAACGCTCCATAGCCATCCTCGACCGCTACCTGCGCGCCAATAACTTCCCCATCCCCTATTGCCGCAACTGCGAGACCATCATACAATACACGATGCTCGACTGGGAGACAGGCGAGGGCGAAGTGGAAGACGAACAGCTTCATCTCTGCGGCCAGGCCGTCGGCACCGCCGATCTTCTGGCGCAGATGGCGGACCGCTACTATCTCGAGAGCCTGCCCCTGCTCTTTCAGGAACACCGCAACAGCGGCATCGACAAACACACCTCGGCCATCGATTTAATGCGTTCCACCCTGGATTTTCACGATCAGGTCATCAGGCGGCGGCTCAACGAGACGCTGGGCAACATAGCCCCGGTCATGCAGACTCATTTTCGCAAGCGGTGGAGTATCAACCGCAATCTCTATCTCGAAAACATCCAGCGGAACCTCGACTATCTCAAAAAGATCACCGAGGACTGCTCCATGGATCTCAGCTGCTGGGCCAAGTATCTGCGGCGCAATCCCCCCGAGGCCAATCTTTAGCTCGTCACTATTTCTGTCTGGGGTCCCTGCCGGTTTCAAACATCTCGAAAAGATCGTAGAAAAGCCTGGCCACGGCGCTGAAGTGGGTAGCCGACCCCGAACTCGCATAGGCTTTGGTTATTTCCATGGCCTTGGCAAAGCTTTCCACACTGTCCGAATCCTGGGGGGTTTTCAGGGCTCCTACCAGTCGCTGGCCGATATCGTCTTTCATTATTCACTCCTTATCTATAAACGGCCGGCGGCTGGCCGATATCATCTTTCATTATTCACCCCTTACCTGTAAACGGCCGGCACCCCGGTTTATCCTCAGAGTCGAACCCGTCGTCTCCTGCTCCTGCCGCGGGCTGCCGGCTGCGGGTTATCTGCCCGGAGACATATGGCTTTCATATCTACCCGCTATCGACATGCAACACAAGAGTGAAAAAAGATGATCTATACAGGAAATCGTGCTATTTCAGGGAAATGAGAACAAGAGCGGCACGGCGTCTTTGCATGCTGGAAATTGCCCGGGGACCAGTCAGGCCGGTGCACCGTCTGCAGAGTGAGCCTTTTCCTCCGCGGATATTTTCCGCTGCCCGAAGGGGCGGTCAGGCTGTTAATCAGAGATTTATAACCTCCCAGATATCGCGCTCCTTCTGCGGTTCGAGCTTCATGACAAAGTCGGTCCATTCGTAGGGCGTATTGACGATTTCAAAACCGACCACCTTGCGCAGGCCGGAGCTCTCGACCCAGCGAGGCCTGACGATCATTTTGAAATTTTTGCCGTGGCCGGAGATGACGACGGTCATTCTCTTTTTCGTCTCATCCATGCGCTTGGGCAGATCCGTCATCCGCAGACCGAATCTGGATATGTCATAAATGGCGCCTGGAAAAAATCCCTTGCCGTCGGAAATATCAGCGCTGAACCCCTCGATCTCCACTCTCTCATAAACCCTCTTGCCCATTTTACCCTCCATTTACCTCATTCAGGAAAATGTCTCCTTCCCCTGAAGCCTGCTCCCCTAAATAGATTTGCAATTTATACGCCATGAAGAGCAGAGCGGCGGGTGTATTTGAAAAACTGCCATGGTTACGGAAGCCTTGAGAATAAGAGAGGCTTTTTTCTCCGCCGTCCGGCCGGCGACCGGCAGCAGGTTTTTTCCGGAATCGCGGAATATGACCAGGGGGGAGAGGCGGGATCGAGACGTCAAGGCATATCCGCCAGCCTCTCGACCAGCTGCCCGTAATGGTGAAGGACCCGGCGGGCGGTCTGGCGTATGCTGCCGCCGGTGGCGACGAAACCATGATTTTTCAATATGATGAATTCGTGGCCCCGGGCCAGCAGATCCACCGCCTCCTGGCCGAGCTCCCTGGTTCCGTAGGGCCATTCCCCGGCGGTGACGGCCAGCCCCATTGATGCCGCATGGCTGTTGAGCAGTCTGGAATGTCCGTGCATGACGCAGTTGACCTCGGCAAAGCGCTGGTAGATGAAGAGATGGAGAAAGGATTCCGATGACGGTTCCCGGCTGCCGCGGATGTCAAACAGGTCTTCGGCCGGCTGGTAGCGCACCCGGCAGTAGTTGCTGCTGTGCAGAATTCTGTCGGGAATCATGCCTGTGCAGGTGATGACAAAGGCATCCTCCCGCTCCCGGTAGGAGTGATTGCCGTAGGCCCCCCGCGAGTGAACGGGGGCAAGGCCCAGTTCCCCGAAAATATAGGCCCAGGAGTTGAGCTGGCCGAGGCGGTCGTCGTAGGCGAAATCGTCGGCCTGCCGTCGTGTATAAAATTTTATACCCTGATAGTTTTCCATGCCCCACCCCATCGGTAAAAACATCGGATTGATCTGCTGCAGGATCAAATTATCCTGTTATTCAGAACACCCAGCCGCGGCAATTGCAGACAGCACCATTTCCGGCGCCGTCCAGTAATTTTTACCCCAGGCAGATGCTTCTGTCCATCTCCCTTCGGGCCACGGAGTCAGCTGCCGCGGGGTCAAATGATAATCGCCGCGCTTATGGGGAAATCAGTTGAATCGGGATACTTTCCTGTTGTACTATACCAGATGGCGCAAGCAATTCCCTCCAACCGGGCTGATATTATCAATGTGCTCTGAACACCACAACACCCAGGCGGACTGCCGCGGCGACTTTCAGTTTTTTCAAAAAGAGCTGGAAAAAGTCCAGAGCCTTATTCCAGTCATCGTCACCTCGCTTGAAGACAGCACCGTTCTCTACATAAACGATGTCGCCTCATCTTTTTTTAAGGTCTCCCGCGAAGAGGCCACCGGCATGAAGGCCGCCCAGTTCTGGGCCGACGGCCGTCAGCGCACTCACTTTCTCGATCTTCTTCGCCGCACGGGCCGCATCAGCGACCATGAGGCCACCCTGGTCACCAGCAAGGGCGAGAAACGCTACGTGCTGCTGTCGGCGACCCTGACCACCCACAACGACCAGCAGGTGAGCTATACCGTGCTGAGCGATATTACCGCCCAGAAGCGGGCGGAGATGGCTTTGCAGAAAACCAAGAAGCGCTATCGGGAACTCTACAATCTCATGAGGCTGATGTCGGATACGGTGCCCGATCTCATCTGGGCCAAGGATCTCGACGACAGGTATCTTTTCGGCAACAAGGCTCTTTGCCGGAAACTGCTTAAATGCCGGCCCGGTGAAAGCCCGCTGGGCAAGGATGACCTCTTCTTCGCCGAACGCGAGCGCGGCCAAGGCTACCAGCACACCTTCGGCGAAATCTGTGCCGGCTCCGACGAGATCGTCAAGATCACCAGAATGCCGGGAAAGTTTCTCGAAGACGGCCTGGTACGGGGCGACTACCTCGCGCTCGATGTCCACAAGGCGCCGCTGTTCGACAACGACGGCTGTCTCATCGGTACGGTGGGCGCGGCCAGAGACGTGACCCGGGACATCCGCATCCAGAATGAGCTGAGAAAAAGCGAGCAGATGTACAGGCTGCTGGCCAACAATGTCAAAGAC
>JBEPWT010000172.1:0-6538 GCA_041642275.1 Desulfopila sp. | reverse complement strand
GAACTTTTTTACATCGATATCGTTGAAAAGCTTCTCTGTCTCTTTGCATTTAAATGACTTAATCATATATACAAACTAGTACGCGTGACGTAAAACGTCAACAATTTCTTTTCTTGGGGGCGAACGTTGAGTTCACCGACAACCGATGTTAGGCCACTAAAGCTGAATGTTGTATGAATTATCTTTTGCCGATTCGTGTTGCATGACTGCAAGCTTAAGGTTGTCCGAGTGAAACGTTTGGTTCGCCAAATTATTTTTTATATTGATTATAAAACCGAACCCTTACATTGTGGCTAATGGAGTATATTGCTTTACTTCTCGTTCAATTTTCTTTCCCGTCTTTTCTCTTACAACTTTCATGTTGAACCGCATTTGAAGATTTAGCCAAAACTCAGGTTCAATGTTGAAGTACTTACCAAGGCGTAGTGCTGTGTCCGTTGAGATTTCACGTTTACCATTAATTATTTGATTAATTCTATTCGGTGGCACATTGATATCTCGTGCTAATTTTGCTTGAGATATACGCATTGGTTCGAGAAATTCTTCTAAAAGTATGTCACCTGGTGTTATTGGAGATAATTTTTTAGGCATATTGTCACCTCAATGATAATCTACAATCTCAACTTCATATGTGTTTCCAGCCTTCCATTTGAAACAAACACGCCATTGAGAGTCAATTCGGATACTGTATTGTCCTTTTCTGTCGCCCTTTAATGTTTCTAGACGATTTCCTGGTGGTACTTTCAAGCCATTTAACGAGACAGTTGCATTAAGCATTTCTAATTTGATTCTTGCTTTTCGTGAAATCCCTCTGAACTTTTTTACATCGATATCGTTGAAAAGCTTCTCTGTCTCTTTGCATTTAAATGACTTAATCATATATACAAACTAGTACGCGTGACGTAAAACGTCAACAATTTCTTTTCTTGGGGGCGAACGTATAATATACGACAGTCGTTTTTTACGGAGTATATGTTCAAAATTCTCCGCCTGTCTTTTCCCGTTCATCCTCAAAAAATGTACTTTTTTGTCTCCTCGCTCCCTACGTGGGAAAAATGTCAGATTATTTTGCTATGCTAGCGGAATGTGATAATTCCTGCAATAAATTTGTTAGGAAATCGCAATAACCAATTATACGGAAACAACCAACTTCAGCGCCTGTCGCATAAGTTGCAGTTCCAGATAATACCTATCTCGAAAATGGATTTAATATTGCTAGGATAAATGGTTTTTTTGTCGCAATAACTGCAGTTCATCGAGTTAAACGACAGTCGCATTAACTGCACATAATCTTTGCGGGGATGGAAAAAATGTATGATGTCAATGAGTTTGATGATGCCGGTTTTGCGGAGTTTTTAATGAAAAGCAGAATTGTCAAGCCGGGCAACGAAAAATACTTCGTCCATTGGGTGCGCTCCTTCTACAATAAAAGAGATCTTTGGCAAGGTCATCCATGGCACATGCAGTTGCCGCTCTTTCTCGAATTTCTCGAACAAGACGGAAGAGCAGCGAAATGGCAGATACGTCAGGCTGATCAGGCGGTTCGTCTCTACTTCACGAACTTTCGCCGTGAAGGTGATTTTTCATCTGGACAACGTCCGCTGGTATCCGTTGGAGCCACCGGGGAATTTGAAATTGAGGCCGCCCTGCGGGCCTTCCGGGAATCGTTGCGATTGAAAAACTACTCACTTAGCACGGAAAAAACATATCTTTTCTGGGTAAAGGACTTCTTGTACCGTTCATCCGATGAACATACGGCGAAGGGTCGGGCTACTCTGAGCAAAACCGAGAATGCGGTTAGAAATTATCTTGCTCATCTGGCCATTGGCAAAAATGTCTCCGCCTCGACACAAAATCTCGCATTTAATGCCTTGCTAATGTTCTTTCGACTGGTGATGCACCGTGAGCTTGGCGATATGCGACAGGCGGTCCGCGCCAAAACCGGTAAAAAACTACCAGTTGTATTCTCCAAATCGGAGATAAAACATCTGCTGGGAATGTTTCAGGGTACCATGGAGCTTTTATTCTCCGTTATTTATGGCGGTGGCCTGCGTCTGCAAGAAGGCTTGCGCTTACGTGTCAAAGATGTGGATTTTGACCAAGGACTGCTTTTTATCCGCAGCGGCAAAGGCGATAAGGACCGATCGACAGTTCTGCCTAACGGTGTTGTCCCTGCTCTGCAGTTGCAACTCAAAAAAGTTGTGAACTTGCATAGAGAGGATGTGGGGAAAGGTTTTGGTTCGGCATGGCTGCCGGATGCGCTGGCCAGGAAGTATCCTAATGCGGCGAAGGAACTTGCATGGCAATGGGTCTTTCCGGCGGATAGGCGGAATACCGACCCGCGCAGCGGGGTTGTCAGGCGGCATCATATATTGCCCAGGACAGCACAACGTGCCTTTAAAGAGGGATTGAGAAAGAGCGGGATTGCCAAGCATGCAAGCGTTCATACTCTACGCCATTCCTTTGCCACCCATCTGTTGCTGGCAGGAGTCGATATCAGGCAGATTCAGGAATATCTCGGACATTCCAGAGTGGAGACAACCATGATCTACACCCATGTCGTCAAGGACATGCGCAATCCTGTAACCAGTCCTCTCGATGCTTTGCAATAAAAGCAATGGGACAATAGAAAGCGGGACGGAAATGGAAACGGACAGATGGTGATACATCCTTCATCAGAACCCTATCCTCCGTTTCGGTTTATCGTTTTCCTCCAACAGTTGGCGGATGGCCTCGAATACCAGGCTGAATTGCTCGTCATATTTTGCCTCCAGCTCTTCCAGTTTGTTGCGCAACTGTTTATGGGAAGAGAGCATCGCGCGCATCTGGACGAAGGCGCGCATGATGGCGATATTGACCTTGATCGCCCGTTCGCTTTTCAAGACGCCGGAGAGCATGGCGACTCCCTGTTCGGTAAAGGCCATGGGGGGATGCCGCAGCCCCATTCTGTCGCCCTTGGAGATCACAGATTGTGATTTCCATTGTCTGAATTCCTCTTTTGAAAGGACGAACATAAAATCATCCGGAAAGCGGTCGATGTTGCGGCGGACGGCCTGTTTGAGAGTGCGGGTCTCTACACCGTACAGGACGGCAAGATCACGATCAAGCAGGATTTTGCGGCCGCGAAGCAGATAAATTTTCTCGTGTATCCTTTCAATTGGCAGATCCATATGAGGTTCCGGTTTCGGTTATTGTTATACCCACTTCCCCCTCCTGCTCAGCAGCTCCTTCGAAGACGGGGTCCTCTTTTCCCGGAACGCAGCAAACCCGTCCCTGAGGCCCCACTGCAGCCGTGAAAAGAGCCCCCTGTCTCTCCGGAAGTAGACAAGCTGAGTCTCAGGGGTAATCAGAAAGAGAAGAAAAGGCGATTACCTCCACTTTCACCCTGCGGGTCATATCGACTTGGGAAATATTCGGTTAGATTCTTCAGCAGCAGTGAAAGCTCCTGCCAGGAATCCTAGCAAATGCACCTCTTCCTGGCAACCACTATGCAGAGATGCGGAAACAATTCGTCGGCCCCGCGAAAACGCCATCATCGTTGCCGCCTGGCGCCTGATTCGAGCGGAGTCCCTAGTCGAAACGCTTCCACTTTTGACAAAATGTGATACAAGGGGAGGGAACAATTTGCTTTTCCTGCAGGGAAATGTCCGTGCAGGGCAGATTTCGTCGGAAACGGCCGGCAGAACGCCTACGCCACTATGAAAAAATATAACGGCTGGATTATTCTGGGGACCCTGGTTTTCTATCTTGCAGGCGCTCTCGCCCCTCTTTTCCGGGACCTGGCAACGTTTCTGGCCTGGTCGGTGCCACTTTTCATGTGGGGCTCTCTTGGCAGAGCCTCCCGCAAGCAGACCCTGTTTCTTTTGATAGTTGGTTTTCTGGCCATAGCCTTTGCCGCCTATCAGGGAGTTTTTCTGGGCTGGCGGCAGGTTCTGGCAATCAATCTGCCGCTGCTGGCCATGTTCGTGGCCGTCTCTTTTCTCACCTTGACCAACCCCGAAATCGAAGATCCCTCCTTACCCCGGGGCCGCCGGGCGGTTGTGTCGACGGCGATCGGCGCCCATCTGCTCGGCGCCGCCATCAACCTCTCCGTCGTCTTTGTTTTTGGCGATCGTCTGCAGAAAGGGGGAAAACTCAGCCGGGAGCAGATCATTATCCTGGCCAGATCATTTTGCGCCGCTGCCTGGTGGTCGCCGTTCTTTGTGGCTACCGGTGTCGCCCTCACCTATGCTCCCGATATGCGCTGGGCGGAGACGCTGATTCCCGGAATCATCATGAGTGTGATTGCCATCACCTTTTCCGTCGTCGAGGTCTGCTGGTTCAGGAAAGTGGTGTTTTCGGGCTATCCCCTGCAAAGAGAGAGCCTGACGGTGCCCCTGCTGCTTGCCGGAGTTGTCATCGCCGTGCATCATTTCTTCCCGGATTTGAGCATATTGACGCTCATCTGCCTGCTGGCCCCCGGCGGCGGGCTGGTGTTTATGAGAGGCCGGCCGCGGCGGAGGATCCTGCATGATTTTATCCGGAACAGACTGTCGCCGGTGAGCAGCCAGTTCGCTCTTTTTCTCGCCGCGGGTGTCTTTTCCAGCGGCATAAAATCGATATTGCAGGCATATCCGGCCGTATTCGCCCTCACTGCTGCGAGCTTCACTCCCTTGCTTTTCGCCCTTGTCTCAGCGCTGATGATCGCGGTCGGCATGGTGGGCATGCATCCGGTTGTCTCCATCGCCATCGTCAGTCCCCTGCTGCTGCCACTGCAGCCGGATCATTCCCAGCTTGGTTTTCTGTTTCTCACCAGTTGGGCGGTATCGACGGCCTCCAGCCCACTCTCCGGCGTCGGACTGACCATGATCAGTCGATTCCAGGCGTCTCCACGGATGATTCTGCAGAGCAATTATCACTACGCAGTGGCAATGTGGGCTGTCGCCTCGGCGATAAATATTATCTATTTCAACTGATTGGATGGACCGAGCCCTCTACCGCCGCCACAAAACTGCAGATGTTTTCCCAGAGGACGGATCCTCTTGTTCAAAGATGAAACAATCTCCTCCTCCACCTTTTCGGAAAAACAACTAGATGCGCTGGGAAGCCGGCAAAGAACGCCGTGATGATTTCTGCCGGCTGGCTTCCTTGAGAAAATGTACTATGTTATGTCGATGAGGGCTGCCAGGCATTACCTCAACTACTCAAAAAGAAAAAAAATTAACAGGAGGATGATTTATGTCAACATCGATACAGGCCTTACTGGCGGCAACACCAATTATCCTGGCTGCCGTGCTTCTCGTCGGCCTTCACTGGCCGGCTCGGCGGGCCATGCCGGTGGTATATCTCGCTGCGGCGGGCATTGCTCTTTTCTTCTGGGAAATGAGCATCAATCGTGTCCTTGCTTCAACTATCCAGGGCATGGTGATCACCGCCGCCGTTCTCTGGATTATTTTCGGCGCCATCATGCTGCTCAACACCTTACAGAATTCCGGGGCGATATCGACAATCCGGGCCGGCTTCACCGGTATCAGTCCGGACCGGCGCGTCCAGGTCCTCATCCTCGCCTGGCTTTTCGGCTGTTTTATCGAAGGCGCCTCGGGATTCGGCACGCCGGCAGCCATAGCCGCGCCCCTGCTGGTGGCCATAGGATTTCCCGCCCTCGGGGCGGTGATGGTCGGCATGATGATTCAGTCGACTCCGGTATCCTTCGGCGCCGTCGGCACCCCCATCATTATCGGCGTGCACGCCGGACTCGATAATGTGGTGCTTGGCAAAGAACTTCTGGCGATCGGTTCAAGCTGGGAAGCCTTTTTGCAGCTCATCACTTCGGAGGTAGCCGTTGGGCATGCCATCGTCGGAACGCTGATGCCGCTGCTGATGGTGATGATGCTCACCCGCTTCTTCGGCAAAAACAAAAGCTGGAAAGAGGGGCTGGCGATGACGCCTTTCGCTCTTTTTACCGGTTTGTCCTTTGCCATACCCTACGCCCTTACCGGCATTTTCCTTGGCCCCGAATTTCCTTCCATCGTTGGGGCGCTGGTCGGCATGGCCATTGTCGTCCCGGCCGCCAGAAAAGGCTTTCTGCTGCCGAAAACCACCTGGGATTTCGCTCCCCAGGAAGAGTGGCCGAAAATCTGGTTCGGCACCATCACGCCAAAACCGCCCAGCGCCGATGAACGAAAAATCTCCCTCGGCATGGCCTGGACACCGTATCTGCTGGTTGCCGTCATTCTGGTCGCCAGCCGCGTTTTTGGCGATTTCAAGGCCCTGCTTCTCAGTCTTTCCTTCGGCCTGGAAAATATTCTCGGGGAACCGGGCGTCAGCGCCAGCCTGGAACCGCTCTATCTGCCCGGCGGCATTCTGCTGTTCGTCTGTCTGGTCACCTTTTTCCTGCACAGGATGAAGGTCTCTCAACTCACATCGGCTGCGGGCGACGCCGGCAAAACACTGATCGGCGCCGGTTTTGTCCTGGTCTTCACCATCCCCATGGTGCGTATTCTCATCAACTCCGGAGTCAATGGCGCTGATTTGGCCTCCATGCCCGTGGCCATGGCGA
>JBEPWT010000171.1:0-6813 GCA_041642275.1 Desulfopila sp. | reverse complement strand
CTGCTCGACCGCATGGAGGTCATTCGCCTGTCGGGGTATACCCTCGAAGAGAAGGTAGTCATAGCCAACCGCTATCTGCTTCCCCGGCAGATAGCGGAAAACGGCATCAAAACCAGCCATATCCGCCTGGAGGATGATACCCTCAAGCATATGATCACCCACTACACCTACGAAGCCGGGCTGCGCAACCTCGAGCGGGAAATCGGCAAGGTATGCCGCAAAATCGCCCGGAAGATAGCCGAAGGGGGCCGCGGCCCCTACCGGGTGTCGATAAACACCATCGACAGATATCTCGGTCCGCCCAAAAACATACCGGAGTCCGAGCAGGAGGCGCTCGACCAGCCCGGTCTGGCCACGGGACTTGCCTGGACAGAGGTCGGCGGGGAGATCCTGCAGATAGAAGCCAACCTGATGCCCGGCAAGGGCAAGCTTATCCTCACCGGCCAGCTCGGAGAAGTCATGAAGGAATCGGCTCAGGCCGCGTTGACCTACTGCCGCAGCCGCAGCAAGGATCTCAAGGTGGAGCCGAGCTATTTCGACGAGATCGACATCCATGTCCATGTGCCGGCGGGCGCCATCCCCAAGGACGGCCCCTCCGCCGGTATTACCATGGCCACAGCCCTGTACTCGGCCATAATCGATACCAGGGTCATGAAGAAACTGGCCATGACCGGTGAGATCACCCTGCGCGGCAGGGTCCTGCCTATCGGCGGTCTCAAGGAAAAGGCGCTGGCGGCCCTGCGCGCCGATATCAGAAAGGTCATCATCCCGGAGCAGAACAAAAAGGACCTGGCCGATATTCCCGAGGAGATCCGCAAAAAAATGCAGTTTTTTCCAGTGAAGAACATGGATGATATCGTCGCCCTGGTATTTCCCAAGTCCGCCAGCAAGACGGCGAAAAAACCGTCGAAAAAGAAATCCGCATAAATTCATCGTGGCCCAGAGGCAGAATTCCGGAACGGCGCCGGCGACGGGCCGAGGTGCAAGGATCATTGCCGGTACGGCACTTGTCGGCTGCGCTCTGATCTTCGCCGTCTTTTTCTGGCTGGCCGACTACGCCAACCGGCCCGGCCCCGAAGGTCCCGGAGAAGCGGTGGTCCTCATTCCCCGGGGGGCGTCGTTTACCGCCATAGCCTCGATTCTGGCGGACAAAGGCGTGATCGAGGAGGACATTCGCTTCCAGCTGCTGGCTTTGCTCCACGGCAAGGCCGACAGGATCCGGGCCGGAGAATTTGTCCTTCAGCGAGGTGTAAAACCGCTGGAGGTACTCGAACAGCTGGACAGGGCGAAAGTGCTGCAGCACCCGGTGACCATAGCCGAGGGTCTGCAGGTCGAGGAGATCGCCGCCGTCTTCGCCGCCGGCGGCTGGTGTCGTCAGCAGGAGTTTCTGGACGTGGCCGGCGACGCCGATTTTTTGAGGGCCCTTGGGCTGGGCGACGTTGACACTCTCGAGGGATATCTCTATCCCGACACCTATTACCTGACGAGGATTCCCGCCGTCGACGCCAGGAAAATCATTTCCATGATGGTTGGCCGGTTCTTCGAGGTCTGGCAAAGCCTGGACACCGGCGGCGCCGATCGTCATGAAACCGTCATTCTCGCATCAATCGTTGAAAAGGAAACGGCCGATCCCGCCGAGCGCCCGCGCATTGCCTCGGTTTTCCGGAACAGGCTGGACAAGGGCATGCGGCTGCAGTCCGATCCCACCGTCATCTACGGTATTGTAGGCTTTACCGGCGATATCACCAGGAAGGATCTCAGGCGACCAACCCCGTACAATACCTACGTTATCAAGGGCCTGCCGGCGGGGCCCATCTGCAATCCGGGAAAAGAGGCCATGGCGGCGGTGCTTCAACCAGCCGCCGAAGGGTATCTCTATTTCGTTTCCAGAAACGATGGTACCCATCATTTTTCGAAAACCCTGGGCGAGCACAACCGGGCGGTCAATACATATCAGAGGAGAAAAGAGAAATGATTTCAGGATAAGCCGGTATACCAGCCATACCGTTGCCAAAGCCTTGCTGGCTGGAAGATCGAGCCGGCGGCCTTCTGGTGATTGGTAAAGGCACTGATCGCACCTCCGGCGGCAGATGTTTGCGGTAGGTGAAAACTGATCCTGATTACCCCTAATGTTCAGCAACTCTTTTTGAGACAGGGAGCTCTTTTCCCGGGACGCCGTAAACCCGTCCCCTGGGGTCCCACTGCAGCCGTCCTGGCTGCAGACTGGTGAAAAGAGCACCCTGTCTCTTCGGAATTGGGATAAGCTGAGTTTCAGGGGTAATCAGAAAACTGATTGAATTCTCGGAAATGATGGGATAATGATGAAAGATACCCCGGCACGAAACAAAGATGCAGACCTGGCAGGCAGCACTGCAGGGGGCGGAGAAGACAGCGCCGTCGCTTTGTATGCAGCCGCATCCCAACGGTAATGAAGTGAAGATAGCACTCGTTCAGATAAATCCGATCATAGGCGATTTTCGACACAACTGCGCCAGGATTCTCGATTACGCCCGAAAGGCCCATGAGGCAGGATGCGCTCTGGCTCTTTTTCCGGAAATGGCCGTTTCCGGATACCCGCCTCAGGACCTGCTTGAGCGCTCCTCCTTCGTCGGCCGGCAGTGGCAGGCCGTTGTCGAACTCGTTGAAAAGCTTCCGCCTATCGACGTGCTCTTCGGCTGTTTCGAGGAGAGAAATGCGTCGCGGGGAAAAAAACTCTACAATTCCGCCGTTGGCGCCCGAAACGGAGAAATTGTCTTTCGCGCGCGAAAGCAGCTTTTACCCACCTATGATGTCTTCGATGAGACTCGCTACTTCGATCCAGGAGGAATTCCGCAGCTCTACCGGGTGGGAGGCGTGAATTTCGGTGTCACCGTCTGCGAGGATATATGGCACAGGGAAATGGCCGACCACGACCGGGATCCTGTGGCCCTGCTGGTGCAGAGCCTTGAAGGCACGGGTGACGGCCTGGGGGCCATAATCAATATATCGGCTTCGCCCTTCCAGAGAAACAAGGAGGCGCAGAAGCTGGTTATGTTTCAGGATTTATGCCGGCGTCATCAGCTGCCGCTGCTGTATGTCAACCAGGTCGGCGGCCAGGACTCGCTGTTGTTCGATGGCCGCAGTCTGGTGATGGATCAGACGGGAGAACTCTGTGCCAAAGGCGCCGGCTTTGATGAGGATATGATAGTCGTCGACAGCGCCGACTGGCGAGGATCGTTTACCGGTGCTGTCCTAGACGATGAAATTGCTTCGGTCTACAAGGCCCTGGTGATGGGCACCCGTGATTATCTGCACAAAAGCGGTTTTCGCAGTGCCGTGCTCGGCCTCTCTGGCGGTATTGATTCGGCCCTTACCGCTGCCATCGCCGTCGATGCGCTCGGCGCCGACAATGTTCAGGCCGTGGCCCTGCCTTCTCAATACAGCTCGCCAGAATCCGAAGAAGACGCCCGCAAACTGGCAGAGGCCCTTGGCTGCCGCTATGATGTCATTCCCATCACCAGGCTTTACAAAATCTATAATGAAGTTCTCTCACCCTATTTTGGCTCATTGCCCGAGGATGTCACGGAACAGAACATCCAGGCGCGGATTCGCGGCAATCTGCTCATGGCCTTTTCCAACAAGTTCGGCTCCCTGCTGCTGGCGACGGGCAATAAAAGCGAGATGGCGGTGGGCTACTGTACTCTGTACGGCGACATGAGCGGCGGGCTGGCCGTTATTTCCGATGTGCCCAAGCAACTGGTCTATGAGCTGGCATCTTTCGTCAACAGGGAGCAAAGCATCATACCCGAGCGCATTATCACCAAGCCGCCCAGCGCCGAACTCAAACCGGACCAGCGCGATGAGGACGATCTGCCCCCCTACGCGGTGCTCGACAGGATTCTCGCCCTGCATCTCGAAGAAGGGCTGGGGGCTTTGCAGATCATCGAAAAAGGCTACGCCGAGGCGCTGGTAAGAGACGTGCTGCGCCGGGTAAGGCTCAACGAATACAAGAGAAAACAGGCACCGCTGGGATTGAAAGTGACCAGCAAGGCCTTCGGCCACGGCAGAAGGTTCCCCAATGTTCAAAAATTCCAGGGTTGAAGTAAAACCGGGAGGAATATCATAAGCATAGTTACAGGCAACACCGAAGGACTGAAAAAGAGCCAGATCAAACAGCTGACGCGGCTGGCAGGCAAACGGGTGCCCCGGGCTGAGATCATCAGCCCGGAAATAAGCCGCAGCCTCTGCCAGCTTTCCCATGAACTCAATCGCCAGATAGGACTTCTCGTTCACCGTTCCGGGAAAATCGAGACACTGATCGTCGGTACGCATTCGTCCATCCTTATCCCCTCCATCGCCCATATCCGTACCTCCGGCGGCAGGCTGCGCGGACTGCGGCTGATCCATACCCACCTGGCCGGCGAGAAGATCAGCGATGAGGATTTGATGGATCTTCTTTTCCTCCGACTCGATTTGCTGGCTGTTCTGCAGGTGATCGACGACGGCCTGCCGGGAAAGCTGCACGGCGTGCATCTGTTGCCCGGAGAACAGGACGGCAGCAGCTGGAGCTTTCTCGACCCGGTTCACCCCACCAATCAGAAAGAGTCTTTCGAGGAGTTGATAACATCGCTGGAGGCTGAGTTTGCACGATCGAGCGATGCTCAGAAGATACATGGCGGAGCCGATCGCGCCATTTTAATCAGTGTCAGCACCGAGATCAAAAGTGTGGCCGAAGAATCGATGGCGGAGTTGATGGAACTGGCCCGCTCCGACGACATCGAGGTGCTCGAGACCATCGTCCAGCGGCGCAAAAAGATCAATCCACGCTTCATCCTCGGCAAGGGGAAGCTCGCCGAGATCATGATACGGGCCTTGCAGCTCGATGCCAATCTTCTTATTTTCAACCAGGAACTCAACCCTTCGCAGATTCGCTCCATTACCGACTTCACCGATCTCCGGGTCATCGACAGGACCCAGCTGATACTCGATATCTTCGCCAACAGGGCCATGAGTCGGGAAGGCAAGCTGCAGATTGAGATGGCCCAGTTGAAGTACATGCTGCCGAGGCTTTCGTCGCGGGACGATGCCCTTTCCCGCCTCACCGGCGGTATTGGCGCCCGAGGGCCGGGCGAGACCAAGCTGGAGATCGATCGAAGGAGAATCAATGACCGGCTGGCGCGATTGGCCCGGGAATTGAAAAACGTCGGCAGGCAGCGCTACCGGCGGAGATCGAAGCGGCGGAAAAACGATCTTCCCGTGCTGTCCCTGGTCGGCTATACCAATGCCGGCAAATCGACTCTGCTCAATACCCTCACCGACAGCGATATCATGGCCGAGGACAAGCTGTTCGCCACCCTTGACCCGACCAGCAGGAGGCTGCGCTTTCCCGAAGATGTCGAAGTCATCATCACCGACACCGTCGGCTTCATCCGCCACCTTCCCGAGGAACTGCTGCAGGCATTTAAGGCGACCCTGGAAGAATTGCAGGAGGCCGATCTGCTGGTCCATGTCATCGATGTTTCCAATCCCGCCTTCAGGGAGCATATCCTGGTGGTCGAGAGGCTTCTGCAGGAACTCGGCCTGGCGGATATACCCACCTTGAAGCTCTTCAACAAAAGCGACAGGCTGGAGAACGGGGATGCGGTCTATGGCGAACTGCGCCAGGAAGGTGTCGTTGTCAGTGCCCTGGATAAAGAGACCCTGCAGCCGTTTCTCCAGGAGGCGCAGCGGCTGATGGGCAAGTCACTGGCAAAAAACGGCTAGGAGGCTCCTAGAAGCGCAGGTAAAAGCCCAGATCCTTCTCAAAGGCCTTGGTGTCGTCAAATTCGCCGCCAATGTAGTGGCCCTGGACATTTTTGATGGTGACAACCTTTTCGATATCCGTTTGTTTTTTATTGTCGAGCTGAAAGGTGACTCTGACTTTTTGACCGGGCACCAGCGGGTGGGAGCCGCTCACTGAAAAACCGACGGTAAAGCCGATACCATTCCTGGAAATATTCAGCACATTGAGCCGGCCTTTTCCGACTGCCGGAGGGACCATGATATAGGTTCCTTCCAGGTTGGTTTCCTTGCGGTAGCTTTTTCGGTAATCGAGCAGAACGGCAAACTGGTAGCGGCAGCTGCAGCGGACCTTGATCGTATGTTTTCGGTTACGGTATTTGCTTGCTTCTATGTTTCTGGATTTATTGCATTTCGGACAGGTGATGGTGGCTGTGTTTTCACGTGTGACGAATGATTTGGCTATTTCCATGATATCCTGTACTGGAACTCTTGGTATTCTCTCCAGGCGATTTCATATCCAAAAAGCGAAGAACACCCCCGCCGGTCGGCACAGATGCTTTCTTCGATCTTGCACCCTCTCCATTCTTGCTGTAAAGGCGAAGAATTGTCAGGCCGACGTGTGTTGCAATCCCCTGATTGGCAGTATCTATCGCCTATGACTCCTTTCTGTATATCATCAAAAAAACAAATAGCAAAATTTTTTTATAATGTATTTCAAGACCATACTGGGACAGCCAAAAAATTGTGCCAGGCGTTCTCGAAAGACGACCTGGCAGTACCGCAGGCTTTCGGCGCCGACCAGGGGTTTTTTATGTCAGCCGAGCTGAAAGGATCTGCGGCGTGGTACCGGCAGCAGCAGAGCGCTTGAAGCTCTGGTGGAAAAAGAGGGCGGTGTCGATGTGCATTCTGCAAAGGCGTCAGCAAACAGTGGCCACTGCCGTAAATGGAGGAACACACGTCTATATTACTCTGCTTAATCGTAGATAATGGCCGTGTATTTTTCGAGAATTTTTTCGGTCTCGGCATCGAGGTCGGCGGCAACTTCGTGAATGG
>JBEPWT010000170.1:0-6830 GCA_041642275.1 Desulfopila sp. | reverse complement strand
AAAGCGCCATGGGCACCATCGCCGCCGCGCCGACGGCCGGTTCCTGCGGCACCCTTGCCGGATCTTTGACGGCGGTGGCCGAACGAGTGGACAGTGGGGAAGAGAAGATGGCGCAGGCGGTGCTGGCTGCCGGCCTGATCGGCGTCTTTATCGCCAGGGCTGGAGGGTTTGCCGCAGAGGAAGGCGGCTGCCAGTATGAGTGCGGTTCGGCTTCGGGCATGACGGCGGCGGCGCTGGTCGAACTCATGGACGGGGATGGGCTGATAGCCATGAACGCCGCCTCCATGGCCCTGCAGAATACCATGGGTCTCATCTGCGATCCGGTTGCCGATCGCGTTGAGGTTCCCTGCCTCGGCAAAAACATCATGGCAGCGCTCAACGCCGTCGCCGCCGCCAACATGGCCCTTGCCGGCTATGCCCATGTCATCCCGCTGGGGCAGGTGATTGCCGCCATGCAGGAGGTCGGCGAGGGTATGGATAAGCGCTTTTGCTGCACCTGCAAGGGCGGCCTGTCGACAACGCCTGAGGCCAAAAGGATTCACGCCAGGATGAGTGCAATCGCAGATGCCCGGCCTGAATAGTTCATGAAGACGGCCCGAGCACTGCTTGGCTGCGCCGTTATAGCATGCGCGGGCACACCTGCGAAAAAGAGGCTCGGCAGGGTCGATTTTTGTAAATTTACCGGCTTGGGTCTTGACTTCACCGACTTCCTTTGGTAAAAGAGGCATCCATCCCAGGTATCCATCATTTGTGAGAGCGGGAATAACTCAGTGGTAGAGTGCAACCTTGCCAAGGTTGAAGTCGCGAGTTCGAATCTCGTTTCCCGCTCCATTTTTCCTTTGCCCCTCCAGCACTTCCAAGACCAGAGCGCAAAGCGGCCTGTCCCCATCGAAAACCCTTCTGCATGTTGCGGGAGTTCAAATGGTGCAGGTTTGGGCAAAACCGCAGGAGCAGTCGCTCTACTCCCCGCTGCTGCCGCCGCAGCGGGCGGCGATGTAGCTGTCAACCTTGAATTTTCGTCTGCAGCCTTTTTCGTTCATGTAGCGGATCTTGCCGAACACCTCTCTTTCCTGCCAGGCCCGGTCATGGACGCCGCCTATGGACCAGGCGGTTCCGGTATAGCCGTTGGGGTCGCAGCCGTCCAGGGAGTATTTGTCGTTGAAAAAATTGGCATACTCCAGCGCTTCCTCCGGTGAGGCGGTCCATTCGAGAATTTTCTTGGCCCAGTACATTCGCAGAAAACCGTGGAGCTTGTGCGAATGTACAAGATCCTGTTGACAGCAGTTCCACAGAGCTTCATGGGTTGCGGCCCTTTCCAGTTCCTCGCGGGTGTAGAGATGGCGGCGTTTGTCACGGCGGTGTTCGTTGAGCGTCTTCTGCGCCCAGGCGGGGAAGCCCTTGAAGCCGTCGTAGCAGGGCTCGTAGAGACAGAAATTGTCGGCCAGCTCCCGGCGGACGACCAGCTCTTCGAGAAAGGCTTCTTTGCCGGCCCGGCAGCCATCGACGGCCTCGACTTCCAGCGCCAGCCGCTGCGGCGCCAGTTGGCCGCTGTGGAGATAAGGAGAGAGATCGGACTGAGCGTCGCAATTGGGGTCGTTCCGGTCCCGTTCATAGCGCTGCAGGCCGTCATGGGTAAAGCGCAGCATTCGCCTGTGGGCCTCTGAAGATCCGGCAATGAACTGGCCGATCTTTTTTCGGGATTGGCGCTCATTTGCAAAGGGGGGCTGACCAGGGCCGGCAAGGGGGACCGGAGCAAGCGGGTGGCTGGTCAGTTGGGGAAAATCGCTGAGATATTCAGGCAACAGACGCTGGACCTTGGGACGCAGGGTGTAGGCGGCGTATTCCTTTTTATCGGAGAGCGTCCAGGAAGGGATGATGTTATGGGCGTCCACCTCGAAAAAGGGAATAAAGACCGCTTTGGAGATATTAGCGCACAACTGCTGCTTGCGGCGCAGGGGAGAGTAATCGGTAACCAGCAGATGACAGTCGTTGGCCTCCAGCAGAGGGGGCAGAATAGCGTCGGCAGACCCATAGAATATCTCAAAGCCGATATTCAAGTTTTGCGCCTGCTGCCGCATTTCCGATAATCCCGCCAGAGAAAAGTCCTGCCGGCCTGAGGCTGCCTCCAGTTCATCATCGACGTGGCAATATATCACATGCAGGGGCTTTTGCCGTATCAAGGCTTCCTGCCCGGCAAAAAGCAGCGCCCAGTTGTCACGGAGCCGCTGGTCGCGCTCCATCCAATAGATTACCGGACCGTTTCCGCGCCTGCCCTGGCCAAGAATTCTGGAGCGGCGGAGTATGTCCTGATTTTTTTGTATCATCTTGTTTTGCTTTAAAAACCTTTGCGCCGGTTTTCGGCGCTCATCAATTTTTTCAGGCAAGGGCTGTGACGGAGCCGCACCCTTTTGCCAAGGGCGGAATCCGGGCCAGGTACGGCCCGGCCGGCGGAGAGTCCTGGCGCAGAAGGAGGCCTGGGCGGGCGTTCAGGACACGCCCCTGGACTTGAGGAAAGGGACGTACTGCTGGTCGCTGCCGTTGATGTGGTTTACCAGCCAGTCGCTGAGAAACATGAGGACATTGAAGGTGAGATCCTGTTTTCCCGCCTTGTATTCATCTTCGAACTGAAAGAGCATATCCTCGAAATAACTATGCTCCTGCAGATGTTCTTCGAGATCGGCATAGCCGTGGACTTCGAAGAGATGTTCTTCCCTGGCGAAGTGGGAGGTGGCGTACATGCCGAGTTTGCCGAGGAGCTTGAGCAGTATCTGCTGGTCTCTGCCTTCGCTGTGAGCCTGGTGCAGTTCATTGATGATATCGACGAGCAGATGGTGCTGCTGGTCTATTATTTCTATACCGGTGTTGTAATCAGGCATCCAATAAATCAGTGCCATGGGGGTACCTCTCAACGAAATCAAAAATATGGGCGCTTTTTTGCCATAGCAGCTGGCCACTATACACAGAAGAGCGGGCAAATGCAAAAGCTTCCCCTTCCCATCCGGTATGCTTGAGCCGGGGTGGTGCCGTGATCGCCGGTCCCGGCCGGTCGAAGTATGAAGGCCGGGACGGTGGAAGAGCTTACTTGCCGTCGAGTATTCGACCCAGGCCGCCGAGGACGCTGCCTTCGCCCTGTGATTTGCCGCCGGCGGAAGGGGCATGCTGGAGAATTCGATCGGCCAGCCTTGAAAAAGGCAGACTCTGCAGCCAGACGGTGCCGTGTCCGGAAAGGGTCGCCAGAAACAGTCCCTCGCCGCCGAAGAACATTGACTTGAGCCCTTTGACCATGGTGATATCGTAGTCTATGTTGCCGGTGAAGGCGGCGATGCAGCCGGTATCCACACGCAGGGTTTGGCCCTGCAGCCGTTTTTCGACGATGGTGCCGCCGGCGTGGATGAAGGCCATGCCGTCGCCGTGCAGTCGCTGGAGAATAAAGCCTTCGCCGCCGAAGAAGCCGGTGCCGAGCCTGCGCTGGAAGGCGATATCGATTTTGGTGCCGAGGGCGGCGCAGAGGAAAGAGTCTTTCTGGCAGAAGAGCTGCTCTCCGGTCTGGGCCATATCCACCGGAATAATGGTTCCGGGAAAGGGGGCGGCAAAGGCGACCCGTTTCTTGCCGGAGCCGTGGTTGGTGAAATGGGTCATAAACAGCGATTCTCCGGAAATGGCCCGTTTGCCGGCGGAAAAAAGCTTGCCCATGAATCCCTGGTCCGGTTCGGAACCGTCGCCCATTTTGGCCTGGTAGTCGATGTCCTCGTCCAAATAGTTCATGGCTCCGGCTTCGGCAACAACGGTTTCGCCGGGGTCGAGTTCCACTTCGACCATCTGCATATCATGGCCGATAATTTCATAATCCACTTCATGGCATCGCATAGTTCTCTCCTGATAAAAGAGGTTGTGACAAAAAGGCACCCGTGTCATGACGGCGATATCTTCCGCCTTCGGTGGAAACGGGTCCGATATTCATAGAATGAGAAAAAACAGACGCCCCGGCAGGATCTTTTGCCCGCCAAAAGGTGAGCGGGGTTCCGGTATTTTCTCCATAATTACTCGTTTTCGGCGAGAAAGCGCAGGTAGGTGTTGTCGGTACCGCAGCAGCCGCCGAGAATTTTGACGCCGTAGTGGCGATTGAGGTGGAGCATGGACTCTCCCCAGTGCTGCAGATCGTCGCGGTGCAGAATCTCGGAGCCGTCGAGTTCGCTGTGGTCCAGCGATGAACTGTTGGCCTGGATGCCTATCAGCCTTTTGAAGAGTTCCGGCGGCTGCTTCTCGGCGCAGACGAAGGTCGGATAGACGCAGTTGACCATATAGCCCAGCGGCGGCCTGGACGTTTGGGAGTCGATTGTTTCGATGGCCTCGGCCAGCGGAGTTGCGTCGAGAACCTCGCCCCGGCGGTTTATGACAAAGCTGATGATGGCCGGCAGGGAGCAGGCGGCCAGGGCCCGGGCTATGCCGGCGGCTTCGGCAACCGTCGGTATGGTCTGGCTGACGACGCAGTCCACCCCTGATTCCGCCAGCCTCTCGGCCTGCCAGCCGTGAAAAAGCTCGGCCTCGTCTGCCGAAAGGCCCTGTTCCGGAGAATAGCAGTCGTTTTTGGGGCCGATGTAGCCGCCGATGAAAAGGGGCGAGTCCCGGTGCTGCCACCTTTTTTGCAGATCCCGCATGAAGTCGACGCTGTCGGCTATGAGCCTCTGGTCGTAGCCCGCCTCCTGCAGGCGCATTTTGTCCAGCCTCCAGGTGGGTGCGCAGAGCAGGATGGGAAGCGAAGCGTCAGAGGCCGTCTGTCGGTACTGACGGTAGATTTCCTGCAGCTGCCGGTTGCCGGCGGGGTCGTAGATCAGCGGTGTAAGGAAGAGTGTCGGGTGGAGTTCTATGGTGTCGATGCGGCGCAGTCTTTCAGAGACGGCGCATTCCGTGAGCATTTTTGGCGCTGCGGCGATGGTGCTGTGGAGAGACATGTGCTTGGTCTTCAATGACAGGTGATGGCTTTTCTCGAATAGAGCCAATTTTCGATTTCTGACTGCAGCCTGCAACTACCGTCTGGCCAAATGGATGCCGGCGAGCATGCAGCGGACAGAACCGCCGGCAAGCTCGATGGTCGGCACCGACAGTTCAACTATTTTCGCCGATTCCTCGATGATCCGTTTCTGCTCTTCGGTGAGCGCTGCTGCCGCCCGTGTCGATATCGCCAGGATTCGGCCGGTGGCTGTGGAGAGTTCAAGGGCATTGCCGGCGAATTCGCCGATCTGGTAGTGACTCAGCTCGACGATGCTGCGGCCCATTTCCGCCAGGCGGCTGCGGATTTCCTGCCGTCGTCTCGGGTCCTCCATGATATCGAAACCGACCATGGCGAACTCGGCGGCGATGCACATCATGACGTTGGTATGATAGATCGCCCTGCCGTTTTCATCGGCCGTGGCAAAGGCCATGGGTTCGAAATTGAAGTGGGTGCAGAACCGCTCCAGGGCGATGGCATCGGCACGGTTGGATCTGGCGGTGTAGGCAATACGGGCAACATGGTCCAGAACCATGGCTCCGGTGCCCTCCAGAAAAAGATTGTCGTATTCGAGACTCGAATAGTCGATGACATCCTGCACCCGATACTCCGCCTTGAGCATTTCGATGATGTCGCCGCGCCGCTCCCGCCGCCGGCTCGGTGAAAACATCGGAAAGATGGCGACATGACCGCCGGGATGGGTGGAAAACCAGTTGTTGGGAAAAACCGAATCGGGCGTGTCTTTTTCGCCGCGGTCCTCGAAGACGTGTACGCGGACGCCTTCGCTCTCGAGCCGCCTGGCGGCGGCCGTTACCTCCTCGTAGGCGCGCTGGGCGGTCTCGTCGGCTTCGAGCCTCTGTTCGTCGCGCTGGAAGGCATTGTCTGCCGCAGTTTCAGGGTTGCAGTGGAATCTGTGCGGCCGGATCATGACAACGGCGGCAGGGGCCTGTATATGCTGTGATGTCATTTTTTTCTCTTGGGCGGCGCCGCAGCTGCAGGAGGACAGCGCTTTTTCGGGTACTCCGGCCGCCCCGTCTTCTGGCAGATGAGCGACCGATGCTTATAGTCATGCCATAGGTCATCTATGTACCCTATCTTGATGGCGGAAACAATAGTTTTACGGATGGGCGTCAGGTGTAGAAGAGACGGGAGTTGCGGCGTATCCCCGCCGCTTTCTTTCTGACTGCGGCGCTGCGATACCAACGGCTTCACTGCAAGGAGAAACAAATAGATGAAACTGATCTTTGTCTACAACGCCGACAGCGGCATGATCAATACAGTCAAGGACATCGGCCACAAGCTCTTCAGCCCGCAAACCTATGACTGTTTTCTCTGCAGCCTGACGCACAAAACCTTCACGGAAAACCCCCGGTGGAAGATTTTCAGAAGCAATTCCAATGTAGAGATGGAGTTTCTCCACCGGGATGAATTCGAAAAGCGTTATGACATGAAGATGGATTACCCCCTGGTCCTCAAAAAGGACAATACCCTCGACATCGTTATCGCCAGAGAGGAGTTGTCCTCCTACTCCTCCCTCGATGATCTCATCAACAGAATAAAACAGCTGGAAGCGGAGGCCTGACTCGGTTGCCGCAGTGGCGAGCCTGCCGTTGTGCCCTCTTGGAAAATGCCGCCCCGCGCTTGCCTTTTCAGAGATGAGCCGATATGATCTTTCTGCAGGCAGGCATTCTTTCAGATAGCTGATTACCAATTAAACTCAGCTACGCCTCCCGAGGGACCGGATTGCTCATTTCACGGGACGCCATAAACCCGTCCATGGGGGCTTGGCTGCAGCCGTCCTGGCTGCAGACACCCGCGAAATGAGCAACCCGGCCCCCTT
>JBEPWT010000169.1:0-6905 GCA_041642275.1 Desulfopila sp. | reverse complement strand
ATGTAATTATTCCTGTTTATACAACCAGCAATACTTTTGCAGAGCCGCTGGGTGACATGACCGGATGAAAACAGATGAAAAAGATCGGAAAAATACTTGATGACAGGGAAGTGAAGAAATTCTTTTCCTTCCACTCCAACAGCGTGTTCTATCGGCTGACCATGGCCTTTGCCCTGTTTTTCATGGGACCGCTGCTGGGGCTGTTGTTTTTGAGCGTACAGACGGATCTTTTCGGCACCAATGAACTGCTCTACAGCCTCGTTGGCCTGCTGATCTCCACTTTGTTCGGCTATATCATCATGCGTCAGATCTCCAACGGCATATCGCGTCTGGAAAGGCGGATGGCCGCAAAGATCAAGGCCATTACCGAGGTCAGCAAGGTCGGCGAGGACGAACTGGAAAATATTTCCGCCTTCGCCGACATTATGAGCGAAAGCATCAAGAAAACGGGGGAGTCGCTCAGCAGGAGGATCAATGAAATACACGCCCTGCGGGAACTCGGCGGTCTCACCTCCTTCCAGGTCACGGCCCGGTCCCTCACCATTACGGCACTGGACCGCTCCATGGAGGTGACCCAGGCTGCCTCCGGTGCAATCCTTTTCATTTCCGGCGAGAGCGGTATCTGCCATCTCAGGCGCGGTCCGGGTATATGTTTTGAAAAGGGACAGAAGTTTTCCTTCGATTCACTGCCGTGGAAGCGAGCCATCCAGCAGAACAAGCCGCTGTTTCTCCCCAGGTGCGACGGCGAGCTGGCGCGCCCCTTTTTCTCTTCCGACTGCAGCAGTGCGGCCATAATACCCTTCGGCCGTTTCGCCGCCAGCACGGCGGTGGCCGTTTTGGCCGCCCCCGTCGGCACCCGGTGGGATGAGACGACCCTGGAGTTTCTCAGCACCTATTTTCTCAGCATCGGCAATGCCCTGAAGATGCAGGAAATCGAAAACCAGAAGCAGCAGACGGCCCATGAGCTCGAAGTGGTGCTGTCCATAATCAGAATCCTCAGCTCCAACCCTAAAAACGCTGATCTCTTAGAGATTATCGCCCGCAAGATCGAGGAGATCCTGCCCCATCACTGGATAGGCCTGGCATTGGTCCGTGACTCCGGCAGGTGTTTGTACCTCAGCCATTCCTTTTCCAAGCATGCCGCCGATATCCGAACCGGTCAGCAGATTACCGGCAAACGCTCGTTGTTTCGGCTGGCCATGTATTCGGACAAAATCATAAGCATCAACAGCCTTGTCTCTGATCGAAAGTACTTTGAGAAAAAACTCTTCAGCAACCTTGGTTTGCAGTCCTGCATGCTGTCTGGCCTCAGCAGCAGCGGCAGGGCGATGGGCTCCATCTGTCTGGGCAGTGAAAAAAAGGCGGCCTTCAGCGGCCGTGAAAAGCGCATTCTCTCCATGATTGCCATGGCCGTGGCCGTGGCCATAGACCAGTCGAGAGTCTTTGCCCGGGAAAGGGCCAAGCGCCAGGAGCTTGAAATTTTCAACAAAATAGGCGGAGCGCTGACATCGCATACCATTCGGGCGGACAAGGTGCTCACCTATGTCCTTGAAAGACTCACCGATCTGGTGGGAGCCGAAGCCGGATCCATCATGCTGCTGGAGTTCGACACCCTCATCATCGAGGCCGCCGTCGGCGAATTCAGCCGGGAGCTGCAGAAGCAGAAATTTCATTTCGATCACGGGGTTGCCGGGTATGTGGTGGCCACCGGCGAGGCGGCGGTGGTCGGCGACACCAGGGAGAACCCCCATTTTCTCTCCGCCCTCGATAGGAAGACCGGGTTCCAGACCCGGAGCATGCTGTGCGTACCACTGATTTCCGGAGGCCGGGTCATAGGCGTGATAGAACTGCTCAACAAGGCCGGCGCCCCCTTCAACGAAGAGGATATGCAGGCCGTCAAAACCGTAGCCTCATCAACGGCCATGGCCCTGGAGAACACCCGACTCTACGCCGAGTCCAAGCACATAGCCAAAAAGGAAAAGTTCATTCGCACCATCTTCCAGAAATACGTACCTGAAGAGATCGTCACCAAAATACTCGAACGTGGCGACATCGACTATATGGCGGTCAGCGAGAGGAAGATCGTCACCGTTTTCAACGTCGATATCCGGGGATATACCGTGATGTCGAAGCAGGCATCAACCGAGGATGTCGTCCAGATACTCAATCATTTCTTTCGCAAGATGGGCAATATCGTCATCAAGCATAAGGGGTTGCTGGATAAATTCCTGGGCGATGGCATGCTTGCCATCTTCGGAGCGCCGGCGCCCACCGCCAATCCGGCCCTCGATGCGGTGCTGGCGGCACAGGAAATGGTGAGAGCCGTGGAAAAACTCAGCATCCTCTCACTCGACAGGTGCGGCCTGCCGTTGAAGATAGGCATCAGCATCAACACCGGGGAGGCCATAGTCGGCAATATCGGTTTTTCCAAGAAAATGGAATATACCGTCATCGGCGACGTCGTCAACGAAACCTTCCGCCTGCAGGATCTCACCCGTAACAAACCCAATTCCATACTCATCGGCGAATCGACCTATAATCAGGTGAAAACGGTCGTTCGCACCCGCCCGTTCGGGGTCAAGAAACTCGACAATTCTCTGGTCAATGTCTATGAAGTGGAAACGGACTCTATCGACGAAGAGCCTCTCGCGCCTTTTTTGACCATGCCCCACGATATACACAAAATTCACTGATTTCGCCGATCCATTCATTGCGCAGGGTTTGAAGGCGGGACCAGCAGGGCAATATCCGGGCTAAAAGGATGAGGCCGGCTAAACGACGGGGACGACCCTGGAAGTCGGAGAATCCTGGAAGAGGAGAAGACGGCCGGGATGAATTCGCGTGCTCATGCCGGCTGGCCCGGAAGAACCCGGGAGGATGGTGAAGTGATAGAGGCGGAGCCAAGCATGCCTGCATTGAAAGGACATCGACAACCCTCCGGATAAGAGATTAGCTTCAGGGGATTAGTGATATCCTTTGAACCATCAACGCCCAATCAATGCAGACATTTCCTGCGGGCTATCCCTGTTGATACGGGAAGGCCCGACGTTTTTTTGCCTTCAGTCTACCGCCAGAAAGCTGTGGCGTTTTTCCAACGGCTCGATGTGGCCGTTGATTTCTACATATTTTTTATTATTGTGATCGACGTAGGCCATGGCCAGCGATCTGCCGGCGGGTCCTCCGGGAATGGGGGTGTTGACCACAAAACCCCGCCCTATCGGCCGAAAAGCGCTTTTTTTATCTGTTTTCATTCCGTCCCCCCGCATTCAAACATCAGTATAACAGATTCCTTCACGTTGGGCATGCGATATTTGCCACACCCCCCCCTTACAGCAGAATCTGTGCCAGATTGGAAAATATAGTTGCAAAAGAAAGCCAGGGTGGACTGGGCCAGGAGGGAAAAACGCAAAAACAAGAGGATGACGAGGCCCAGACAGGCTTTGTGGCATGGCGGCGAGCCAGTCCGATGAAATTTTTCGGTATCTCCCCAGCACCAATTGTAAACGATGTTGACAGAGCCGGTGAAAATGGCGACCACTGCGGAAGGGCAAATCTCCTCTTCGAATTCGATATGGAGGAGAGGATATTGAACTGCCGGCAGAGCGTCTTTGTTGGGGAAAAGCATTTTGTGGGCAAATTAACAAGATAGAATTATTTTGTTTTTTGACATATCTTCGCCGATACGGTACAGTGGCCCTTTGCCTGCCTCAGGCGGTGCCGAGTGCCGGCTGGCCGCGGGGCGCCGCTCTCAATTTCATTCATGTAAACAGGGTTTCCGTATGTACGCCTCCAACTCCTACTCGCCGTCGTCACGAAAAAACCTTGCCGTTCTCAGGCAGCAGTTTCTGCAGGTCGCCTCTTCCTGGGCCATGGAGGATTACCGGGCCTTTGTCACCTTCCATACGAGAATGCTGCCCCGCCTGATGAATGTGGAGCGCTGTACTATTTATATTATCGACATCAACAGCAATCGTGTCTGTTCCATATATGGAACCGGTTTGAGGCAAACACAGATCGAAGCGCCACTGGAAGGCAGTCTGGTGGGAAGGGTCATCAGCACCGGCAAAAGTCTCATTGAAAACGATCTCGGCACCCACCGCGGATTCCATGAATATATTGCCGAGCAGACCGGGTATGTGAGCAGAAACATGATCTGCTCACCGATCAGGAGCATGACCGGCAACGGAGTTTCCGGTGCCGTACAGCTTCTCAACAAAAAGGATGATTCCGGCTTTGACGGTGAGGATCTCGCCCAGCTCGAGGAGATCGCCCATTACCTCTCCATTTCCATAGAGTCCATTGTCCTCAACAAGGAAATGATGCGTATTGCCAATTATCTTGACCAGGAGGTCGAGCGGCTCGATCAGAATTCGGTCCACGGTTCGGTGTTTATTGCCGAGAGCCCGGCGATGCTCGAAGTGCTGGAGCTAGTACGCATTGTCAGCTCCACTCCGGTAAGCGTGATTCTTCAGGGGGAAAACGGTACCGGCAAGGAACTGATTGCCAGAATGATTCACGAACGGGCCGGATTGAAAAAACAGCCCTTCGTCGCCGTCAACTGCTCCTGCATACCCGAAAACCTGGTGGAGACAGAATTCTTCGGTCATGAACGGGGCGCTTTCACCGGTGCCGAAAATGTTCGCAAAGGGCGTTTCGAGGAGGCTGAAAACGGGACACTTTTTCTCGATGAGATCGCCGAGATGCCTCTGCAGATCCAGCCGAAATTTTTGCGAGCCATCCAGGAAGGAGAAGGGACGAGGCTGGGAAGCAGCAACGTCGTCAGCTACAATTTCCGTCTGATCAGCGCCACCAACAAGGATTTGTCGCAGGCGGTGGAGGAGGGCACCTTCCGGGAGGATCTGTTTTTCAGACTCTTTTCCGTGGAAATCATGGTGCCGCCTCTGCGGCAGAGAAAAGAGGATATCCTGCCCCTGGCGATCCAGTTCCTCGATGAGACCAATAAGGTTTTCAGCAAGAGGGTGGCCGGGTTTTCCACGGAGGTGCTTGAACTCTTCGAGAGGTACAGCTGGCCAGGCAATGTGCGCCAGCTGCGTAAAGAGGTGGAAAGGCTGGTCGCTTTGACCAACGACGGGGAGTTGATCTACGCCGATAAATGCTCACGTGAACTGCTGAGTTTTTACCGGACCATAGATCCCGATGCCGCCGGAATGGAGAAGCCTCTGAGCATACCGGACCATGTTCGCAGACTGGAACTGGAGTTGATCGGCAGGGCCTTGAAGAAGACCGATGGCAATAAATCCAGAGCTGCCGAACTGTTGAACATAACGAGGCAGGGCTTGCTGAAAAAAATGAAGCGGTACGCTCTTGATAAAGCCGAATAGAGCAGAGGAACATTTTTTTAGGCAAACTGCAGCGGGTGCCGCAGAACCGGCGGATCTGACGGCGCCTCTTCCTTCTTTTCCAGGAAAAGATCGGCCTCATCCGTGGAAACAAGCGTGTCTTCGGTCTGGATCAGGCTGAGTTTTACCAGGCGGGCGAACACCGGTTTCAAGGCTGTGGAGTTGGTACCCAAAAGTCTGGCAATATACGTGACCGAGCGCCTGCCGTTGACCATGAGCAGCACCTTCAGCTCCAGGCGGCTGAAAATGGTTGCCGGCAAATGGTAACGGTCGGGCCGGTGATAGACGGCATTGGAAAAGCTGGTGACGGTCGGTCTCATGTATTTCTCCTCTCTTGCCCGCATTTCATGGGGAAAACAACGCTTTGCGGCTTGAACGGCAGTACTTTTTCTGAGAAATTGAGCATACTGGCTGAGATGCAAAAGCGACGGTTTGTCCTCCAGCGGCAAACCGCCAGCCACCCTGTTTTTCATCCGTTTGCCCCCTCTGCCGAGTCCTTCAGTTCTGTTGCCACTGTTGCCAAGGATTTGCAAAAACCATTCCAGCTCAGATGTCCGGTGCAGGAGATGCCGGCGTTTGACAGGGAGTTAGCTCTTGCGTCTAGATCAAGGCGCCGCAGGCAGTGAAGGTCAGAATATGGCTAGGGTTGATTTTACGAGTCCATCACCGATTAAAAAGCTGCGACGGTGTCAGGCCTTGCCGCAGGCCGAATACTGGCAGACACCGTGATCTTTGCGGCTGAAGAAAGCGGCCGCGCCGACCGCCGCTGTCCCTCCGCCAAAACGGCGCCTGCCTGGCAACAAAAAGACGCGACCGGTGATCCAAGTCTGGAAAAGAAGGAGGATTTTTTCAATATGGATTCTTAATAAGCCCTTGCGATGTGGCGGGATTATGTGCTACTAACAAATGATGCACCTTGAAAGGCAGAGAGATTTTGTCGCACGATCGTCGGTTGGGGGATATATCCCCGAAAGTTCTTTTTAATTGTGGAGGGACCAATGCGCTATCTTAAAGGTTTTGCAGTCGGCTGTACCCTGCTTGTATCATCGGCAAGTCTTGTTTTTGCCGGCAGCGGAGATACTCTTAAAGACGTCAAGGATAAAGGCTTCATCCAGGTCGGCGTCAACGGCGATCTCTTCGGTTTCGGCAAGGCCGATCAAAAGGGCGAGTGGAAGGGTCTCGACGTCGATACCGCCCGCGCCATTGCCACCGCGGTTTTCGGCGATTACAAGGACCGTATCCGCTATACCCCTCTGACGGCGAAAACACGATTCACCGCTCTTCAGTCCAAGGAAATAGACGTGCTCACCAGAAACGCCACCCAGACACTGGGAAGAGACACCTCTCTCGGGCTCGATTTTGCTCATGTCAATTACTACGATGGACAGGGCTTCATGATTCCCAAGGAGCTCGGCATCAAGAGCGCCAAGGAACTGGGCGGAGCGACGGTGTGCGTTCTGCCGGGTACCACCACCGAGCAAAATGCCGCCGACTTTTTCCGCTCCAATAACATGGACTGGAAAACGGTTACCATCGAATCCACCG
>JBEPWT010000168.1:0-6906 GCA_041642275.1 Desulfopila sp. | reverse complement strand
TGAAAAGCATCCGGCGATTGCCGGCAAGCCGTATCCGGGAATAAAATGTTATGGAAAATCTCATCTTTTCGCTGGTCCTCATACTCGGTGGTCTCATACTGGGCTATCTGGTGCAGCAACTGCACGGGCGGCAGTGGATATCGCTGCCGATGCATATCGTTTCCCTGCGCAAGTGGCTGCAAAAGATCGGACTGCTTGTTTTTATGCCGATCTCGTTTCTCGGAGCAGTCTGGATTGTCCCCTTCGGCGATTTACGCATTGTCTGGCTGCCGATCATAGGAATTGTCGCCCTGCTGACGGGAGGAGTATTGGCGATTGCCGCGGCAAAGATGCTTAAAGTGCCCAGAGAGCAGATCGGTGTCATGTACTGCTGCGGCTCCTTTACCAATATTGGCGCCATAGGTTCACTGGTCTGCTTCATGCTCCTGGGGGAAGCTGGTTTCGCTCTGGTGGCCCTGTACAAAATGTTTGAGGAAATCAGTTATTATACCATAGGCTTCCCCATCGCCAGGTATTATGGAGGCAGCGACGCCCTCCAGGGTTCTCTCCTGCAAAGGGTGGCCGCCGTTGTCCGGGACCCCTTCGTGGCGACGGTGTTGTCGGCCTTTTTCATCGGTCTCTTTCTCAATCTGTCCGGTATAGATCGCCCTCTTTTCATGGAAAAGGTCACGGCTCTCTGCGTTCCTGCGGGAACATTCGTCCTCCTCGTTTCCATAGGACTGGGTATGCGTTTTTCCAGCATAGGCCGCCATCTGGACGCCTGCGCCGCCGTATCCGCCATCAAGTTCATCACCATTCCGCTGGTTGCCTGCTCCCTGGCCTATCTCGTCAACCTCCATCTGGTCGCCGGTGGACTGCCCTTCAAAGTGGTACTGGTTCTCAGTTCGATGCCGGTGGCATTCAATGCGCTGGTCGCCGCTTCTATTTTCGACCTGGATCTGGATCTGGCCAACAGCGTCTGGCTGATAACAACCGCTCTGCTGGTGGCAGTATTGCCGTGGCTCTATTTTCTCTTGAGAGTGCTGCCCGGATATTTCACCAGTTGAGAAATCTAGGAGTCTGTCGGATAATAGACATTTTTTCTTAGATCAAGGCATTTTCAGGAAATCAAGCACAGCCATATAGTTGATATTGCGAGCATTGATTTTCTGGAAATAACGCAGGTATGGGGAAAAAGGGCATTATCCGACAGGCTCTTAGTCTGCTGTTGATTAAGGCGAGATAAAAGAGGGGAGCCCCGGACGGTATGGAGAGCGGGCGGTTTCCATATCGTCGAGAGATTGACGGGCCAGGGCCTCGTCACAGAAAATCGTCAGCGCCTGAAGGAACTTCTGGCGCAGGGTGTAGAGCCTGCCGTTATCGACTCGCAGGGTGGCCGGGTCGAACCAGGGGGCGTGCAGGTATGCCCGCCGGTTGAGTTCTATCTGTATCCAGGGAATATTGCGGCTGTGGTATCTGGAAATATGGCCGCCCTTGAACGGTGTGTTCAGCACTATGGAATCGGCTTCCTCGGGAAAGACCGAACGCAGGCAGTTTGCGAGCAGGTTGAGAAGTTCGGGGGGACAGCTGAGCTCATCACTGTCGCCGTCGCCGTTTTCGTCCCCACAGTTGCTCAGACAGATGAACGGTCTGGTCTCTGTCTCGCCGTGGCCGGTTTCAGGCGGAAATTCCAGCATGGAATGACAATCCATGGCGCAGAGCAGCCCAGGGTCGGTGAGATCGTCGGCGATATTCTGGTGGTAGGGATAATAGTAGCGTTCAAGCAATTCCTCGATACCTCGCCGGTCGGGCGCACACCCTGGCCGGTAGACCTCTTTTCCCGTGACCGTATGGCTTTTGACCACTCCGTCGATATTCCACGGTGGAAGGTCGTCGTCGGCTCTGTTGAGATCGACCACGGCCCTGGCGATATCCGACTCATGAAAAGAGAAAACCTCGTCGGCAAAAGAATAAATCGTGCGCGTGCAGGGATCACTGTCCGGGAAAATATCTTTGAACTCGAGGTCGATATGGTGGAGGATATCCAAAGGTATGCTGTATCCGCCGTGGGGAACGGAGACGAGCAATGGCAGCAGGCCGCCTCTTTCGGGCGCAGGCGGCAAATGATTTCTGTAATGTGTCCGATTTCTGTAATGTGTCCGTATAGGGAGTATTCTGCTCATAGACTCAATAAAAGTATATTGCCGCTGCCCGTGTCACTGCAGCCACTGAGGGCCGAAAATGGCTGTCCTCGGTGCGGGAAAAGCAATAAAGGGGGCTGAGCCTGGGAAGCGGACTGTGTCGGGGCACGAGATGGCGATACTCTTCTCCCCGGTATCCATTATGAATCCATTATACCTCCAGGAGCTCGGAAAAGCAAGGCAGCCGCCCGGCGCGGCCCATCCCACGACCATTCTCGAAAAAGAGATTGCCATGGAATTACAGTATATTGCGCCCTTAATCCGGAAGAGCACGCAGATGATCCCTCCCCGGTAATTGCGGTAGCGCCCATGGCTGCGTGAGGGTTGTTATAGGCTCTGGCGAGAAAGAAATGAAAAGGTCATTTTCAGGGCAGCAAGGTACTCTTTTCTTCTTCGGCAAGTCGGATGCTCGGCTGCCAGTCGAGCCACTCTTGCCGGGCTTTATCATGAAGTATGAAGCGATGGTTGTTGTCGACGGCTGCACCCATTTCCGATATTTCCGGAGTGGCCAGGGCGATGCCGCCGGCGAGCAAAGCTTCGAGGGAGGACACATCGATGGATACCCCGGAAAATAGGCCTCCTTCCACTCTGACGCCGCTGGCCAGCCAGAACCTGGTATTGGACCTGATGAGCGGTACATAGGGTCTGTCGATATTGACGAGAATGTCAACGTTTTGATAGTCGGCGGCCAAATCGTAACGGATGACCTTGCCTACGACCACCTGACGGTAATAGAGCGGAGAATTGATTTTCAGCGATCCGAGGTGCTTGCCGACCAGGATGAGGTTCAAGCCGTCAGATGTCTCAGCCGGAGCCATCGGCGCCTGGGGAAGAGCGGCAAACTGCCTTTTGAGCTCTCCGGTACCAGGGAGAATATTGATGAAGGGGCCGAAAAGCAGACTGTTGAGGTTCTCTATGCCGGCCAAACTGACTTCGGCCTTCTCCAGCCATATCTGAGTACTTTCCCTGAAAAGGGTTTCCGTGTGTTTATCGACCTGCAGGCTGACCAGTATTTCCCGGAGGTTGTCGGTAAAATGCAGATCGCCGACCTCGCCGATTTTGACCCCTTTGTATTTGACTGCGGAACCGGTCCGCAACCCCTGGCTTTTTTGAAATCTGACGAGCACGCCAATCTTGTCGACAAATTCGGCCGCTTTTTTGTCTTTGTAGAGTTTGAAGACGGAATTCTCTTGCCTGCCGGCATCGATGTCGGGTGTGAAATAGCTGATGCCGCCGCCGAGGATCGACTGCAGCGAGGCGGTCTCCACTGTAACCCCTGAGGGGTCGGCGGTAAATGAGGTGCCGCTGCTGTTGTAAAACCTGGAGGAGGAGTTGACGGTATCGGCATGGGCACGTTCAATAAAGCAGTCTATGATGACGCTGGCATTGTCCGGCGAGAGGCCGAGTCCGGTTACCTTGCCGACCTTGATCTTCTTGAAATACAGCGGCGTGCCGATGTTGAGCGATTCGGGATTGTCGGAGCGGAGTTGAAAATGATACCCTTCGACCTTGAGATGCGGCGACTTTGCCAGCGCCTCTGCGTAGCCGCTGTAGACGGGAAAGACCGGCGAGACGGGAGAGTCCTCTGATCCGGCGGCTGAAGCTGTCGGCGTCAGAAAGGATATGCCGCCTCTGAGTATGTCCCTGATGGAATTCACCTCAAGGTGCAGTTTTGCAAGGGAAGCATCGAAGCTGAAGCCGCCGTCGTTCCAGAATACCGAATCCCTGCGCACAAGAGGTTCATACCGTTGGTAGATAAAGCCAAGGATGGTGAAGCTCTCAAGGCCTGCATCGAGTTCGACGTCGAGTACCTCGCCTACCTTTTTGTCCTTGTACTTTATCGGAGCGCCGGACTGAATGGCAAAAGACCGAGGTGCCTGCAGCACCACCTCGAATCCGGGACGCAGAGGTTTTTGCGGCGGCGGTTCCGGTAGAATCGCGAAGTGGTTCTGAAAGTCGCCCTCACCGGGAATGAAGGTGATATAGGGCCCTGAGAGCAGGACATCGAGATTCTTGATTTTTTCGATGCCTATTTCCGGCCTGACTATCCAGAAACGGGTGTTGGTCCGCAGGATGCGTTCGGCGCGGGGGTCGAGCATGATATGCGCGGTAACCGTATGTTGCTCGTCGTCGTTGAATTCTATTTTTTCCACCACTCCGGCCACCAGGCCGCGGTAAATGAGTTTGGTTTCCCCCTCGGTGATTCCGATGCTGGAAGTCAGCTGCAGCGTCATGGGGATGCCGTACTTTGCTGCATCGTGATCCTCGTAGAGAGTGAAGGATTGTCCATTCTCCGCCGGCGGGGTGTCGGCCAGCGTTGCCGGGGTCTGTAAAACAATGCCGCCTTTGATGAGAGAGACAAATGATTCGACTTTGATTTCGAGGTTGGTCAGCTTGCCGCTGATGCTCATGCCACTGGCGTCGTGGAATCTGCTGCCGGTTCGGACCAGATGTGCGTACCGGGGTTCGATGTATACACGGATTACGACGGTGTCGTTATCCTCGGACAGCGAATACCGGGTGACCTCGCCGATGGAGATATTGCGGAAATAGACCTCTGAGCCGTTCTGGATGGAGCCGAGTTTTTTGGTCAGAAGACTGATATGCAGTCCGGGAGTCTCTCCGGAAATGGGCGGAGGGGATGAGAGGCCGACGAACTGACGTTGTTCCTCGGTGGAGGTGCCCGGCTGAAAACCTATATAGCTGCCGGAAAGCAGGGTTTCGAGTCCCTGGACGCTGGCGGCCGAGATTTCCGGACGCACCACCCAGAACTGGGCGTCTTTAACGAGCATCTCTTCGACGGAGCGGTCAATGGAGGTCACGGTCTTGATACGTCTGTTGCCAAGATCCGGTTCGAGTCTTTCCACTTTACCGATGGGTATGCCGCGGGTAATGATCTGGGTTTTTCCTGGAGTTATGCCACTGGCGTCTTCAAAATAGATGGTGACCGTGATGCCGGCATTCTGGATGCTGGTGTAGACGATCCAGATGCAGATGCCCAGGGCGATGATGGGCAGGGTCCAGACCGGTGAAATACCCTTTTTCCTCTTGAAAGCGGGAGCCTGTTCCATATTCTATTTTTCTCCGGGGTGGACCATGTTTTTGCTCCGTTCCGTTCTCGCATTGAGCTGGTCCCACATGAGTCGGGGGTCGAAGGTAAGTGCTGCAACCATGGTGGCGACGACCACCAGACAGAAATAGGTGGCTGCCGGTGCGGTGTCGATGGACGTCAGAAAACCGAAATTAATGTAAAAAGCAAGCAGGGCAATGACGAAAATGTCAAGCATTGACCATTTGCCGATAAATTCGATACAGCGGAACATGGCCGTTTTCTGGCGCAAAAAGCGCGTCCGGGACAAATTGACCGTCAGCAGACCAATGGCAAGGCCGACGACTTTGAACACCGGAATAAACACCGAGGCCGTAAGAATAATGAGGGCAATGATATAGGAACCGTCCTGGAAGAAAATCCTGATGCCGTCGAGGATGGTTGATTGCTGTGGCTTGCCCAAAAAATCCACCCGCATCACGGGAAGAAGGTAGGCCGGAAACATCAGTATGGCTGCAGTGATGATCAGCGCCCAGGTTCGAGCGAGACTGGCCGGCTTGCGAAAATGAAGATGGGCGCTGCAGCGCCGGCAGTTCAACCTCTTCTCCCCAGGTAAATGTGCGCGGGCGAAACTGAGTTTGCCGCAGTCCCGGCACAGCAGCAGACCATTGGCGGCGGCGGTATCGCCATACGGCAGAAAGCCGGGGTCTGAGTGCAGCTGCTGGAAGCTGTATTTTCCCCTGCTTGCGATGAGTGTCCAGAAGCTTTCACGGCAGACGCTCAGGGAACTGGCCATGATCAGCACTACCAGCGCGGTAAAGCAAAAAGCGCCGGTGTTGAAATGAATGTCGGTGCTGCCGTACATCTTGATGATGGTGATCATGATGCCCAAGAGGTAGACCTCGACCATGGTCCATTCGTCAAGGTGATTGTGCAGTCTGAACATTTTGCCGAGCACCTCCGGGTAGCGTTGTATGTGCAGGCACAAGGAGACGATGGCCAGCAGCGAGAGCTTGAGGAGCGGAAAGATGATGGTGGAGAGGAACACGGCCAGGGCGACGAAGTAGTATTCATCGTCGATGAAGACAACAACGGTCTGAAGGAGGTTGCCGGTTTCGCTCATCCCCAGGCGCTGGAAGGTGAGCAGCGGCATGAAGATTGCCGGAAAAAAGAGCAGCAGGCCGGCGACGGCGAGAGCCAGTGATAGCGATACCGTATCCCGGCAGTGATGCAGAAGAATACGGCCGCAGCGGGGGCACTGGCTCTTGTAACCGCCGGGCGGATCGATTTTTGCTACCAGCAGGTCGCAGTCCGGACAGGCGATCAGCTTGTCGAGATTGAGGTTGCAGGGCTGGTGAGAAAGAGTGTTCATTCAAAAAGCCGCTATGGAGAATGGATTTGCCTGATACAACTGTTTGCTTCCGGGAAGCAGGGCTCTTCATGGTATATTCCTGCCAGAGGCCGGAGGACTTGCAGAAGCATCCCTTTTCACGGTATCTTACCCTACTGGTGCCGGCAGGACAAAGTGTTACTTGATTAGCCATAAAGCTCAGCTTCCTGTTCATTGCCCTGGAGGCGCTTATCTCACGGGACCCATAAACCCGTCCATGGGGGTTCACTGCGGTCGTCCAGGCTGAGATCAGTTTTTGTTTTGTGCAGCGAAACAGCACTGTGATG
>JBEPWT010000167.1:0-6929 GCA_041642275.1 Desulfopila sp. | reverse complement strand
GATATCGTCGCCGCCGGCCGCATGCTCTACGGCGCCATCGGCGAGAAGATTCCTGGTGCCCAGATTCGTCCGGTGCCCTCCCTGGAAACCAGCTATCCCGAAATCCGGATCATTCCCGACAAGGAAAGACTGGCCGCCAGCGGCCTGACGGAGCGGGACCTGGGCATCTATGTCGATATTCTCATGGATGGACGCGCCATTGATGAATACCGTCCCGAAGGCATCAAGCAGATCGATCTCGTCCTCAAGGGCGGCAGGGAGGAGTTTGACTCGCCGGAGAAAATTCTGTCGGCGACAATCGTCAATGGTTTCGGCGACCTTATCAAGGTCGGCGACGTTGCCGACATGGTCTACAGCGAGTCAATGCCGCAGATAAGCCACCTTGAACGCAAGCGCAACATTACCCTGCAGGTGACCCCGTCAGCGGAGTTGCCGCTGCAGCAGGCCATGGAGATCATCGAAACGGATGTCGTCGCCCCCCTGCAGGCCGGTGGAAAACTTGCCGGTTTGGAGATATCCATCGGCGGCAATGCCGACAAGCTGGTGGAGACTGGCCGCGCTCTGCAGTGGAACCTGCTGCTGGCCCTGCTGATTACCTATCTGCTGCTGGCGGCGCTGTTTGAGAATTTCCTCTATCCCTTTATCATCCTGTTCACGGTGCCCCTGGCGGCCGCGGGCGGCTTCGTCGGCCTGGTGCTGGTGAACATGCTCATCGCTCCGCAGGGCTTCGATATACTGGCCATGCTGGGGTTTATCATTCTTATAGGCACGGTGGTCAACAATGCCATTCTCATTGTTCACCAGTCCCTCAACAATGTCCGGTATCACGGTCTCGAAGGACTGGCGGCCATCTCCGATGCCGTCCAGACCCGCATTCGTCCTATTTTCATGAGTGCCAGTACCAGTCTTTTGGCCATGACGCCGCTGGTGATCTCCACCGGGTCCGGCAGCGAGCTCTATCGGGGGCTTGGCTCGATTCTGCTTGGAGGCCTGGCGCTGTCCACCATGTTCACGCTGTTTGTCATACCGGCACTGCTGGCCTTTGTCATCAGATTTGAAAGGAGTAGATCACATGAAAGTGCTTAATTTGGTTGCGGCTGTCATGCTGGTGGCGTCACCGGCTTTCGGCATCGGACTCGAAGAGCTGCAGGACAAGGCTCTGGAGAAAAGAGAAATAATACAAAGGTACATAGTCAATCTGGAAAAACGTGAAAAGGACCGCGTCATCGCCAGGGCCGGTTATTATCCCTCCGTCGATGTCTCCTACCAGATGAACAAAATCGACGAGAAATCCCCATCTCTGGAGTTGGGCGGAGGCGGCGGCGCCCTTGACACCGGCTTCGGCGGCAGTGTCGATTCCTCTTTTTCCTCCAGCGAGTCCTCCATTTTCTACAGTGCCGTCACCTGGAACCTGTTCAACGGCTTCAAAGATAAATATACGATCGAATCGGCAGAGTTGCTCACCGAGGTGGAAGATCTGCAGCTCGACGGCCTGCTTCAGGATATCCAGCTCAATGTAGCCCTGCAATATCTCAATGTCTATGAGAGAGGGGCCAATCTGGAAGTCGCCCGCAAAAATTATGAAACTCTCCAGAAGATCTACCGGGACGGCAGGAACCGTCTCGAAGTAGGGCTGATCGACCGCAACGAACTGCTCAAGTTTAAAGTCGACCTCGATGACAGTTTCATTCAGGTTGAAGCGGCCAAGGGCGGCCTTGAAAAAAGCGTCATTCTGCTGGGACGGGTGGCCGGCGAAGATCTGCGGCTGGCCCAGCTCGATTTTGAAGAGTTCGAGACTCTTCCGGGGGGGAAGGATCTGGAAGCCGATATGGCCCTGATGCTCGGGCGCAAGAGTGAACTGCAGGCCTTCGACAAGCTCATCGAAGCCTCCATGCGTCAGCGGCGCTCGGCACAGAGCGGTTTCTATCCCAAGGTCGATCTGGTGGGCAGCTACAGTTATTTCGACGACGATTTCATAGGCGGCAGAGGCGATATCGGCAGTGAGGAGGTGCGGGCCCAGCTGGTGCTGTCGATGAATCTCTACCGGGGAGGGGCCACCCAGGCGAGTGTAGCCAAGGCTCGCCTGGAAACCCAGGGACTCCACTATGACCTCGAAGAACGCAAGGACACGTTGAAGACGGATCTGCAGAATCTCCATATCGACTACAAGGTCAGCCTGCGCAACATCGATGTCGCTTTGTCCAGCATAGAACAGGCCGAAGAAAATCTCAGGATCACCCGGCTGAAGTACAATGAAGGCCTGCAGAGGGAGTCCGATCTGCTGGATGCGGTGGCCAATCTCTCTCGCGCCCGGTATAATTACGTGGCGGTGGTCCAGGACGTTTTTGCCACGCACTTCCAGATACTGCGAATGACGGAGACCCTTTGAGTCGGATAACCGATTTTCCCGCACCGTGACCGATGGTGAAGAAAAGACTACAGACGACGGCCGAAGTTCTCGACTCCTTCCGGCGAATCCTCGTCAATTCCCTGTGGATTGCCATCGTCCTCATTGTGCTCGCCGCCGGCGGCTGGGTCATCGTCCAGTCGCAGCTCGATGAGCGCCGGGCAAACGGAGACGGCCGGAAGGCGGCCACCGTCAAGCCTGTGCGGCCTGAGATCGACTGGCGGCAGGTCGACGCGGCGCTGGCGGCAGCTCTGCAGTCGTCCAGGGAATCGGCCAGGGAATACGCCGCCGGCCAGCTCGATGACTGGACAGCCTCGATGATGGAGAGGGTGGACCACTCTTTTTTTGACTGGTATTTCAGCTACTGGACCCAGCAGCTGCTGGGCTTGAAGGGACTGTACCAGTACGGTGTCCACTACGTGCTCAAGAGTCAGCCGACGGCTTCGGAGAAGCTGACCGAAGAGATCCAGGCCGAATTCGCCGCGCGTGTTCTGCAGCCGCAGATCGCCCAGAAGACCCTGGAGAGAATCATCAACGAAACCGCTTCCCGCTACGTTAACAGCCTGCGTCAAAATCTCGACGATATACCCTCAACCTACAGTATCGGCAGGGCGGAATGGCAGATGTACCTCGAGGACATCGCCATCACCGCCGGCACCGTCGAGGGAGGCCGGCGGACGCCGCTGACCCTCAAGACCCTGACGGTTTCCGGTGCGGGAGGGGCGGCTCTGCTGGCGGCGAATATGAAAACCGCCATCTCCAAGGCCGGATCCAAACTCATGGCCAATTCCACGGGAAAGATGGCCTCTGCAATGGCCGCCAAGACCGGCGGCAAGGTCGTTGCCAAGGCGGGGGGCAAATTCTTCGGCGCCATCGCCGGCTTCGGCGTGCTGATCTGGGATGTCTGGGATCACAGGCTGACGGAGAAAGAGAACCGGCCGCAGCTGAGACGCTCGCTCGTCGACTATTTCCAGGAACTCAAGCTGCTGCTCCTTGATGATCCCGAAACCGGCATCATGGCGACCTTCTACACCTTTGAACAGCAGCTGGCGGCGCGGGCCGGACGGTGAATCGCCGGCACCGTTTACCCAAACACGGCAAATACCCCGTGCCGGTACAGGATGTTGAGCCCGATCAGCCATAAAACCAGGCCTCCGGCGACTTCGGCTATGGGACTAAGCTTTGCCGATGCCGAGGCCATGGTGCCGAGATAGAGGCCCGCCATGGTGAACAGGCCGGCGACAAGGCCGATGACCACCGCCGGATAGACGATGGAAACCTGCAGCATTGACAGGCTCAGGCCGACGGCAAGGGCATCGATGGAGGTCGCCACCGAAAGCATCACAAGCGTCATTCCTCTGGTGGCATCTTTTTTCGGCGTTTGACTTTCCTCTTGTATTGCAAAGGCCTCCCTGATCATATTGCCGCCTACCATAAACAAGAGGACAAAGGCGATCCAGTGGGCGTAGCGGGCCACGTACTGCTCTATGGCGGCGCCGAAGTACCAGCCGAGAATGGGCATCAGCGCCTGAAAGAGGCCGAAATGCCAGGACAGTCTGAAGGTCTGGCGGAGGCCGACGCTCTTGAGGGCGACGCCGGTGGCGATGGCGACGGCAAAGGCATCCATGGCCAGGGCCACGGCTATGCCGAGGATTGAAAGCAGGTGCATGTGATAGCTTCATGGTGGATTTCGAGTTGGTCTCCATCTACCATGAAACGGCTGGAGCTGACAACAGCAAATACGTTTGCACGACCTCTCGGGGGCCTGGTCGACACTCCGTCCATTTTTCATGAAATGTCGGGGATAACCATCTGCCCGACGGGTCCTTCGTTTATGGCGCTGCCGACTGCTGCCTGCTGGAGATTGAGGCGGAACAAAGGTTGCTGGGTCAAATTTCCTGACAATCACTGTCGATTTGTCTCTTCCTGGTGTATACTTACCGATATTGATGTCATTTTTTGATGCAGACGCTTGCCGACAACCGCGGGAGAACAGACGATGCCGGATGCCAAACGTGAATTGAAAAAAGCGGAAGAGAGTTCTTCCATGGAGATTGATCTGGAAGATCCGAGATGGTACCTCAACAGGGAGTTGACCTGGCTTGAGTTCAACAAACGGGTGCTGCAGGAGGGCATGGACAGCCGCAACCCTCTGCTGGAAAGGGTCTTCTTCCTCGCGGTGGTGGGCTCCAATCTCGATGAATTCTTCATGAAGCGCATCGGCGGCCTTAAGCAGCAGGTGGGAGCCGGCGTCAAGAAGCTCAGTGTCGACGGTATGCTTCCCGAGGAACAGATCGATGCCTGCAGCGTCAGCGTCCGCCAGATTCTCGAACAGCGACAGGGGCTGGAGAGCGATCTTCTTGCCCTTCTCGAAGGCGAGGGAATACTGTTCTACAAATACAGGGATCTCAATGAAACCCAGAAAGCCAGGATGGATACATATTTTGCCGAGAATGTCTATCCTCTGCTGACTCCCCAGGGAATAGATCCGGCGCATCCCTTTCCCTTCATCTCCAACCTCTCGCTCAACCTGCTGGTGGTCACCAGTGAGTTTGAAGGCGGCCAGGAACATCTCAACCGCATCAAGGTGCCCACGGGCATAGGCGTTCCCCGTTTCATCCGCTGCGGCAGGGTGCAGGAGCACATCTATATTACCTTCGAAGACCTGGTGGCCAACAATCTGCCATATCTTTTTCCCGGCATGGTGATTAAGGGCTCATGGCTCTTCAGAGTGACGCGTAACGCCATCACCGAGAGGATGGCCGAACAGGCCAACGATCTGCTGGTCGTCATCGAGACCGCTCTGCGTGACCGCAAGTTTGCCGATATAGTCCGTCTGGAGGTGGAGTCTACCATGCCCGCCCACCTCCGAGGCAGGCTGGCATCGGAGCTCAATATCGATGATGTCGAGGATGTCTACGAGGTCAACGGTCTGATGGCCAAACGTGATCTGACAGAGGTCTGGAAAATAGGCCGACCCGATCTGCGCTATCCGCCTCACCAGCCCTGCGATCATCCCGACCTGCAATCGGAAACGTCGAATATCTTTCACATTCTCCGGGAGAAAACGAACGTTCTCCTCCAGCACCCCTACGAGTCCTTTGACGCCACCATCGAGCGTTTCGTCAAAGAAGCCAGCCACGACCCCAAGGTGCTGGCCATCAAGATGACGCTGTACAGAACCGGCTCCGAATCGCGGATTATCCAATACCTGGTCGACGCCGCCCATAACGGCAAGCAGGTGGCGGTGGTGGTGGAACTGATGGCGCGCTTTGACGAGTCGGCCAACATCGGCTGGGCCGAGGAGCTTGAAGAGGCCGGCATTCATGTGACCTATGGTGTCGTCGGTCTGAAGACGCACAGCAAGGTCTTTTTCGTGGTCCGGAGAGACTACAACGGCCTCAAGCGCTATGTCCATATCGGTACAGGCAATTATCACGCCGGCACGGCCCGCCAATACTGTGATCTGGGGCTGATGAGCAGTGATCCCGTACTGGGTGAGGACCTGACGGAACTGTTCAATTATCTGACCACGGGCTATGCCCCCGTGCGCAAATACAAAAAGATTCTGCCCTGTCCCAACATGCTCAAGAGCGCTCTACTCGAGAAAATCAGCCGGGAGATCGCCCTGCACCAGAAATCCGGCAAGGGGCTGATCCAGTTTAAATGCAATGCCCTTGAGGACAAGGATATTACCCGGGCTCTCTACACCGCCTCTCGGGCCGGGGTCAAAGTCGAGCTGATCATCCGCGATACCTGCCGCCTGCGGCCCGGCATTGTCGGGCTTTCGGAGAATGTGTCGGTGATCTCCGTCGTCGGCAGGTTTCTCGAGCATACCAGGGTTTTCTACTTCCGGAACAACGGCGACGAGGAGTATTATATAGGTTCTGCCGACCTGATGAAGCGAAATCTCGAATCACGGGTGGAAGTGGTCACCCCGGTGGAGGATCCCCAGCTGCAGCAGCTGCTCCGGGAAATGCTCGATGTCCAGCTCACCAACACAAAAAGCTGTTGGGAGATGGACCAGGACGGCCACTATCACCAGAGACAGGCCGACAGCGGCAAAAAGAGTGACAGCGTCCACGAGGTACTCGATGCGCTGGCGCGAAAACGCCTGGCCAAAGCGCCCAGCTCCGGCAAAAAGAAGTCCAAGATGACATCGGCCAAAAAGGACAAAGGCAAGCGCAACTGATCCTCGTGCCCGGGGCAGGTTATCCCTCTATACTCGGCATTATGCAAGGGGGATGAGGGGCGTGAAGTGTATCGGCGAAAAGGAATAAAGAAAAAACCCCGCAAGCCTTTCAGGTTTGCGGGGTTGCATGGATGTTTGTCGACTGATGAATGGTGCCGAAGGCGAGATTCGAACTCGCACGACCGTGGGCCACTACCCCCTCAAGATAGCGTGTCTACCAATTCCACCACTTCGGCACAATCTCTACTGTGTCGCTGTATCCTCCGCCGGAGCATTTCCCGCCCCCTGGTTTTCTTCGGTCGGCATGGGGATTTCCTTCATCTCCGTGGA
>JBEPWT010000166.1:0-7078 GCA_041642275.1 Desulfopila sp. | reverse complement strand
GCGCGAAACCTGCAGCCTGCCATCACCGCCGTCAATCTCATGTGCTGGAGAATGTTTGAAGAGAAAACAGCGGGCAGCCGGCGGGTGGAGTGTTTTGCCGGCCACAGTCTTGGAGAGTACTCGGCGCTTCATGGCGCCGGCGTGGTCTCGGTCGAGGATACGATCCGTCTCGTCGCCGAACGCGGGGCCTTGATGGACAGAGAGGGGCAAAAAAATCCCGGCGGCATGCGCGCCGTTCTCGGCCTTGCCGTCGATGAGGTGGAAAGGATCATAGCCTCCTGCAGCGATGCCGGCAGGGTTACCGCCGCCAACCACAACACCGAACAGCAGATCGTCATTTCCGGAGATATCGGGGGGCTCGACCAGGTAAGCGCCATCGCCGAGGGTCGGGGGGCCAAGGTCATCCCGCTCAACGTCAGTGTCGCCAACCACAGTCCGCTGGTGGCCGATGCCGTTCCGGTCTTTGCCGAATTCATGAAGGATGTCGAATTCAATACACCGCGGACGCCGGTGTATTTCAATGTCAGCGCCGATAATGAGGGAGATGTGGGCAAAATCAAGGAGATGATGGCCCATCAGATTGCCCGCCGCGTGCGCTGGCTGGAGATCATAAACCGCATGCTCGCCGACGGCGTCGACACCTTTATCGAAGTCGGTCCCAAGACCGTCCTCAAAGGAATGATGCGCAAAATTGTCCCCAAGGGCGTCAAGGTATCCACCCTGCAGTTTGATACTCCCGAAGGACTGGACAAATGTCTCTTAAGCCTTGACGGGTGAGAGAAAATTTTGGCCGCCGGTCCCGCAAGCCTCGAGCAGAATGGCCTTTAATTTTCCGGTGAGCTGCGGTACTCTGTTGCACTGTTTGCCCGCCTGGAAACGACGAGCATCACCAGCGGTAAAAAAAGGCTATACACCGCCACCGGCGGCCGTAGATGTGTGGACTTGACTCCACACGGGAGAACCGATGAAGAGTATCGACAGATGCATCGAAGACATACTCAGCGGCATCGACCTTGATTTCGACCAGGCCCGGGAACTGGCCACCAACACCCAACCGCAGAAGCTGTTTGAGGCGGCCGATCGTCTTCGCCGGCACCTGCACGGCGACAGGTTCGATCTCTGTTCGATAATCAATGTCAAGTCCGGGAAATGTTCCGAAGATTGCCGCTTCTGCGCCCAGTCCTCTCATTACGATGTCAACATCGACAGTTACGACATCATCGGTATCGACGAGGCAGTGGCGCAGGCCGAAGACAGCGACAGCCATGATGTCAGGCGCTTGTCGCTGGTAGCTGCCGGCCGCCAGGCAGGGAAAAACGATCTTGCCGCCTACGGCCGCATCTATGCAAGGCTCGGCGAACGGACCAGGCTGCGCTTCTGCGCCTCCATGGGCATGCTCACCGCCGAGAAAGCGGAAATGCTGAAATCATTCGGCGTCGAGCGCTATCACTGCAATCTCGAAACCTGCAGGAGTTTTTTTCCCCGGGTCTGCACCACCCACACCTGGGAGGAAAAGGTCGAAACCATCAGAATCGCCAGGCAGGCGGGACTCGAGGTCTGTTCCGGCGGCATTATCGGCATGGGCGAGTCCCTCCGGCAGCGGCTTGAACTGGCTTTTGAACTGCGGCAGCTGAATATACTCTCCATACCCATCAACATACTCACCCCCATCGCCAATACGCCCTTCGCCGATGTGCCGCCTCTTTCGCTTTCGGAGGTTCTGGTCTGTCTTGCCATGTACCGGCTCATCAACCCCCGGGCCGTGGTCCGCCTGGCCGGAGGACGAAACCTGCTGCAGGACGATCAGTATCGGTGCTTCGCCGCCGGCGCCAACGGCGCCATCGTCGGCAATTATCTGACAACGGCAGGCAACAGCCTTGCAGAAGATCTCGAAAACATACAACAACTGGGTTTTTCCCTGAAAAGACACGACCATGAGTGATATCCTCGAATTCGACCGCAGACATCTCTGGCACCCCTATACCTCGATAGAAGATCCGCTGCCGGTCTACGAGGTGGAGTCTGCCTCCGGCGTACGTCTGCGCCTTGCCGATGGCAGGGAGATCATAGACGGCATGTCCTCCTGGTGGGCCGTCATCCACGGATATGACCACCCCGTTCTCAAGGATGCCCTTGTAAAACAGGCGGAAAAGCTGCCCCACGTCATGTTTGGCGGTCTCAGCCACGAACCGGCGGTGGCGCTGGGCAGAGCACTTGTGGAGATGACTCCGGCGGGGCTGGAGCGTGTTTTTTTCTGCGATTCCGGCTCCGTTGCCGTCGAAGTTGCCATGAAGATGGCCATGCAGTATTTTTATGCCCGCAAGGAGACGGCAAAAAAGAAATTTCTCACCATCCGTTCCGGATACCACGGCGACACCTTTCATGCCATGTCCGTCTGCGACCCGGTAACGGGCATGCATCAGATTTACAGCGGCGTTCTGCCCGCCTATTTTTTTGCCGACCGGCCCGAGGTCGGTTTCCATGAGCCGTGGGACGAAAATGACATCGCTTCCTTTCGCACGCTGCTGGAAACCCACCACCGGCAGATATGCGCCGTCATCCTCGAGCCGGTGGTTCAGGGGGCCGGGGGCATGCGCTTTTATCACCCCAACTATCTGCGCAGGGTACGGGAGCTGTGCGACAGCTACGGGGTGCTCCTCATCGCCGACGAGATAGCCACCGGCTTTGGCAGAAGCGGAGAGCTGTTCGGCTGCGATCACGCCGGCATCGTCCCCGATATCATGTGTCTGGGCAAGGCCCTCACCGGCGGCTACCTGACGCTGGCCGCTGTGGTGACCACAGCCGGGGTGGGAAAGGTGATATCCTCCGGCGAGCCGCATGTCTTCATGCACGGACCGACCTATATGGCCAACCCTCTGGCCTGCAGCGTTGGCGAGGCTTCACTGCGGCTGCTTCGGGAAAACGACTGGAAAGGCGCGGTCAAGAGGATAGAGTCGGAACTGGTAAGCGGGCTTGCCCCGTGCAAAACCATGGAGCACGTCGCCGAGGTTCGGGTTCTCGGGGCCATCGGCGTGGTCGAACTCCACAGGCCGGTGAACATGGCGCAGATTCAGCGGCAGTTCGTCGATAACGGCGTCTGGGTGCGTCCCTTCGGCAGGACGGTCTACCTGATGCCGCCGTTTTGCATGAACAGTGCCGATACGGCTTTTCTCACCGAGGCGGTGGTCAGGGTGATCGCCGGTCAGGGGTGAAGATGAAAGACGATTTTCGCGCTCAGCTCGATATTCTGGCCGACCAGGGCAGACTGCGGCAGTTCAGGCCGCTGAGCGGCAAAGAGGGGGCACAGGCGGTCTACGAGGGCAAAAGCCTTATCAACATGACCTCCAACGACTACCTCGGCATAGCCGGAAACAGAGAGCTTCATCACCATTTCTACAGTGAACTCGGCGAAAAATCGCTGCTGGAGAGGTATGCGCTGGGCGCTGCTTCCTCCAGGCTGCTTACCGGCGACAGCGAACTGAGCCACCAGTTGGAAAAGAGCCTCTGCCGCCAGTACGATCGTTCGGCGTGCCTGCTCTTCAACTCCGGCTATCACGCCAATATCGGCATTTTGCCGACCATCGCCTCCAAGGGGGATCTGGTCCTCTCCGACAAGCTCAATCATGCGTCCATCCACGACGGCATGCTGCTCAGCAGGGCGCGTCACAAGCGCTACCGGCACCTCGATTATGACCATCTGCGCACCATCCTGCAGCGGGAGAGACACAAATACGGTCGTTTGGTCATCGTCAGTGAATCGGTTTTCAGCATGGACGGCGATGTCGCCGACCTGCGGCGTCTTGTCGAGATCAAAAAGGAGTTCGACTGTCTTCTCTATATCGACGAAGCCCACGCCGTCGGGGTGTATGGAGACAGGGGCCTGGGCAAGGCGGAAGAATACGGGCTGACAGCCGAGATCGATCTGCTCGTTGGGACCTTCGGCAAGGCCTGGGCCTCGATCGGCGCCTTTGTCGTCTGCAGCGACGATATCCGCGAGTATCTGATCAATTTCAGCAGGCCGCTTATTTTCACCACGGCACTGCCGCCGGTGGTCATCGCCTGGAATCTCTTTATTCTCGAGCGCATCGCCGGCATGGGGGAATCGCGCCGAAAGCTTGCGCAGCTGAGTACCAGGCTGCGCGCCGCACTGAAGGCCCAGGCCTTGACAACGGCGGGCTCCACCAATATAGTCCCGGTGATTATCGGCGATGACACCAGATCGGTGGCCATGGCCAGGCGCATGCAGGAACAGGGCTACCTCATCTTTGCTGTTCGTCCGCCGACGGTGCCGGCCGGCACGGCCAGATTTCGCCTGTCGCTCACCGCCGCCATGGACTGGCAGGATCTCCGTCGGCTGCCCCTGCTCATATCCGAGGCGCTGCGATCCCATGAGGATTGAGTGGCTCAGGCAGAGCGGCGGTACCTCCCTCATAGTCTTCTTCAACGGCTGGGGGATGGATGCCGCGCCGCTGCGGCCCCTGACCGTCGGGGAGCATGACATCGTCGTCTGCTCGGAGTATGGCCACCACTTCGCTGATATGGCGCCAATACACGACATAGCCGCTGCCTATCAGAGGCGCCTGCTCATATGCTGGTCGATGGGCGTCTATTTCGGACAGATCTTTTTTCAGGACACCTCGCTGGTTTTCGACAAATCGATCGCCGTTAACGGCACCTTAAGCCCCATAGATGACGCCCACGGAATTCCCCCGCGGACTTTTCAGGCAACCCTGGCCAACCTCGATGCCGGCAACCTGGAGAAATTCTACCGGCGGATGTGTCGTCCCGGCGGCGACTTCCAGCTGTTTGAGCAAAACAGGCCCCGGCGAAGCATAAGCAGCCAGCGCAGTGAGCTGGCGTTTATTGGCGGAGCGGTAACGCAAGCGGCAAGAGAGCTAGGAGACAGCATATACAGTGATGTCGTCATCGCCCGGGGGGACCTGGTCGTTCCCGCCGCCAATCAACTTCGGTTCTGGCAACGGCGGGCAACGCGAAAGATCCAGGGGCCGCATTTTCCTTTCTACAGATGGCAGAGCTGGGAGGAACTGGTGGCCGGCTTGAGCAGCTGACAGGCGCAGAAGATGAGAACAAGCAAAGCCATAGATAAAAAAAGAGTAGCCCAGGCCTTTCTTCGGGGCAAGGATACCTATGACAGCCAGGCCCGAATCCAGAGGCAGGTCAGCAGCAGGTTGCTTGAAAAGCTGCATGCCTATCGGCGGATATCCTATGGCAGGGTATTGGAAATAGGGTGCTGCACGGGAATGCTTACGGAAATGCTGCTGCGTTTTTTCCCCGTGGAAAAACTCTATGTCAATGACCTCGTACCGGACTTTCACCAGGATGTCGTCAATCGCCTAGACGGCATGGGCGGCTTTGAGCTCATCCCGCTCTATGGAGACGTCGAGACCCTGGAACTGCCGGATTCGCTCGATCTGGTCATCAGCAGCGCCACCTTCCAGTGGCTTGCCGATCTCGGGCGCTTCTTTGCCAGGGTTGCCGCCTCGCTCACCGAGTCCGGCTATCTGGCCTTTTCGATCTTCGGGCCGGGGACGCTGAGCGAATTCAGGCAGATTACCGGGATCGGTCTCGAATATACGGCCGTGGGCGCTATTCTTGAACTGCTTGAGACCCATTTTCAGATAGAAGAGGAAGAAACACGCAAAGACCAGCTCTATTTTGCCACCCCCAGGGATGTCCTCAGGCACATGCAGGCCACCGGGGTCGGAGGCGTTCGCCGCCATAGATGGACGCCTGGAACCCTGCGGGATTTCGAAGAGCGTTATCTGGAGGAGTTCGGCACCGCCTCAGGCGTACCGGTCAGCTATTTCAGCTCCTATATCGTCGCTTCCAGAAAAACCTGAGAGGAGCACAGCCATGGCAGCCGGAAATGTCATCTGTCTTAGCGGAATAGATACGGATATCGGCAAATCGATTGCCACCGGGCTTTTGGGCAGATACCTGCTCAGTGTCGGCAGAAGCGTTATCACCCAGAAAATCTGTCAGACCGGCTGCGTCGGCATTTCCGAAGATATCGCTGTCCACCGCCGGCTCATGGGCCTCGAACTGCAGCCCGAAGACAGAGAGGGGCTGACCTGTCCATATGTATTCAAAGAACCCTGCTCGCCGCATCTCGCCGCCCGCCTTGAAGAGACAACCATGGACCTCAGGCGTATCACCGCGGCTACCGACCAATTGCGCCGGCGCTACGACTACGTGCTCCTCGAGGGAGTGGGCGGCCTGATGGTGCCGCTGCTGCCGGATCTTCTCCTCGCCGATTATCTCAGCGAACGCGATTATACACATGTGCTGGTGAGCTGCTCACGGCTGGGTTCCATCAACCACACCCTGTCGGCCATGGAAATTATCGCCAGGCGGAAGATGACTCTCGCCGGTGTCGTCTATAACCGCTTCATGGATACCAATGCGGTAATTGCCGAGGATACCAGGCGCTGCATCGCCCGCTTTATGGATGCCTGGCATATGGGCGGGGCAATTGTCGATATGGTGCCGGCAGATGATGATGCGGCTCCACCGCTGCTCGATTTCTCCCCATTTTTTACCTCGGGCTGAGTTCTCCAGACGATCAACGCAAAAAGGCAGCCGGGAAAAGGCTGCCTTTTTGCGTTTCTTCTAGGAGTCTGGACGACCGCCAGCAGGGCTATGCCGCCTTCACCGCCTCCTGCCATCTGTTGGCAATGACCTCATCCGTGGTATAGTCCGGAAGCAGAATGGGCGCCATAATGGGGTCTTCGATGCCGGCTTCGGCAAGTTCTTTTTCGAAGCTGACCACATGGTCGAGCGACAGCTCCTTGATCTCGACGCCGCCCTTGATGTATTCGCCGGCGCTTTTGCCGGCACGACGGCCAAAGGTGATGATGTCCTGGAGACTGTTGCCCATCAGCCGGTTTTCGCCGTGAACGCCGCCGATTACCTCGCCGGCGCCGTAGAGGCCCGGGATCAGGGTGTTGGTATTGCCGTCGACATTGATGCCGCCGTTCTGGTAGTGCAGTGTCGGGTAGACCAGCATCGGCTCCTTGCTGATATCGATACCGTGACGCTCGAACTGGATGAACTTGGC
>JBEPWT010000165.1:0-7078 GCA_041642275.1 Desulfopila sp. | reverse complement strand
CGAGCATGCCTACCCGGTCGCGCAGAGGCCTTGTGATAACGGCAGTGGCGTCATAGCCGGTCGATTCGGCTGGAGTTGCGGCAAGAACGGCGAAGCGCGTCTTGTTGTGAGAAACCACTTCACGTTCAAGCAGGGAGAATCCGAACAGGCGCAGAAGTTCTTCCGATTCTATTATGCCGTGCCTCAGCAGGTTCTGCTCCTGGATCTCGGTGAGCTTGGCTTCGATGTCATGAACGGTTATCAGTGTGGCGTTGGGAAAGTGGGCCTTGAGGTAGTCCTTGCACTGGTTGAAAACCGAGCCGCGGCCGACGATGGTGTCAAGTTCGGCAACCGTGGCATCAACGCAGCCGATGGAGAGGTGGACCGGCAGAACGACATTGTCCACCCAGTGAAACCCGTGGAGGTCGACGAGAAATCTGAAATACTCCTTGATCTCGCCTTCCCGGGTGTTGTAGACGGGGATCAGGGCAAGGTCTGCCTTGGCCGCCTCGAAGGCAGATACAAGTTCATACATGCTGTTGAAGCAGACGAGGTCGGCATCGGCCTGATACTGTTTCGCCGCCAGGTAACTGTCTGAGCCGATAGGCCCTAAAACTGCAATGGATGGCATGTTTTTCAAATGAATATTATCTTGGGTTTTCAGATTCGGGTGGTGGTGTATAGTGAGACGGGCACAACTACGGAACCGGGAACCCCCTTTATCGCATCAAAGGGACAAAATATACGTTCTTCCTTGATTAGGCAACCTAAATACGTTCATGCACCGCCACCGCACCGCTCCAGACCATAATGTGGAGGAATACCTGCAGGCCTTGAAGGCTTCGGCCAGATTCGGCCCGCAGGTTGTCTGCCATCAGATTTTCGACCGCCTCGAGGCCGTCTACAGTCATTCATCCGATGCTCTGTCGCCGCTGCTTTCAGCACGACTGCAGGAACTCGGGGTAAAGAACCTGTATTCGCATCAGAGCGTCGCTCTTGCCCGCATCGCCGCAGGCGACAACATCATGGTGGCAACGCCTACGTCTTCGGGAAAGAGCATGATATACAACCTGCCGGTAATCGAGTCTGCACTGCAAGCGGCCGGCAGTCATGCCCTCTATCTCTTTCCCCTCAAGGCGCTCTCCCAGGATCAGCTCAGGAGCCTGACGCATTTCACCTCTGCTCTGGCCGGTATCGATACCACATGCCCGCAGGGAATCGCCGCCATCTACGACGGTGATACCACCGCGTACGGAAGGCGAAGGATCCGGGAGAAAACCCCGCCCGTCGTCATCACCAATCCGGATATGCTGCATCTGTCGTTTTTGCCGTTCCACGAAAACTGGGCTCACTTTTTCAGTCGTCTCGATTACGTGGTGATAGACGAGGTCCATACCTATCGCGGCGTATTCGGCTCACATGTCGCCTGGCTTCTGCGCCGCCTGAAAAGAGTACTCAGTCACTACGGCAAGAAGACCCGTTTTATTCTGAGCTCGGCGACAATCGGCAATCCCGGGGAATTTGGCGAAAAATTAATAGGTGAACCGCTAAAGGTCATTACCTCTTCCGGGGCGCCGCGGAGCAAAAGAAACTTTCTTTTCCTCAATCCCTGGGACAGCCCGGCCTATACGGCAGGACAACTGCTTGAAGCGGCCCTGAAAAGAGGCCTGCGCACCATCGTCTACACGCAGTCCAGGAAAATGACGGAACTCATATCCATGTGGACCAGACCGAGACTGGGCCCGCTGGCAGCCAAGCTCAGCTCCTACAGAGCCGGTTTTCTGCCTGAAGAGAGAAGAGATATAGAGCAGAAACTGGCCGACGGCTCGCTCCTTGGCGTCATCTCGACCTCCGCTCTTGAGTTGGGCATTGACATCGGTGATCTCGACATCTGCATACTGGTCGGCTATCCCGGTTCGATCATGGCCTCCTGGCAGCGGGGCGGCAGGGTAGGCCGGGGAGACAGGGAGTCGGCCGTTATTCTCATAGGCAGCGAAGACGCCCTTGATCAGTATTATATGAACAATCCGCAGAGATTCTTTTCCAGCCAGGTGGAATCGGCAGCCCTCAATCCGGACAACGCCAAGATCGTCGGCCAGCATCTGCAGTGTGCGGCAGCTGAAATCCCCATCGATTCCGGTGAGGCGCTGTGGCAAAACGAGGCCGTCAGGCAGTCCGCCGAGCTGTTGAGCAAAAGCGGGCGGCTGCTGCTTTCCGCGGACGGCGGCAAATATTTTGCCGCGAGAAAACGTCCTCAGCGGCATGTCAGTTTACGCGGCACCGGCAGATCGCTCTCCATCATCAACGCTGAGACCGGGCAGATACTGGGGGAAATCGATGCCGCCCGGGCCTTGAAGGAATGTCATGAGGGGGCGCTGTATCTGCATCGGGTGGAAAGCTGGCTGGTGAGAAAACTCGATTTGTTCGCCGGCGAAGTCATTGTCGAGAGCGCGACGACCTCCTACTATACCAGAGCGGCGGCCACCAAGGACACGGAGATTTTGAGCACCTACGACAGACGACTGCTGTTTGGCTGCCGGCTGTCATACGGTCAGCTCAAAGTCAGCGAGCAGGTAACCGCTTACCAGAAACGAAACAAGGGCACCAACAAGCTGGTTGCCACCATTCCCCTGGACCTGCCGCTGCAGACCATGGAGACAGAAGGGTTCTGGCTGGAAATCCCGGATGTCATAGTCAAAAAATTAGAAGACAAACGCCTGCACTTCATGGGAGGGCTGCATGCTGCAGAACATATCATGATAGCGATGCTGCCGCTGTTGGTGCTCTGCGACAGAAATGATGTCGGCGGCATATCCTGTCCCCACCATGAGCAGACGGAAGGGGCGGCGATATTTATCTATGACGGTCATGCCGGTGGTTCCGGACTGTCGGCCGAAGCCTATGCCCAGGCAGAAGAGCTGGTACGGCGGGCACTGGAAATCGTCAGCTCCTGTGATTGTGAAAATGGCTGTCCTTCCTGTGTTCATTCGCCCAAATGCGGTTCGGGCAACAGGCCCATAGACAAAAACAGCTGCATTGAGCTTATGTCGCGAATCTGCGACGAGGGCAAGGGGGCGGTTGTCCAGGAAAAGGCAGGGGAGGACCGGCTTTCCGGCACGCCCCAGCCCGGTTGGCGGCGGCGGCCAGACACTGCCGACATCGAAGAGGGCAGGGGCGTTCTGCCGGAACGTTTCGGGGTCTTCGACCTCGAGACCAAGTTCTCGGCGGACGAGGTTGGAGGCTGGCACCGGGCTGAACGCATGGGCGTCTCCGTCGGCGTGGTCTACGACTCCACTCTCGATGGCTGTGTCAGCTATCGAGAACAGGAAGTTGAGGCCCTTATCGACCATCTGCACTCCCTCGAGCTGGTGGTCGGCTTCAACAACAAAAGATTCGACAATCGTGTTCTCGGTGCCTATACCGGCAGGCGCCTCGATGATCTGCCGAGTCTCGATCTGCTCGAGGAGGTGAAAAAATATCTTGGCTACCGGCTCAGCCTGAATGCCCTTGCCGAAAACACCCTGGGGATCAAGAAAAGCGGCAGCGGCCTGCAGGCCCTTGAGTGGTATCGACAGGGCAGAATCGACCTGCTGTGTTCGTACTGTACCAAAGATGTGGAAATAACCAGGGATCTCTTGCTTTTCGGTCTTGAAAACGGCTATATGCTGTTCACCAACAAAGCCGGCTGCAAGGTGCGGCTGCCGCTGTCAATGGCTGGTGCCATTGCCATGATCCTGAATCGCTAGCAGGGCCGGTAAAACGATTTCAGGGCCATACCAGGGAGGCGTAAATCCATCCCTCTGTGCCGCTGGCGTGCTTTACCTTGACCCAGTCCTGCCGACGTTCAAGCAGCTCCAGCACCACACCTCGTTCAAGAGTGGCGACCACAGCATTGCCGGTGCCCGGGCCGGAACGCATATTGGCCCTGCTGCTGGCATTGACGATGACGGTATCCCGTTTTTCGATAAGCGGAGAATAGATCCAGCCGCTGTCGTCTTCAAAATCAGTGACCTTGAGCCAGTCGCCTTTTTTATCGACCACCTTGAGAGGATAGCCCTCGAAAAGTTCCATATACACAGGGTTGGAGGTTGACGGCCCGGTTCGGACATTGACGCCGTCCTTGGTTACACTGACGTATTCGGCGGAATAGGCGGAAAGGGAGGTCACAGCGAGAACTGAACCGGTCAGGGCGATAGTTCGCAGGATGTTCTTCAATGGTGTATTCATTGCACGTTATAGAGGTAGATTGTGGATTAAATGACTCTTGCGACCGATTAACAATACCATTTCCGAATAATTTGTCAAACCGCTTCCTGCATGACGTTTGAAAGACCCCGCGAAGTTATCGCTGATGGGCCTGGAGCCTCCGGCTGCCGCAGTCGAGCGAAATTTCGAGACCCATGGGGATGGTGTGGTTGATACTTCCATGACCGATGGGAAATTTGGCCCACAGCACTGTGTCCCCGTCGGCAAGATCCATGACCCTCTGCCAGACCGCCTCCTGGTGCCGGTGCCGCGAAGCGCCGTCGAGACCGAGCCCATGAGAGAAGTCGCCGAGCACTATTGCCGAAACCCCATGTAAGGCGCCGGAAAGATGCAGCTGTGTCAGCATCCTGTCGATTCGGTAGACCGGCTCGCCGGTATCTTCGAGAAAGACGATTTTCTCCCGCCACTGCGGTGCTATCTCAGTGCCGAGAGTTGAGACAATGGTGCTGAGATTGCCGCCGGCGGTGATGCCTCGCACGGTGCCGCTGCCGCGCAGCACTTCGGCATCGGCGTGCATCTGCCATCCTGCAAGAGAATCCTGGAGACAGTGTTTGAAACTCATCAGGCTGTCCCTGTCGAGCCCGGCCAGGGAGGTGACGACCGGCCCATGGAGACTGACCAGTTTATGCCTGGTATTGAGCAGCTGATGCAACAACGTGACGTCGGAAAAGCCGACCAGCCTTTTCCCCCTGCCACCGAGGGCATCGTGGCGTATGTTGCCGAGAAGACGCAGGCAGCCGTAGCCGCCGCGCGCGGCCATGATGCAGTCGATGTTGGAGTCATTCCACAAAGAGATGAACTCCTCTGCCCTTTTCCTATCGGTATCCGCCAGATACTCTTCTCCCGGCCAGAGTTCACGGGGAAAGACGGTTGTAAAGCCCTGTTCATGAAGGATACGGATTCCCCGCTCAAAGGGCTCGTTTTTGCCGATGCGGCCGGATGGAGCGGCGATGCCGATTACTGCGCTGTCCCGCAACGCGGGGGGGATCTTATTGGGGGAGTGTTCCATGAATGCGGGTATAGATATGATGGAGGCCTTTGAGGGTCAGCATCTGATCAATGGTCGTTACCTTGCGGCAATAGGGAATGATGAGTTCGGCCATGCCGCCGGTGGCGATGATGTTGAGCTCGTCGGCGGCATCGCACATCTCAGCGGCCAGTATGTCGACGAGACCGTCTATCATGGCGCCATAGCCATGAAGAACGCCGCTTTTCATGGCATCGACGGTGTTTTTTCCTATAATGGAGGCCGGAGCTACGGAAATGTCGATGTGAGGGAGTTTGGCGGCCCTTGAGGACAGGGCCTCCAGGGAGACGGCAACCCCAGGGAGAATAGTGCCGCCAATATACTCGCATCGGTTGGTGATGCAGTCGAAGGTAATGGCTGTGCCGAAATCGATGACAATGAGATGGGTCTTGTATGCGGACCAGGCGGCGATGGTGTTGACGAGACGGTCGGCTCCGACTTCTCCCGGGTAGTCCGTCTGGATATCGATGATATCCTTGAGGTTGGAATGACTGACGATGCACGGCGGATGCTTGAGGTTGTCGCTGAAATGTTTACGGCAGCAGTCCATCCAGGCCGCTTCCAGCGAGGGCACGACGCTGGAGATGATGATGTCGGTTATGGAGAGGCTGGTTATCCTGGTCATGGCGGCCAGGGCATTGAACTGGATGGCGATTTCATCGGCGGTACGATTTCTCTTGGACGTTATGCGCCAGTGGCCCTGCAGAATATGTTCGTCATAGAGCCCTATGACGGTGTGGGAATTGCCGATATCGATGACGAAGAGCATGGTTTTACCGGAAAGAAAGGTTTATTTTTACACCTGCATGAATACTGTAGCACATTACAGCAAGGGCCATGGCCCACCCGGGCAAGGATACGCACATGGCTGGCGAAACGGCACGATGCGCCGGTGTTCAGAAAATATTCCACCGGCGTCAAAAAAGAAAGTGTTGAATGCAGCATCCCAAAAATAGCAGGGAGAAGACGATGAAACCGATGCTTATAGTGCAAACGACCTTCGAGGACAGGGCCGAGGCGATGGCCATGGCGGAAAACATTATACGCGAAAGACTGGCCGGCTGTGCCCAGCTGAGCGGTGGCATACGGTCCTTTTTCTGGTGGAAGGACTCCATAGAGCAGAGCGAAGAGTACATCCTGTCCCTGAAGACCACGCCGCAGAAATATGCAGCCCTGCAATCCTTTATACAGCGCTGCCACTCCTATGATACGCCGGAAATCCTGGCCGTTGAAGTAGATCATGTCTCCCCTGATTATCTGCGCTGGCTGCAGGAGGAAACGGCATCGGGAGAACGCGGCAAACCATGAAGAAGAGCGGTTACAGAAAACGCAGAATAGGGGAGTACCAGTGCCACTGCTGCAAGGAAAAGAAACCTTTCTGCTGGAGCTGCCCCTGCGGCTTTCAGATATGTGATCAGTGCTTCAGTGAAAACCGCTGGGGAATCAGCAATGGCCCCACATGGATCTGCCCCGACTGCGAGAGAATACGGATGAGCTGATGCCGGAGGCGACGCCTGCACCAGGGAGTGGCGACCACAGACTCCTGGCGCAGACCTATCTTTATTCGAAGCGGACCTCGGCCAAGGGGGCGTCAATGGTAACCTCAACCCATTGCGGATCCCACCATTCCACCGGAGTGACGAATACACCGTTGACCAGCATGGAAAAATGAAGATGGTCGCCACCGGCCATGCCGGTGGTGCCCGTCGTGCCGATGATCACGCCTCGTTCGACGATATCGCCTGGCTCCACCTGGATGGTGCTGAGATGAGAGGACAGGCTGAAGACGCCCTGGCCGTGATCGAG
>JBEPWT010000164.1:0-7083 GCA_041642275.1 Desulfopila sp. | reverse complement strand
ATACGCCAATGCCTGCGGGTAATCCACTTGCCGGCTGCCCCCGGCTCTTGTAGCGCAGCACGCCATGTCCTCCCGCAAAGCCCTTGACTTTTCAATAAAATCCCGGTCTGTTGCACTATTCAACCGTTACTTTATCTGATTACCCCTGAAACTCAGCTTGACCAATTACAAAGAGACAGGGTGCCCTTTTCACCAATCTGCAGCCAGGACGGCTGCAGTTAAGCCCCCAGGGATGGGTTTATGGCGTCCCGGGAAAAGGGCACCCTGTCTCAAAATATTTTGCTAAACATCAGGGGTAATCAGGTTATTTTATCAACGCTTTGCAGCAGAGGCTCTTCAATGTTGACAGAAAGATCCGTACTTAATAATATTGCTATAGTACTGGTGCATCCGAAATATCCCGAGAACATAGGCGCAGCAGCTCGCAGCGCATTCAATATGGGTCTGAGCCGGCTCATCATCGTCGGCGACCAAAGGCCCGAGCGCGAACCCATGGCCAAGATGGCTACCCACAAGGCGGTCCATCTTATTGACGCCATGGAAATCTACACCAGTCTCGCCGATGCACTTGCACCATTTTCCTATATTGTCGGAACAACCGCCAGAAGAGGGCGGCAACGGGGAACTGAACGTACCCCTCGACAGATCGTGGGCGATATGGCCGAACTCCTCCCCAACAATCAGGCAGCCTTCGTTTTCGGTCCGGAAAACTGCGGCCTTGCCAACGAAGAGTTGAAGTACTGCCATGCCACATCGGCTATCCCCACCGCCGACTTCTCCTCGCTCAATCTCGCCCAGGCGGTGGCTATTCACTGCTACGAAATCTACCACGGCCTGGTCCACGAACAAAAAGACATCACGCCGGCTCCCCAGGCCGCCACTGCCTTCGAACTTGAGGGCATGTACTCCCACCTTGAAGAAGCACTGGTAAAAATCAATTTCCTGGAAGAAAAAAACCACGACTACTGGATGAACAACATACGCCGTTTTTTCGGAAGGATGCGGTTGTCGTCGAAAGAATCAAATATACTCCGAGGCATTTGCAGGCAGTTTATGTGGCATCAGGACCATTCCGGCAAAGATACAACCCCCTGAGGTGTATTATGAATGCAACGCTGCTCCAGGCATCGCTCCCGTCCAACAAATTTTATCCGCCGCATATCGACGAAAAACAGTCGCTGTTCCGCTCCCATCTCATCGAGTCCGTTCTTCCCGGCAAGGAGAGGACCAACAAGATCATCGCCATCGAAGCCCAGGCCGGGCAAGGCAAGACAACGCTCGCCTACCAGTATGTCAGTCACTACAAATACAGTCATATCTGGTACCAGATAGGCAAGGAGGACGCCGACCCTGTTGTTCTGCTGACCGGCCTGGTCTACAGCCTGAAGAACTCCCTTTCCGGCTTTTCCTCGCCCCAGCTCGAAAACATAATCGCTCAGGGCGAGATAGGTCCGCTGGATCTTATGCGCTGCGCCAACATGCTGCTGACCGATGTCGATAGATTTCTGCGCGGCAATCTCTACATCGTCTTCGACGACCTCCATCTCATCAGCGAGGCGGATCTGACCAACCAGCTGCTTGCTTATCTGCTCGACACATCACCGCCAAAGCTGTGCTACGTGCTGACAAGCAGACACCCCTTCGAACTGAAATCGAAGGCCATCAGAAACCGCAACTCGGTGGCCTACCTGAAAACCGACGACCTGGCCCTGACCAGCAGCGAAATCGAAATGCTGTTCAACGATGTCTTCAACAGAAGCATCAGCATAGCAGATGCCCGCATGATCGAAGATGTGACCAGCGGCTGGGTGATGGGCATCGTCCTCGCCGCTCACCCGCTGTCGGGAAGCAGAACCACCGACGCCGCCTCCTTTGCCAATTTCCATTTCAAGGGCTCGCCCAGCCAGAAAGACATGCTGGAGTATTTTCAGGATGAGATTTTCACCTATATTCCCGAAGAGATGCACCTCCCTTTCCTCAAACTCTCTTTCGTCGACGAAATTCATATCGATCTCGCCTGCCGCATCACCGGCATCGACGACATCGATATCATTCTCGGCGAGCTGACCCAGGAAAACCTCTTCATCTACAATCTCGACAGCGATTTTACTATCTTCAGGTTCCACCATCTTTTTCAGGAATTTCTTCAGGTTCGGGCGGCAAAATCATTGAGCTCCGAGGAAATCAGCGCCATCTATTCACAATCCGCCGACTTTTTCCTGGAGAGCAATCAGGTGGGCAAAGCCCTCTCCTGCTATCAACAGGGAGGAGACTACGACAAAATGGAGCTGCTGCTGAAGCAGTACGGCGTCGATCTGCTCGCCCAGAACAGAACCCTGACCATACTGTCACTCCTCAACTCCTTGCCGGAGAAAACCCTGCTTCGGCACAGCTGGCTTACCCTGTTTTCGGGTATTTTGGAAAGCGACTACCAGCCGCAGAAAACCTTGCCGCATCTGGAAGAAGCGCGCAAATTGTTTGTCCGGTCCGGGGAGGAGGTTGGCGAACTGCTGGCCATCGCCACCATTCTCTACTACCATTTCGTCGTTTCCGGCCGCTACCATACCGGCGCCTCGCTGCTGCCAAGAACGGTGGAACTGCTCGACAGAAACCGCAGCCACCTCTCACAGCATATCCTTATCATGGTCACCCGCAACCTGGCGGCAGGATACTGCTTTTTTTCCGCTGACATGGAGAAGGCAAGGCTCTATATCGAAGAGGCCAGGCAAATCGCCATCGACAATTCAATCAGAAACTTCATGGCTTCCACCGTTTTCATCAAGGCCTATATCGAACTGCTCAGCGGCAACCGTAAAAAATTCCGCCGGGAAGTGGAACTGAGCTATTCGCTGATAAACGATCCGCTGGTAGGCATGTCCAACAAACTCACCCTCCGTATCCTGCATATCTGCAACCTCAGCATGTACGGCGACATCACCAATTATTTCCACCAGCAGCAGCTCATCCGGGACAGCATTGACGAGCGGGTGGTCAAACAGACCGTCGCCGCTCCCTATTTTTTTATATGGAGCTGCAGTTGCTACATATCCATGGGCGAGACCGCCAAGGCTCTGGATATCATCAACAAGGGAGTCAATGTCTCGGCTACGGCAAAATCGGAGCACATGCTCAGCCAGCTGCTGCAATGGCAGTCGTACATTCATGCCATTCACGGCAACAGCCGCAGCGCCGAGGTGAAAATTGGCGAATCGACCCAGCTGAGAGAAGTGGCGGGAGGTCCCTTTTATCAGTCGTTTAACGCCATCATGGCAGGAGCCGTCTACGCCAGGCTGAAAAAGAGAAAATTGGCCAAAGAGACATTTGCCCGGGGGCTGGAGCTGGCCGAATCGATCCCCTCTCCCTACCTGCAGTCATGCTGCCTCATGCAGCGGTGTTTCTTCAAACTGCGGGCCTATGGCATACAATCGGCGCTGCCTGATTTGGAAAATGGCCTGTCGCTGATGCGGGCAAATGACTACGACCATTTCTGGAGCTGGGAGCCAAATGCCATGGGGGAACTGCTCGCCCTGGCTGTCAGCCATGACATTCATGCCGATTTTGCCGGGAATCTGGCCCGCCAGAGACTGCGTGTGCATATCGGCGACGACGGCTCCATGACTCCACTCCTGCGCTTTACCATGCTGAATGGATTTCATCTCAGCATCGGCAAAGAGATACTGCTCAGCGTAGACCAGTTCACCCCCCTGCAGCGGGACCTGCTCAGTCTGGTTCTTTTTTCAAAGGACAAAAAAATCAGCCAGGAAAAGGTGCAGCTCCTACTCTGGCCCGACAGCCCCCCGGAAAAATCGAGAAAAAAACTCGACACCCTTCTCGGTCGACTCCGCGGCAGTCTCGACGAATACCTGCCCGTCGCCAGCAAGGATTACCTCATCTTGAACAAGGGTATTCTCTGCCTGGACAACACCACCACCGATGTCGAGGAATTTTTGTACAACTGCAAGGAAGGTTTTCGTCTGGCGGACAGGGAAGAATATTGGCAGGCGGGAAATCGTTTTCATCATGCCCTCAGCCTCTGGCAGGGCACCCTGCCGACGGACACCTTTAGAAACGACTATATTTACGCCCGGGAAGACAGTCTGCTGGCAACCTACGAGAATACGGTACTGCGCTGGGCAGAGATTTTAAGCGATGCCGGCCGTCACAGAGAAGCCATCCCCATTCTAACGACACTTCTCGGAAGCAACGGTCTCTCCGACCGGGGAGTAAGACTGCTCTGCCGACTGCACCTCACCCTCAATCAGCCCCTGAAAGTACGGGATACCCTCAAAAATTATCGTCATTCGTTGCGGGCTGCGGAGTATGAAACAGAAGAAATCAATATGATGATAAATGAGATTACCGAATCACTCCGCCGCAAATGATCGCACCGGCAAACCGATATGGCCTTCGCCTGTGATTTGGCAAAACTTCGGGCCTGCGGGCCGCTTCGCAGACCCTGACTCAGCAACGCTTTGGTAAGTTGAATTTCTCTATTGAAACCACTATCCCCAAAACCACTTTTCCCAGACATCCGCCGACAATATCGATAGCGTTGATTTGCCGCTGCCATGGGCTCCTCCAACGACCTTATATTTTTTTGAGAATATGGCACCCGTTTTGCTAGATCAAAGATAAAAGACAAGCAATAATGACTATCATTTTCGGGAGTCGTCATGATTTCAGCAATGCAGTCGGCCTTGAGCGCACTCCAGGCCTACGGCACCAAAATCGAGGCAAACGCCGGCAACATCGCCAACGGAGCGACCGAGGGATACAAGCGAACACGGGTAACCCTGGCCAGCATTGAAGCCGGCGGAGTCAAAGCGGCAGCGGATACGCCGGACTTCCCCGGTCCGAAAGTGTATACCGAGACCGCAGACGGACTCGAGCTCATCGAACAATCCAATGTTGAACTCAGCAGCGAACTGCCGCAAATGATGATGAATTCACACTATTATACTGCAAATCTCAAGTCCCTTCAGGCAGCCGACGAGCTGCTCGACAATGTCCTTAATCTTAAGGCATGATCTCTCCTCCTCACGCGGGTGATGCTTTCTCCTCTCCTCGGCATCACCCGCCCCTCCTTTGAAGGCAACGGCTCTGGCCACGAGATCCCCAGAAATATCAGAAGCTGTATCCCAGAGGTCGGAGCACCATTGCACGATTAGCCCGAACTTTTTCCACTATTGATGGACTCGTAAAAAGTCATAGAAGTCGGCGAGATGGGCTCTGGAAAAAGCTCGATATACTAGGTATAGTATCAGAAATCTTCAAGGGGACAGTTTCCACAAAGGGGGGTGGTCTTTTTACAATACTCCTTGGCTACCTTGACGATGAGGGCATGATATTCATTAAAAAGAGAGGCGTCTGCGGGAAGATTACCCATGAAGATCTCCTGGATTTCATCATAACCGCACTCTTCTGCGACAAGCAGATGACGCGAGAAGACCCTGTGGGTATAGGCATCTACGACAAAAACGGGGTGACCTGCACCATAGAGCAGAATAGAATCGGCCGTCTCCGGGCCGATGCCGTTCACCTCTAGCAACTGGCTGCGGCTGCGTTCCGGGTCTGCGGCGAACAGCAGCTGCAGATCTGAGTCATACTCATCGGCGATCATGCGCATCAGATTCTTCAAACGCCTGGCTTTGAGATTATAATAGCCGGCAGGGCGGATGCGGGAGGCCAGCTGTTCCTCTCTGACGGAGGTAAGGGCCTCGATGGAGAGAAGATCGGCATTTTTCAGCGAAGAAAGTGCCGCCTCCACATTTTTCCAGTTGGTATTCTGGGTCAGAACCGCTCCCACCACCATCTCCAGCGGCGTCTGGGCCGGCCACCAGTGCTGGGGCCCGTAATGATCGTAGAGGCATTGGTAGATTTCAATGAAGGTGCGCTGAGACATTGACGGCATCAATCCCCGAGACAGATGCCGATATCCCTGGCGGTCAAGATCTTATCACTTTGCAGATCGACCTTTTTTCTCGCTCTGACCGCCTCGGCAATGGGGACAGCCTCCATTTTCGAAGAGGTCAGGGCCACCATCTGGCCAAAATTGCCCTCTTCAACCAGACGTACGGCGGCAGTGCCGAAACGCAGAGCCAGCAGACGATCGAAGGTCGTCGGCGAGCCGCCGCGCTGCAAATGACCGAGCACCAGCGAACGGGTATCTTTTTCGGTGTTCTGGTGTATCTGCTGCCCCACCCATTCACCGACCCCGCCGAGTATCACCTCCTCGCGGCCGAGTTCGCCCTTTCCCTTGCTGAAGACCGTGCCGCCCTTCTCCACTGCCCCCTCGGCGACAACAACGATGGAGTAATGTTTGTCACGAAGCTCGTTGTCGGAGATCTTGGCGCAGACCTTCCCCATATCAAAGGGTATCTCCGGCAGAAGTATGACATCGGCACCGCCGGAAACTCCCGAGTAGAGAGCAATCCAGCCGGAATCACGCCCCATGACTTCGACCACCATGACCCGGTCATGCGATTTCGCCGTGGAGTGGAGCTTGTCAAGAGCATTGGTCGCCGTCGAGACGGCGGTATCGAAGCCAAAGGTTCTGTCGGTTGCCTCAAGATCGTTGTCAATGGTTTTCGGTACGCCGATAACCGGCATACCCTTTTCGGCGAACTTCTGAGCCAGGCGCAGACTGCCGTCGCCGCCGATGGCGATATGACAGTCAAATCCCATGCGCTGAAAGTTTCTCATTATCTTATCGGAGATATCGACGATCTGTATTTCCCCGGCAAGATTCAGTACCGGCCGGGCAAAGGGATTGCCCTTGTTCGTCGACCCGAGAATAGTGCCGCCGGTGGAGTAGATGCCTTCCACCATGCTCGGGCGCAGCTGGATCATATCATCCATATCGAGAAAGCCGGAATAGCCGCTCTTACTGCCGTAGACCTCCCACCCCCTGCGATAACAGGCATGGACGACCGCGTAAATCACCGCATTCAGGCCGGGGGCATCACCACCGCCCGTTGAAATCACAACTTTCTTCATGTGCCTCCCCGCTCATTATGTTTGCTTGCTTTGGACATCTGTTCCCGCCATACTTTTACACTCTTGCAAAAAATCCTCGCGTACCTC
>JBEPWT010000163.1:0-7085 GCA_041642275.1 Desulfopila sp. | reverse complement strand
CGCCACCGGCCATGCCGGTGGTGCCCGTCGTGCCGATGATCACGCCTCGTTCGACGATATCGCCTGGCTCCACCTGGATGGTGCTGAGATGAGAGGACAGGCTGAAGACGCCCTGGCCGTGATCGAGGAGCACCATATTGCCGTATATGCCGAGATAATCGGCAAAAACCACTTTGCCGGCATTGGCCGCCTTGACCTCGGCACGCCGGACCGAGGCGATATCCATGCCCAGATGCACCTGTTTGTCTATCTCTTCATTGTTGTAGAAATACCTGCGATGATCGGCAAAGCCGGCACGGCTGGCCCCGGCCATCCTTATGAAGCTGCCGCTCCAGTATCTTTGTGAGGAGGGGTTCTGGCAGAGCTGGTATATTTCCTCGTTGTTCTGCTTGCGTACCGTACGGTTGGTGTAGAGATACTTCTCCTTCATGCTGCCTTTCATCTCCGGATAGTAGTTCTCAAATTCGGGAATCTTCTCGGAGAGAAAACCATCGCCGACATTGATCGTGTCTCTCTTGAATTCGACTTTCTTGAAAACCGGTGAAAACGGCAGGAGACTCTGGTTGCCGGCTGCATCTTCTGCAACGACCTCCGAGGTGGTGATTGCTTCGGCATCGTAGGGAACGGCGATGTAGGCGATAAAGAGGTTTGTCCCTCCTTCCAGCGGGAAACCGGGGTGGAAGTGGCCGGCGAAATCGGCGCCGTGGCGGCTGGCCTCGCCGTCTACCTGGTAGATGACGATTCCGCTGCCGCCCCTGTTTATATATCGCTCTGTATGGAGAAGACGCAATTTGGGCGGGACCGTATCAATCGTCACTTTCCGGCGGATCTCGCCGGTATTGCCTGAGAAAAATCCGCGCAGGGAATAATCGGCGGCCCGAACGACCAGTTCCGCCTCACCCTCTTCGACCTCGGCTTCCTCGGTGTTGAAGCTTATGGTTTCCGTGATTGACAACGGCCCCATCTGGCCTGCATACCCCCGGCGGGGATAGTTTTTCTCCAGCAGGACATATTCCTTGCCGTTCTGGTGAAGAGAAAAGTGCAGTGAGCGCAGACCGGAGTTGTCGTCCGTCGCCGTCACAGTGAATTCGGCTTTTTTGCCGACATGGTCGACCTCACCCGGCAAGGCCAGCTGAGGTTCGGAATTTTCGAAGAACACCAGTGCCGCATAGACACCGACGCCGATAATGAGGACGAGAAGGATGAAGAGAAATGATCTGCCGAGGCCGCCGCCTTTGTTTTTGGAGTTGAGTAGCATATGAAACCGTTTTTTGTGTCCTGATTAATGCCAGATGATGTCATATTTTTCAATATGCAGGTCCTTGACGGGAACAACAACCAGCTTTTTATGGATGTCTTTTTCCAACTGCGTAAGGGTGTTTTTTTCTTCCTTGTTGAGCATGTCGGCAATGCGGGGGTGCACCCGCAGCGTTAGAGAAAAGCCTCCCGTGCGGTCAGCATTCCTGACGATTTTTCGAAAGATATCGTAGCAGATCGTCCGCCTCGACTTGAGTATGCCTTCACCGGCACAGTAATGGCAAGGTTCACACATCAACTGGGTGAGATTCTCCGAGCTTCTTTTGCGCGTCATCTGCACGAGTCCGAACTCGGAGAGCTTGAGGATGTTGACTCTACTCTTGTCCTTTTTAACCGCTTCCTTGAAGTAGGTAAAGAGTTCTTCACGATGCTCTTCGCTGTCCATATCAATAAAGTCGATAATGATGATACCGCCGATATTGCGCAGCCGCAGCTGGTAGGCAATCTCCTTGGCGGCTTCCATGTTGGTTTTGAAAATGGTCTCGTTGAGATTGTTCTTGCCGACAAAGCGGCCGGTATTGACGTCGATGACCGAAAGAGCCTCGGTACTTTCAATAATGATGTATCCCCCGGAGCGCAACCATACTTTCTTTTCAGTGGCCCGATTGATTTCGGTATCTATGCCGTGCGCCTCGAAAAGGGGCGTGTCGTCCTGGTAGAGGGAGATTTTGTCCCTGAGCTGGGGGGCAAAGCTTTTGATGAAATCGCAGAGCTTGGCGTAGGTTTCGGCATCGTCGATGATGAGATTGTCGACATCGTGGGTGAAAAGATCGCGTACCGAGCGAAAAGTGATATCGAGGTCCTCGTATACCAGCGAAGGAACCTCGGAGACCGAGGCGATATCCTGAATTTCATCCCAGAGCAGCAGCAAAAACTCCATATCTGCTTCGAGTTCCTCTTCCGGGGCATATTCGGCAACCGTCCGAACGATAAAACCTGTTCCTTCCGGCCGTAATTTCTCAATCTGCGCCCGCAGGCGATGGCGTACCTCTTCATCTTCGATTTTACGCGATATGCCGATATGATCGGTGAGAGGAATGAAGACCAGGTTGCGCCCGGGAAGCGTTATATGGCAGGTGAGTCTCGCCCCCTTGGAACCGATCGGGTCCTTGCTTACCTGGACGAGGATGTCCTGGCCTTCGGTGAGCAGGTCCTCTATATTCATTCCCTGGGTACGGCGCAGGTCGTTTTCCGGCAATATCGACGAATAGGTTTTTTTTTCAAGGCCCTGTTCAGCGCCCAGCATTCTCAGTTCGAGCTCGTTTTGGGAGAGATAGACGTCGTCGACATAGAGGAAGCCCGTCCGTTCAAGCCCTATATTGATGAAGGCCGCCTGCATGCCTGGCAGAACCCGGACGACTCTGCCCTTGTAGATATTGCCGATGAGCCCTTTTTCCATTGGCCGCTGAAGATGAAACTCGCAGAGGGAGCCATTTTCCACTATGGCGATTCTCACCTCATATCTTCTCGAGTTTATAAGTATTTCAGTGCTCATTCTGTCGGCATATATATAATGCCGCAACCGGTGATTGCGGACATTCGATTCGTCTCTTGCTAAACGGCATACTATACAGTATTTCAAGGGTAAAAAGCCAGACGTAATCTGGAATCGGAGGAAATAGTTGCCGGTGAATATGCACGAGGTGTCCGTAATAATCCCGACCTACAACAGGGCCGAATATCTGCGAAGGGCGGTGGAGTCGGTATGTAATCAACACCGCTTCGCCGGAGAGATACTCATTATCGACGACGGTTCCACCGATAACAGCCGCGAAATTGTCGAAAGGCTCTCCGGCAGCCACATCATCCGCTATATCAGTACGGAGAACCGGGGTGTCGCCGCGGCCCGCAACCTCGGTGTCAGTCTGGCAGCCTGCGACCACATCGCCTTTCTTGACTCGGATGATCACTGGGTGCCGGACAAACTTCACAGACAGATGGGCAGTTTGCGCCAACATTCTCAGTACGCCATTGCCCATACCGGTGAAAAATGGATGCGGCGCGGGGTTCATCTCAATCAAAAGCGCATTCACAGACCGCAGCACGGCGACATTTTCGCGCATTGCCTCCGCCTCTGTGCCGTGGGTATGTCGACGGTGGTCATGGCAAAAGAACTGTTTCTGGAAAGCGGGGGGTTCGATACCGCACTGCCGTGCTGCGAGGATTACGACCTGTGGCTGAGGCTGAGTTGCGAACATGAATTTCTGCTGGTGCCGGAAGCCCTGACCGTCAAGGAGGGAGGCCGGGACGATCAGCTTTCGAGAATCCACCGAGTGGGGATGGATAAATTCCGCATCTATGCAATCGACAAGCTTCTTCAGAGCACTACGCTGAGCCTCGAACAGCGGCGGCTGGCGCTTGCTGAGCTGGAGAAAAAATGCAGGATCTACGGCAAGGGCTGCATCAAGCACGGGCGCCCGCAGGAAGCCCGGAGATATCTGGTTCTTCCCGAGAAATACAGCAGATATCGAAAAAGATGATGTTCTTGCCCATACCGGCGACTTCGATGACTTTTTACGAGATTATCAACAGATGACGAAGAGTGCAACCATGCAGGACCCATCACGGCATATCCGGCAGATCCATGTTGCCGCAGATGTCGCCACACTGGAATATACCCGCGAGATATGCGACAGGGCGAACCTGCCGGTGTCGGTGGTCGCCGCGGCAGAGGATTTGCCGGTGCCGCAGGAGGGCGTTTTTTTTGCCGATGCACTTGCCGCCGGCAAGAAACACCTTTTTCTCTGCCGCAACCGGGGAGATTTTCTCAAGCCCTGTCCGGGGACCGCGGCATACCAATGCTGCGGATATCAGGTGCTCAATGTCGGCATGAACTGCCCCATGGACTGCGCCTACTGCATACTGCAGGCCTATCTGAACCAGCCGTGGCTCAGCGCTTTTGTCAATATCGGCGATCTCTACCAACAGGTTGACAGCGCCTTGAAGGCCGATCCTTATCGCTTCCACCGCATAGGTACCGGCGAATTCGCCGATTCCCTGGCGCTTGAGCGCCTCACCCGCGTGGGCGCCAAACTTGCCGCTTTCTTTGCAAAGTATGACAACGCCATTCTCGAGCTGAAGACCAAAAGCGCCTTTATTGCAACGCTGGAAGATATCGATCATCGTCAAAGAACCCTGCTTTCCTGGTCGCTGAACAGCCCGGCCATAATGAAAAGCGAGGAAATACGGGCTGCATCCCTGGAGCAGAGGCTTGCGGCGGCAAAACGGGCCGCCGAGTGGGGATATGGTCTCACCTTTCACTTCGACCCTATCGTTTTGCACCGCAATTGGCAGAAAGGGTATGAAGAAACCGTCAACCTCCTCTTCGACAGGGTGCCGAAAGAGCAGATCGTCTGGATTTCTCTCGGGGCCTTGCGTTACCTGCCGCAGCTGAAGAATATAAGCCTGCAGCGTTTTCCGCGATCTCCGATATTCAGGGAGGAGTTCGTTGCCGGACTGGATGGAAAATCTCGTTATTTCCGCAGAATCAGGGAGGAAATGTACACTCACCTGTACCGGTGTATCCGCAGACGCGCCGCCGAGGATACCTGCATCTACTTCTGCATGGAAAGCGATGAGATCTGGTACGATGTCTTCGGCTTCACTGCCGAGGAGCAGGGCGGCATACCCTTTATGCTCGACGCCGCCGCCCGCCGTTTCATGGACCTCCCCGCCGGTTTCTGAATCATGGGGATATCTGGTGCGCGCGCTCCAGGCCTTTTGCAGCCCTTGCGGCAGAGTTTGCTACAGCGTCCACGGTACCTGTCGAGCAGACGGCGCAGACGGAAATATGAAAACGCTTGTTCTTTATGTAAACTATAATATACTTGCTGCTGGTTTACTCTCATCCTGAAAAATACTAATCAACACCGGGAGAATTCAATGATTAACAAAGCGATACTGATAGGCAATCTAGGCGCCGATCCGGAAATACGCTACACCCAGCAAGGCACTCAGGTGGCCAATTTCAATGTGGCAACCACGGAACGCTGGAAGGGCCAGGACGGCCAGATGAAAGAAAACACCGAGTGGCACAGAATAGTTGCCTGGGGAAGACTTGCTGAAATATGCGGCGAATACCTCAACAAAGGATCGAAGGTCTATATCGAAGGGCGCATACAGACGCGTAAATGGCAGGATCAGGACGGCAATGATAAGTACACCACCGAAATCGTCGCCCGGGAGATGAAAATGCTCAGTCCCAAAGGCGAGTCCGGCAGCGGCGGTTTCGGCGGCTCCTCAGGACCGGATTCCTATCCGGAACCACCTCCCGGCTACAACGGCATGGGAGATGACGTTCCTTTTTAACACCAATTTTCGATACTCTCGTAAAAAGTCATCGAAGTCGCCGGGATGGGCTCTGAAAAAGCTCGATATACCAGGAAATCGGGCTTTTTACGAGTCCATCAATTTTTGTCTTTATATCTATTGCTTTTGCAGACGCTGGCCATATAGTCTGACCCAGAAATTGGCGTCCATAGCTCTATAACGGCTGGCGGAATACCGTGAAATATCCTCTTCGTGGAGCGTTCCGCCCGCACCGTGGCAGGTCAGCCACGATCATTGCCTGGCTTTTCTCCCTGCTCCGGTTTCGGTTCTTACAACAACGAATAGAGGGAAAAAGAAAGGTTGACGCCGTTGGCAACAGTCCATAATGTGCACGCATAATAAATGAAATTCATTCATTTTACCGATGTTCTGCACGAGGAACCTCCATCTTTTTACCAATTGACAAGAAATGGACTACTATGAAACGTTAGGCATCTCCAAGAATGCCAGTGCCGGCGAAATCAAAAAAGCCTACCGAAAACTCGCACTCAAATATCATCCGGACAAAAACCCAGGCGATAAAAACGCCGAGTCGAAATTCAAAGATATATCGCAGGCATACGCCGTTCTCTCCGATCCTGAAAAAAAAGAGCAGTATGACACCTACGGGTCCACCGATTTCCACAGGAGATATTCCCAGGAGGATATCTTTCGTAATTTCGATCTCAACGATATTCTCCGGCAGTTCGGTTTCGGGGGAGGGGCACGAACAACCTTTCACACCAACATGGGGGGAGGAGGCAACCCCTTTGCCCAGATGTTCTCCCAGGGCGGCGGCGGCACGCATGGTTGCGGTCCGGGAGGATGCGGCCAGCAGGTGAAGGGCCAGGACATGGTTTACCAGCTCTCCATCACCCTCGACGACGTTATGAACGGCGCCAATAAAAATATCTCTTTACGTAAAAACGGGGAGATCCAGAATGTTTCGGTGAAGGTTCCCGCCGGTATCGAGGCCGGAAAGAAATTGCGGCTCAAGGGCCGGGGCGGAGCCGCCCCGGCCGGCGGTATCCCCGGAGATCTCTTTCTCAAGGTGGATATTCTGCCGCACGAGGTCTTTGAGCGCGACGGCGAGGACCTTATCATGACGGTACAGATCACGTTCAGCGAGGCCTGTCTTGGAACGACGGTGGCGGTGCAAACCCTGGAGGGCAAGAATTTTAACGTCAAGATTCCGCCGGGCACTCCCTGTGACGGCAGACTGCGCATAAAAGGGCATGGACTGCCCCACGGCCCCATGGGCGAGCGCGGCGATATATATGTGAAGATCGGCGTGCAGGTCCCCACCGAACTCAACGACAAACAACAAGAGCTTATCGACCAGCTCAGGGAAAACGGGCTCTAGCCGGCATCAATATATCAATATTTTTGATCGGCGTACGCCAGCCAGCCTCCGGCGGCGATGAGTTCCCTGTCGAAGGGGTTGAGAGAAAAACCGCATT
>JBEPWT010000162.1:0-7089 GCA_041642275.1 Desulfopila sp. | reverse complement strand
TCATCACCATCCTTACCCCGGATCTCAGAATTCTTCGGGCCAACCGGGCGGCCCATACCACTTTCGGCCTCAGCTACGGGGACCTTGTCGACAGATACTGCTACGAGGTCTTCCATAATCGCAGCCATCCCTGTCTGCACTGTCCGGTCCACCAGCCCGACAAGCTCCACGGCTCCGAGACCGGCCTGGTCTATCATGACAGGCTCAACAAAACCTTCGAGGTCACATCCTCCCCGGTCTGCGACGACGACGGTGAGCTGCTGTATCTGGTCCATTCGGCCCGCGATATCACCCAGAAGCTCAAGGATGATGCCGAAAGAAACATTCTTTCGGCAGCCATTCGCCAGACCAGCGAATCGGTGGTCATAACCGATATCAGCGGCACCATCCAGTATGTCAACCCCAGCTACAGCAAAATCACAGGATACTCACAGGACGAACTGATCGGCAGACACATAAGCTTTCTCAATATCAACCCCGACAGTGGGGCCCTGTTCGAAGAACTGCTGAAACGGCTGAAAAAAGGCGATGTCTGGCAGGGACAGCTGGTCAATGAAAAAAAGGACGGCAGCCATTTCACGGAGAATGTCACCATCTTCCCCATAGTGACCGACAAGGGCGATGTTACCAATTTCGTCGCCATCAAGCGCGATGTCACCAAGGAGGAGCAGCTGCAGCGACAGTTGCAGCAGGCCATGAAAATGGAGGCCATTGGCACCCTGGCTGGAGGCATCGCCCATGACTTCAACAATATACTCTCAGCCATGATCGGCTACGGCCAGATTGCCAAAAGCAGGCTCGATTTGGACGACCCCTGCAGGAGGATATCGAGCAGATTCTTCTGGCCGGCGACAGGGCCGCCAACCTGGTCAAGCAGATTCTCACCTTCAGCCGCCGGGATACGCAGGAGAACTTCCACCCCCTCAAGCTCCAGTACATCATCAAGGAAACGCTCAAGCTGCTCAGCAGCTCGCTGCCGACCACCATCGAGCTGCACCAGTCCATCGACAACGACTGTCCGCCTATCCTCGCCGACCCCGGCCAGCTGCACCAGGTGGTGATGAACCTGTGCACCAACGCCAAACAGGCCATAGGCGGAGAGTACGGCTCGCTCAGCCTGACCCTGAAAGAGACCGTCATCAGCGAGCCCCAGATTCTGCCCGGCTCCTCTCTGCTGACCAGCGGCAGGTACGTGCATTTGATAGTCGAGGATAATGGAGTCGGCATGGACGAGAAGACCCTGGCCAAGATCTTCGATCCCTTTTTCACCACCAAACCGAAGGACCAGGGCACGGGGCTGGGCCTGTCCGTGGTCCACGGCATCGTTGAAAAGCACGGCGGAGTAATTGCCGCTCAAAGCCGAACAGGCGAAGGCGCCTCCTTCCATCTCTACTTCCCCGCGGTCCTGGATTCCCCCCACATTACCCAGGAACCGGTGGAACCCGAAAGTATCGGTTCCGAACGCATCATGGTGGTTGATGACGAAGCCGTAATCGCCAAGGTTACCGCCCGCATGCTCGAACGGCACGGTTATAAGGTGACCATCTACACCAACAGTCTCGAGGCCGTCAGCGACTACAGAAAAAACCCGCAGGACTGTGACCTGATAATCACCGACATGACCATGCCCGGCATGACCGGCGCCGAACTTGCCAGAGAGGCCTTATCCTTTCGACCCGAACTGCCGATAATCATGACTACGGGATACAGTGAAATGATAGATGAGGAAAAGGCAGCCCGCCTGGGCATACGTGAATTCATGTTCAAACCGATAAAAAAAGGGCCTTTGCTGCAGAAGGTCCGCAAGGCACTTGACCATGCCCCGAATTCTTGTAGTTGACGACGACCGTACCCTGACCGATATGCTCACCGGCCAGCTGCAGGTGGCCGGCCACGGGGCCGAGCCGGCGCATACGCTGGGTGAAGGGCTGGAGAAAATCAGCAGCTCTGCCTTCGACGTGGTCCTGCTCGATGTCCAGCTGCCCGACGGCAACGGTCTGGAGTATCTCAGCCGCTATAAAAACGCTCCCTCGGAACCGGAGGTCATCATCATCACCGGACACGGTGAAGCCGACGGCGCAGAAAAGGCCATACGCAGCGGTGCCTGGAGCTATATCGAAAAACCCCATGTTCTCAGGGAACTCCATCTCCACCTGACCCGTGCCCTGCAGTACCGAAGTGAAAAGAGAAAGGTCAAGGAAGTACCGGTATCGCTGAAAAGAGACAAGATCATCGGCACCAGCGCCCCTCTTAACAAATGCCTGGACCAGGTAGCCAGGGCGGCTTCCTGCGATGTTTCCGTGTTAATCACCGGCGAAACGGGTACCGGCAAAGAGCTGTTCGCCAGGGCCATCCATGCCAACAGCAAAAGGGCCAAAAACAATTTTGTGGTGGTCGACTGCGCCGCCCTGCCGGAAACCCTGATCGAAAGCACGCTTTTCGGTCATGTCAAGGGCGCCTTCACCGGTGCCGACAAGGCCCGGGACGGCCTGGTCAAACACGCCGACGGCGGCACCCTCTTCCTCGACGAAGTCGGCGAGCTGCCGCTTGGCATCCAGAAGACATTCCTGCGCCTGCTGCAGGAGCACGAGTACAGACCGGTGGGCGCCGCAAAGCAGCAGTACAGCAATTTCCGCCTGGTGGCGGCGACCAACCGCAATCTCGAAGAGCAGGTGGAAAAAGAACTCTTCCGCCAGGACCTGCTCTTCCGCCTGCAGGCCTTCAGCATCGAGTTGCCCCCCTTGCGGCAGCGTCTCGATGACATCCAGGAACTCGTCACCCATTTCATCAACACTCTCTGCAGACGCTACGAGCTGGAGACCAAGGGTGTGGCTCAGGATTTCATCGATGCCCTCAAGAGTCACGACTGGCCCGGAAATATCCGGGAGCTGCACCAGACCATCGAGCAGGTTTTCACCTCTGCCTTTCTCGGCCCCACCTGTTTTGCCATTCACCTGCCCGATCAGTTCAGGATAAAGCAGGCCCGCGCCGACTTCGACCAGGCTGAAGACACCGCCGCCTCCCCTGCCGTCTCCCTGCCCAGCTGGCGCGAGTACAAGGAAATGAGCGAGAAAAGCTATATCGAGAAACTCAGGGTTCTCTCCGCCGGCAATGTCAGCAAGGCCTGCAGGATCTCCCGTCTTTCCAGAACGCGCCTCTACCAGCTGATCGGCAAATATGAAATCGACTTCGGGTGAGCCGAGAGAGTATCCGTCTATGACCCGATCCACTAGGTCAACGAACCTGATTACCGCTAATGCTCAGCAATATATTTGCTGATTACCAATGAAACTCAGCTGCGCCTCCTGAGGGACCGGACAGACACGAGCTAACGGGAAACGAAAAATCGAATAATTCGTTCGAGGAGTGTTGACGGCAATTCGAATATGGTGGTTGGGACCCCACGAGACCCGGTTTTCTTGGTATTACCGATCTTGAAGTCAGAGGCGAATTTTGTTTTGCACGACGGACAGGACATAAGCATTCCGCCAATGCCTTTAGGGAAGCGCAACTTCTGGCCACACTTCGGGCAGTTTTTTTCGATATATTCAGACATGAAAAAAGCATAGCAGCTTCGGCATAATATTACCAGCCTCAGGAATGATGGACCTGTAAAAAGCATCCAGGCCCACAGGCTGACACCGGCAACACTCTGGATTGTGGCCTGCGCCACAATGACCAACAATGCCCCTGCGGCAGCAACCCTTTTTGTTTTCCGTCTTCTGCCTGCCTGAGGCATATGGTTCAATCCGGAAGAACCGAGAAAATGGAGAACGACTTTCACGGGCTTTGATGGTAATCTTTTTGGGATTCGCTTTAGGGCACTGCAGGTGGGGAATTGGCGTCTTGAAAAACTATCTTGATGGCAAAAATGTGAACAAATTCGATTTAGACCTGGCAGCAGAAAATCCAGCGGATCGAAGATGAAATTGAATTGCAGCCCCTTACGCTATTACGTATAGGCGACACGCCCCCGGAATGGCAGAAGCTTGGCCGGCAGATATCTGGAGTCGGACGATGCTGTGGCAATCTAAATAAAATGTGTTATTTTTTCCAGAATACACCCAATCCAACCGATGGATCACTGCGGTTTTTTGAACAGGAGTCAACATGCAAGCAGACACTACTCTCCTTGAGCAGGTACCTGATGCTCCCGACAGAGACAGACAGTATCTCTTTTATCTTCACGGTCTGATTGTTGAAGAGGCCGGTATCCGCCCAAAAAGCGAGGAGCATGGCTATTACGAGTACCAGCGTATTCTGGAAGAATTGGCTGGTCATGGATTTATTGTCATCAGTGAAGCACGGGAGAAAGGAACCGAAGTAAAACCCTATGCCGAAAAAATTGCCTCTCAAGTTAGAAAACTCCTTTCCCATGGAGTGCCGCGGAAAAATATTACTCTTATCGGTGCTTCCAAGGGCGGCACCATCAGTGCTTATGTTTCTGCGACCCTCAAAGAAAGAGATATCAATTACCTGTTTCTCTCCGGTCTCTTTGAAAAGAATTTGACAGATGAATCTTTGAAACTCTATGGCAATGTTCTTTCGATCCATGACCGTTCCGATAAGCTGCAGATCGTTCCGTCACTCTACTTTAAGCGATCCGAGGGGCTGGGAAAATTCAAGAAAATCGTTCTTGATCTCGATGTCGGACACGGTTTGATTTACAAGCCCTACCGGGAATGGGTCGATCCCTTTTTACGATGGGTAGGAATGCAATAGAGCCTGATACCACTGCCTCGAGGGAAAAAAGAAAGCCGACCTGATCATCATAGGTACTCGCGGAATATGGGCGATGGAAAAGATCTCCTCGGGACTGAAAACGGGGATTGATTTATTTTCACAAAACAACATGAAAAAAAATCAATCCCCTCAGTCCCTCCAAGAAAAATTACATCTGTCTCCCGGACAACGAGATCATAGCTGAGGATTATAGGTAATCACAAAATACATTATGGAGTGCAACCATAAAGTTGCAGCCCCCCGCCGGCCACAATAGAAATCCAGCATGTAAGATGCTAATACAGTGCGACATTTGCCAAAAGCAGCAATTATGTTGCAGGGCAATTATCCCCGCCTCACAGGGCTGTCTTGAGGAAAAGTCACCGACGGGACGCATTGTTCACCGCCCCGTCCCCTCTCTCTGGTCGAAACATGCAACACTCCCGTTGCACTGTGCTTCTTCTCTTTGACCGGTCATAGAGATATCGCCCGCAAACAGTTTTCTTTCGGCCAACAACATGCCGGGAGCACACTCTTTTCCTGTAAATTTACAGAAAGCTTTCAAATCAGGCATGAAATCTGCTAGTTCCTCTAGTGATGCAGAACAGAAACTCCATAACAGAGATGCGTTGCGCCCGCATCCTCAGCCGACCCGGGCGCCGGGCTGACCCGGCTGCGCTGCTCCCCTCTGTTTCCTGTGGTCGGCGCTCAATAACTCCGGAGAATAATGATGGCAGAAATACTTGTTCTTGATGACGTACTGGATGCAGTGGTGCTGATTCAAAAAATACTTCGCCGGCAGGGACATAATGTTCATTCCTTCACAGAGGAAGAAGAGGCGATAGCTTTCGTGGAAAACAATCCCGTGGACCTTGCCATTCTCGACATCAAGCTGAAGAAAATGAGTGGTATACAGGTGCTGGAACAGTTCAAAAAGCATGATCCGGACATCAAAGTTATCATGCTGACCGGCTATCCCACCATTGAAACGGCGCGGGAGGCGCTGGACCTTGGTGCCGGAGAGTACTGCGTCAAGCCGATAGACAAAACTGAACTGGAAGAAAAAGTCGCAGAAATACTGGACCGTTAATCAGTAGAAGACCAGGCAATAATTGAAAATGAACGAGGAGAGTTGCATGAAAAAATCAGTTTACTCCATCTGCGGCATGTGTACAGTGCGTTGCCCCATCCGTGTGGAGTCCGAGGACAACCGCATAACCTGGATTGAAGGCAACCCGCATCTTCTTGGCGGCGCCCTTTGTGCCAAGGGCTCTGCCGGAGTGGCACTGGTTGACGACATGGATCGTCCCCGCCAGCCCCTCATCAGGGTGGGAAACAGAGGCGCCGGCCGCTGGAGAGAGGCAAGCTGGACGGAAGCGCTTGATTATGTCGCCGAAAAAATGGCGCAGATCAAAAAAGAATACGGTCCTGAGTCCGTGGTCCTCTCTTCTCGGGGCGGTCCGTGGCAGGGTATGTACAAGGCCTTCATCCATGCCTACGGCTCCCCCAACTATACCAACCATGACTGTACCTGTGGCCGCAACACCCACCATGCCAGTCTTTCCATCAACGGCGTCGGTCGCAAGGGCTTCGCCTATGATATAAAAAACGCCAATCATCTGGTTCTCTTCGGGCGTGACATGTTTTCGGCCCTGCGTATCGCCGAAAACCACCAGACACTGGATATGCTGGAAAAAGGCGGCAAACTGACCTATGTCGATGTTCGCCAGACCATGACCGGCGTCAAAGCGACCCGCTTTTTCCAGGTACGTCCCGGCACCGACTATGCCCTTGCCCTGGGGGTCATACACCAGGTTATCAAAAACGGATATTACGATAAAGATTTCATCGAACGCCATGTCACCGGCTTTGCCGAGCTCTGCAGTTTCGTCGAAAACTACACTCCCGCCTGGGCCGCGAAAGAATGCAACGTCAAAGAAAAGGACATTGTGGCCTTTGTCGAAGAAATCGGCGAGGGACGGCCGAAGGTCATTTTTCATCCCGGCTGGAATCTGGCCCGTTATAAAGATTCCTTCTATTCCAGTCGAGCCATGCACATCCTCAATATACTGATGGGCAATATCGAAATGAAAGGCGGTCTTTTCATTCCCAAGGGCGCCGGCGACTGCGGCAAAAAAGGCATCCGCGATATCGACTGCGGCAAGCCCGACATAAAACGGGGCGACGGCGTAGGCTGGCAGCATACTCATTTCGACAAAGGTCCCGGCTTGGCGCACCTCTTTTTCAACAATATGCTGCAGGAAGAGCCCTATCCCATCAAGGGCTGGATTGCCATGCGTCATGACCCTTTCAGCGGCATGCCCGATCCTGAAAAACAGAAAACGGCCATGGACAAATGCGACCAGA
>JBEPWT010000161.1:0-7106 GCA_041642275.1 Desulfopila sp. | reverse complement strand
CTCTACGATGACAGAGGGCTTCTCTGCCCCCTCTCCCGGGAAAATACCTGTTTGATTTTTTCGTCCAGGCCTCTGGACTGCCGTTTTTTTGATCTTCCCCCATCGGCTGAAAACCGGGAATTCGAAACATTGTGCCGGGAAAGAGCCCGAGAGATATCCCAGGGACTCTATCTGGCCCTGGTCGGTAGTGTCTCCCGGCATGACAGTCTCAGCTTCCCTCTGGCGGACGTGGCTTCGGGCAAATTTGTCCAATCATTTTTTCACCTGCTTGCCCGCGAGAACGGCGCAAACTCGAATACGGCTCGGTAATATCATGGCAATTCTGAAAAACCTCTCCATCTATCTCGATGCGTTGCTCATAGCGCCCTACCGGCTTTTTGAAGTACCCATTGTCGGCTTCTACTTTGGAACCTTTGTGCTGTGTATCTGGTGTGTGCTTCTGGGCGAGCTCACATTTCGCCTGGCGGCCCTGGCCAACAAAGCCCACCTGAACACATTGCGGTCTCAAGCCGTCAAGATGCACAACCTTTCCATCAAGGCCATAGCCGTCAAGGACAAAGAAAACTACACCTCGTGCAACACCCAGGCCAACGAAGCATTCGGCAAATACTTTTTCAATATGATTACCCATGGAGCGGCCTACCTCTGGCCGCTTCCCTTCGCCCTGGGCTGGATGGCCACACGGTTTTCGCAGGTCAGTTTTGAACTGCCGTTTTCGCTGCCGATCATCGGTGAGACCATGGGCTTCGCCGCAGTTCCCATAAATATGTACATCCTCTGCAGAATCTTGTGGGGCAAGCTCAAGCCGCACCTCTATTTTTTCCGCAACAGTCCGGGAATCGGCCTGGATCAGGGAGAAGAGGAGATGATCAGTTGGGAAGAGCTTGGCAAAAATCGAGGGCTGCCGGACAGATTCTGGGACGAAGAAAAAAAATAAGAGAGAACCACTTCCCACCAGTCCCTCGCGTATTTCTGTGGTAAATGGTTCAACGGTGCCCTGCCGGGAAAGTGAAGCCCGTTTTCAGTGGAGATGTGGCCTGCTGCTCTTTTCTTCAGGCTCCGCACCGTTTTGTCGCAAAGGCAGCTCGACGATAAACACCGTTCCGGGCCCGGAATGGTCCGCCTGCAGCATATCTTCGGCCAGATATTGCCGCGGAGGGGGACTCAGCACGGAAATCGTGCCGCCATGATCCTTGATGATCCCAAAAGAAACAGACAGGCCCAGCCCTGTGCCCTTGCCCACCTGCTTGGTGGTGAAAAACGGGTCGAAAATTTTATCGAGATGGTCCGCACTGATACCCTTACCGGTATCGGCGACACTGACCAGCAGTCGCCCTTCATCGGCAAGAAGCCGTGACTGCACATATATTATACCATCCTGTTCAATGGCATCGGCGGCATTATTGAGGAGATTGAGCCAGACCTGACGGAGTCTTTCCTCATCGCCCGACAGGGAGGGAATGTTCTCATCCGGCTGATAGACGATGCCAATACGGTTCATGTAAAAGGAGTGCTCCACCAGCTTAACCACCTGCCGGATCGATTCGTTAATGTCCACGCTTTCGCTGACCGCCTGAGAATGCCTGGAAAAACCGAGCAGATCGGCAACTATTTTACGGCAGACCTTGGTCTGCTTTTCTATGATCTGCAGACCTTCAGAAAGTTCCTCGTCCTCGATATCGTCCATGAGCAGCTGGGTATAGCCTAAAATAATACCCAGAGGCGTATTGATTTCATGAGCGACTCCCCCGGCGAGGCGGCCGAGATCCTCCATTTTCTGCGACTGGATCAGCTGCTCCTGAAATTTTTTCAGCATGGTGATATCCCGGGCAGTGAGCAGCAGCCCCATGATACTGTCGTCCTGGTCATACACCGGGACCTTGACCACATGAAACCATCTCTGCTCTCCGGCCCGTTTGAAGGCTATCTCCCTGATCAGAGGATCTCCGGTGGCAAGGATCTGGGCTGCCTCCTCAGCGTTGGCCCGGGCCTGCTCTTCACTGAAGATATGGTAATCGGACTTGCCAACCACCTCGTCCTCTTCGAGGTTGAAGTAATCGCAGAAAGCCTTTCCGGCGAAGGTATAGGTCAGATCCTTGTCCTGCAGGGTGATGAAATCCGGGGTCACATTCATGATGGTTTTCAAAAGTCCCTGCTGTCTGGCAATGGTTTTTTCCCGTTCGGTCAACTCTTCGATATGCCTTTTGATCGTCACCGCCATGGTGTCAAAGGCTTCAGCCAGATCCTGGATTTCGTCACCGGAATTGTGTCTGTATACCGGACAGTTGCGGCAGCTTTCCATCTTGAATGGATACTTGCCGTCGCTGCAGTTGGGGCAAAGGGTCCCCGCCAGATACCAGCAGCGCCGCTGGACATCACCATAGGCAGGGCACTCCCTGCGGTCGCACTCCATGATCTGCCAGCAGTATTTTTCCAGGGAAAAACCGGCATGAACATCAAGGTTGCCCCGCACGATCTCTTCCACCGATTCCCGCAGCCGATTGAGACGGAAGGTCACGGTGCGGGCAAACCAGAGCGCCAGTCCGATTCCCAGGCCCACCACGCCCAGGGTGCTCAGAAGGCTGGTCAGGCGCTGCCGGTGAATGTTGGCATCAATGCTGCTCCTCGACAGTCCCAGCCTGACGGCACCCAACTCTTTTCCTTCCAGGGAAATAATAGCCCTGAAATCGTAAATCAGGCCTCGCTCCGTGGTCAAAAGAACCGGCTGCGCCTGCACCCCGTCAGTATTGACCTGGCGCAGATCCGTGGGAAAGCCGCCGGAAAAGGTATGGGAAAGGATATTGGCTTCACTGTCGGTGAGAAAAACATAGACGATATCGTCATACTGATTGTCGACATTATCGATGAGATTTTTCATCTGCAGAAAGTCCATGGCCAGGATGGGCTCAACCAGGCGAAAGGCCAGGCCGGAGGTCAGGGCCATACCGCGCTTCTTCCCCTCTTCGAGAAGGGCGCTGGAGGACATGGCAGAGAGGATAAGTCCGATACCCAGCCCGCAGAAAACCAGCATCAGGGTCACCCCCAGGGTGATTTTGGTCCTGAATCGCAGGCTCTGCAGAAATCTGAGCGGATAGTTAGTCAAGGTCGAGGCCCACCTTATCACTGAGTTCTCTGATGGGGGCAAAGTCCTGGTCATCGGAGGGTACAAAACCGATAAATTGGGCGGCATCGAGTATGGAGCGGTGCCGGGGGTTGTTCTCATAATCGAGCTTGAGCATGGCGTCCCTGATCCGTTCCGTGACCTCTGCCGGAAGCCGTGGACTATGGGCATAGACCCAGCCGGGATACCACCTGGAACTGTCGATCACCTCGATCTGATGCACATCGATTTTATCCTCCACCACGCGCAGCGAGCCTTCGCGTATGGAGCCGATATCATGCAGACCGGCATACACCCCGAGAATCACATTTTCCTGCCTTCCACCGGCAAAAACCACTTCCTGAAAATCATCGAGACTGAAACCATGATCGACAAAATGTCCCAGCGGGAAAAGATATCCGCCGGCCGATGACGGATCCACCGCCACCCAGGATTTGCCCTGACAATCTTCAATAGATTGAATTTCCGTATTGTCGCGACGGGCGATGATCTGACCGCGAAATTCGGCCCGGCCGTCTCTTTCGACGATTCTGGTCATGGCCCTGGCGCCAAAGCGGTTGGCCAATTTGACATAGACAAACGGGTTGGAAAAGGAAATATCAATTTTTCCTTGACCAAACATGCTGATATGATTGTCAAATGTATCGGGAAAGACCTGGCGCAAGGCCAAGCCGGTCTCCTCTGCCAGGTATTCCACCAACCGGTTATGACGCTGGAAAGATTCCGTATGAGAATATTGCGGCAGGTAGGCGTAAGTAATTGCCGGTATTTGAGCTCTAAAGGTGATCTCCTGCCGTTTATCCAGCGAGACGGCCACGGGCTCCTCGCCGTCCCTGCAGGACATCAAGGTAAAGGCGGCGACAATCAGGTAACAGGTAATCGCTTTGTAGGCCCAGGCCAACTTCCTCATAAATCCCCCTCCACTTTGACCAATTGCAACCAACCTATATTGTTTTTCCCGTTTTTTCCATTGATTTTACTACCTCCTTTGGCACTTCGGCCAATTTTCCACTCCGGTGCGGCGCGCCAGCTGCCGCAGGGTCATTATTGGTCATTGTGGCGCAGGCCGCAATCGAGAGTGTTGCCGGTGTCAGCTTATGGACCTGGATGATTTTTGAGCAAAAGGCGGTGACTGCTGCAGGGGAATAGCGATGTAGATGGCGGGTAGTGGTTTCTGGATGCCGGATCGGTGTCCGGCAAGGCCTTTTACCTTTTGTCAGGTTGAGGAAGCTTTTCAGATGAGCGCATGCCGCACCCTGGCCGAGACCCATTCGCTCAGTATCACGGTGCCGAGGATGACGATAAAGATCAGGCTGACCTGGTGCCAGGCGAGGGTGTTGAGGGAATGGGAGAGTTCGAGGCCGATTCCCCCGGCGCCGACCAGCCCCAGGACGGTGGATTCGCGAATATTGATATCCCAGCGAAAGACCGAGATGCCGGCAAAGGCGGGGAGAACCTGCGGGGTGATCCCGAAGTCGAGAATCTGCAGGGATGAGGCGCCGGTGGCGGAGATCGCCTCCAGCTGGGCGTGGTCAATTTCTTCGATCGCTTCGTAGAGGAGTTTGCCGATAAAACCAATAGACCTGAGGGCAATGGCAATTATCCCGGCCAAAAGTCCCGGGCCGAGAATGGAAACCAGCAGCAGTGCCCAGATCAGCGAGTTGATCGAGCGGGAAGAGACGATCGCCAGCAGGCCGACGGGCCGGATAAAGCGGGCGCTTGGCGTGGTATTGCGGGCTGTCAGAAAGGCTATCGGCACGGCGAGCACTATGCCGAGCAGCGTACCGAGGGTGGCGATATTGAGGGTGTCCCAGAGCGGCACCCAGAGTCTTTCCATATACGACCACCGAGGCGGCGTCATCCGTCCGGCGATATCGGCTGCCTGGCGCGGGGCATCAGGAACGAAATCCCACAGAGTCTGCTGGTTCATCACCTGCCAGCAGAAGACAAACAGCGCTACCAGCAGCAGCCAGCCAAACCAGAGGGCAAATTCCCTGGCGGAACTCCGCCGCTGCCAGTGTATTTTCCCATCAACTTCACGGACCGGCATCACTGCACCCACTTTCGAATTACCCCGGAGCTGTATTCGGCAACGAGGACAATGGCTATGATAATGATGAGAATCGCCGCCGCCGAGTCAAATTCGTAGCGGTCGATGGCGGTGTTAAGGGTGGCGCCGATCCCTCCGGCACCGACAATGCCGATCACCGCCGATTCGCGGAAATTGATATCAAGCCGGTAGAGCGACAGACCGATAAGCCGCGGCATCACCTGGGGCTGGATGGCATAATTGACCAATTGCAGCCAGCCGGCACCAGTAGCGCGGATTGCCTCGGCCTGGGACTCCTCGATCTCTTCGATATCTTCGGCGAGCAGTTTGGAGAGAAAACCGATGGTGGCAAAGGCCAGGGTGAGAAACCCGGCCAGGGGGCCGAAACCGACCATGGCTACAAAGAGGATGGCTATGATCACCTCCTGAAAACTCCTGGAGATGGCAATGATCGACCGGCACACGCCGTAGACCAGCGGCGGGGCGAGATTGCGCGCCGCCCCGACGCCAATTGGCACGGAGATGAGTATCCCCACCACCGTCGAGGTAAGGGTCATGGTAAGGCTTTCGAGGATCCCGGCACGAATATCCTCACCGCGGGAGAAAAAATCGGGGGCGAGGAATCCGTAAACAAAGGCCCAGCCCCGGGGAAGACCATCCCATACCCGGGTCCAGTTTATCTCTACCGAACCAATCCCCACAATCAGATAAAGCACCGCCCCGCAGGCCAGGCCATAGCGCAGCCAGGGACTGCTGATAAAAGGTGGCCGCCGCCAGTGCTGCGGATAGTTTCCGGCGGCATCTATGCCGCCGATTCGGCTATTCATCGTACCCCCGCCAGGCGCTCTTTGACGACTTTCTCCGGCTGAGCGGTTTCCGGTCTTTCTTCCTGGTCATGGCCCTTGCCTATGGTGGCGCTCCAGTCTTCAACCCCATATATCTCGGTGAGCACCTCGGCATCGAGACCATTCGGAGGGCCATCATAGACCACCTCTCCCTGACGGAGGCCGACGATCCGCCGGACGAAGAGCTGAGCAAGGGCAACGTCATGGATATTGATGATCGCCGCCAGACGACGTTCTGCGCAAACCTCGACAATCAGCCGCATGATCTGGCGGGAGGTTTTCGGGTCGAGACTGGCGGTCGGCTCGTCGATCAGCAGCAGATCGGGGTTCTGGAGCAGAGCCCGGGATATTCCCACCCGCTGCCGCTGCCCCCCGGAGAGAGCATCAGCCCGCTTGTCGACATGTTCGGCCAGCCCTACCCGGTCAAGAGTGGCAAAGGCCTGGGCCACCGCTTCCGGCGGGAACCGCCGCCAGAAGGATCGCCAGAATCCCACGTAACCGAGCTGCCCGGAGAGGACATTCTCCATCACCGTCAAACGTTCCACCAGGGCGTATTCCTGAAAGATCATGCCCATCCGCCGTCTGGCCCGGCGCAGTTCGGTGCGGTTCAAACCGGTCAGCTCGAGACCTTTCAGACGCACCGACCCGCTGCTGGGCTCGACGAGGCGGTTGATACAGCGGATCAGGGTCGATTTGCCCGAACCGGACGGACCGATCAGACCGACCACCTCCCCCTCGGGAATTTCCAGACTGACTTCTTTAAGGGCAAGGTCGCCGGTCTTGTAGCGCTTGGTCAGCGCCGTGAGGCTTAACACGGTCTACCTGCACTCATAGCTGACGCCCATCGCCTTATCGATGGTCCGTACTACTTCCCAATGCTTCTTATAGGTGATGGGAATGAATTGCGCCTCGCCGGAATTCTTGAACTCCTCCATCAGCGATGAGCCTTCCCACGGAAAAGAGAAGAAGGCCTCTTTCACCTTCTCCTGCAGATCGGGATGAAGGTTGTAAACCACCCCGTAGCCGGTGGTGGGAAAGGTCTGGGATTTGTAAATGGGGACGATCTGCTCGGGCTGAATCACATCCCGTG
>JBEPWT010000160.1:0-7115 GCA_041642275.1 Desulfopila sp. | reverse complement strand
CTTTTCCTTCCCGGTGCTGACCGTGGCCCTGGCCCTGGTCACCCTGGATCGTTACATCGGCACCCATTTTTTCAGCAACGACATGGGCGGCAACATGATGATGTATGCCAATCTCTTCTGGATCTGGGGCCATCCGGAAGTCTATATCGTCGTCCTCCCGGCCTTCGGCGTCTTCTCCGAGGTCGTGCCCACCTTTTCGCGGAAAAGGCTGTTCGGCTATACCTCCATGGTCTGGGCGACGGTGGCGATCACGGTGTTGTCCTTCTGCGTCTGGGTGCATCACTTCTTCACCATGGGCGCGGGGCCGGACGTCAACTTCGTTTTCGGTCTGGCTACCATGGTCATCGCCATCCCCACCGGCGTCAAGATCTTCAACTGGCTGTTCACCATGTACCGCGGCCGCATCCGCTTCACCACGCCGATGCTCTGGTCCATGGGCTTTATCTCCACCTTCGCCGTCGGCGGCATGACCGGCGTGCTGCTGGCGGCGCCGCCGGCAGATTTCGTCTTTCACAACAGCCTGTTTCTGGTGGCCCATTTCCACAATGTCCTCATCCCCGGGGCGCTGTTCGGCTATCTGGCCGGCTACGCCTACTGGTTCCCCAAGGTTTTCGGCTTCTCGCTCGTCGAAAGCTGGGGGAAGAGGGCCTTCTGGTGCTGGCTCATCGGCTTCTACTTCGCCTTTATTCCGCTCTATGTCCTCGGCTTTATGGGCATGCCCAGACGGATGGTCTTCTACGAAAACCCGGCCTGGCAGACCTGGATGGTGATCGCCGCGCTGGGCACCCTGCTGGTCGCCGCCGGTGTCCTCTGCCACATTATCCAGCTCTATGTCAGCATACGCAGACGCGATGAAAACCGCGACCTCACCGGCGATGCCTGGGAGGACGGCCGTACGCTGGAATGGGCCATTCCTTCACCACCGCCGGAGTACAATTTCGCCGCCATTCCGGTGGTCGAAGATATCGACGCCTTCGACGACATGAAGGAAAAGAACACCGCCTATATCCGGCCGGAACACTATGATGACATCCATATGCCGAAGAACACCGCCTCCGGGCTGGTCAACGGCATACTCTGCTTTTTCTTCGGTTTTGCCATGGTCTGGCATATCTGGTGGCTGGCCATCGTCAGCCTGCTGGCCATCGTCGCCGCCATCATTCTGCGCGCCGCCGACGACGATATTTTCTACACCATTCCCGCCGCCGAGGTGAAAAAGGACGAAGACCAGCGCTACCGACAGCTGGCCGCCGCCGGTGTGAATCTGCCCGGTACGACCTCTGCAGCTTCGCCAACAGACCAGGAGAGATAAGTGATGACACCAGCACAGACGAGCACACACGCCGATACCGCCGAAGTCTTCGAAGAACACGGTACCGCCGGTCATCAGTCCTTTGGTTTCTGGCTGTATCTCATGTCGGATCTGGTACTGTTCTCCGCCATTTTTGCAACCTTTGTCGTCCTCAGCAAGGCCTACGCCGGAGGCCCCACCGGCGCCGAACTCTTCGATCTGAGCTTCGTCTTCATCGAAACCATGCTGCTCCTGCTGAGCAGCGCCACCTGCGGCCTGGCCCTTCTGGCAATGCATGCCGGCAAGACCAGCCGGGTGCTGCAATGGCTGGCACTTACCTTTGTGTTCGGGCTGGGATTTATCGCCATGGAACTCCACGAGTTCCAGCTGCTGATCGCCGAGGGTCACGGACCCGGCCGCAGCGCCTACCTCTCGGCCTTTTTCACTCTGGTGGGGACCCACGGCCTCCATGTGGCCAGCGGACTCGTCTGGATGGCGGTGATGATGTACCAGATCAAAACCACGGGTCTGAGCGTCATGGTGCAGGCGAGACTGATGCGCCTGAGCATGTTCTGGCACTTTCTCGATATCGTCTGGGTAGCCGTCTTCACCGTTGTATACCTGATGGGGGTATTATAAATGAAACATAGCGCAACCACCACCGGCGCCGCCGCCGGCAGCCTGAAGTCCTACCTCACGGGCTTCATCCTCTCCGTCATCCTGACAACCCTGGCCTTCGGCGCGGTCATGAGCGAAGCGCTTTCGCATGGGGCCACCGTGGTCACTATCTTCACCGCCGCCGTCCTGCAGATCCTGGTGCACCTCCATTACTTTCTGCATCTCAACTCCTCCTCCGAGGCTCGCTGGAACGTGTTGGCCATGGTTTTCACGGTGCTGATCATGGCACTTTTCGTCGGCGGCTCGATCTGGATCATGCACAACCTCAATATCCGCATGATGTAGAGGCACCCTTCCTTTCGCCATGGAGCGGTGTAAATGCCGAAGGCCCGGATCAATGCTCGTCATAGCCGGCGCCGCCGGTCTTGCCCCGGAAAATCCAGTAGCTGTAGGTGGTATAGGTGAGGATGATGGGCAGCAGCACGGCCATGACCACCAGCATGAAGCGCAGAGTGGTATCGCTGGCCGCCACTTCGCTGACGGTGAGGCTGGTGGCATCGACGCTTGGAATCATGCCGGGATAGAGACCGATGGACAGACCGATGAAGGAAAAGATCAGTATGCACCAGTTCCATACCAGCGGCGCCAGCTGTCTGTTCTGTTCAAGACTGCGAAAATACATGAAGAAGGCCGCCACCGTCAGCAGGGAAAAGAAATAGAGCAGCGACGGCGGCCAAGCCCGCCATTTTACGGCCATTTCCGGATGCAGCATGGTGGTGCCGATGTAGACCACCGCCGAGAAAACCAGGGTCAGCACGGCGGAGAGCCGGGCCGTCCGAAAGCTCCGCCGCTGGACCTCACCGGTGGTTCTGGCGATCAACATACCGGCGCCCAGCATGACGTAGCCGAAAACGACGCCCATGGCGGCGAAAAACGAATACCAGTTCATCCAGTCGGCAGGCGTTCCGGCGAAGGACTCGGCTTCGACGTTGATGCCGCCCAGCAGTCCGCCGAGGGCGAACCCCTGGCCCAGGGTGGCCATGAGACTGCCAAGACCGAAGGAGAAGACCCAGATTGACTTGCGTTTGGCCTCGGCATGAAATTCGAAGGCCACCCCCCGGAATATGAAGCCGAAGAGCATGAGAATAAAAGGAATGTACAGGGCCGAGAGGACAATCGAGTAGAACAGCGGAAAGGCGCCGAACAACATGCCGCCGAGAACAACCAGCCAGGTCTGGTTGCCGTGCCATATGGTTTCGATGGCCCGCATCATTTCCTCTTTCCTCTCCCTCTTGCCGGTAAAAAGGGTGATGATGCCGATACCGAGACCGGCGCCGTCGCTCAAGGCATAATAGAGCAGAAAAAAACCGATGAGTACCAGCCATATTGTCGCCAGATTGGCATTTATCATTTCCATGGCGAAAACTCCCCTCCCTTATGGTTATCGTTGATGCGACTTCCTTGTCCGGCGGTAGTAAGAGACCTACAGAGATCTCACTTCTCCGGCGCATCGGGATATTTGCTGAAATCAGGTCCGGCGCTGATCACTCCTTTGGCAAACACCAGAAAGACAACGAACAGCACCGCGTAAATAACCACGAAGCCCAGCAGCGATCCCGCCACTGTTGCCGCAGGCAGGGGACTTACCCCTTCGGCGGTGCGCTGCAGTCCCTGGATAACCCAGGGCTGCCGGCCGACCTCGCGGACCGCCCAGCCGGCCTCCATGGCAATATAGCTCAGAGGTATGGCCGCCATCCATGAATAGAGCAGCCATTTCTGCTCAGCCACCCTCTCCGCGCTCAGCCAGCCCTTCATCCAGGCCCACACCGACCAGAGCATCAAGAGCACAAAGGCAATGCCCAGAAAGAACATGATCCGGAAAGAATAGAAGGTGACCAGCAGCGGCGGCTGGTCCTGCGGTTCATACTCCAGCAAACCGGTGACCTGACCGGTGGGCTCATGGGTGGTGATGAGGCTGAGGGCATAGGGGATGCCGATCTCCCAGACGTTGTCCTGCAGCTCTTTGCTGGGCCAGGCGAGAATGTTCCAGGCAGCTCCCTCGCCCGGAGGATTGGTCTGCCAATGGGCCTCAATGGCTGCGAGCTTGGCCGGCTGGTTGTCAAAGACCGACTTGCCGGCCCCGTCGCCGTTGATCACCTGAATGGTGGTGATGAAGATGGCGACGACGACCATGGCTTTAAAGGAATAGAGGAAAAACTCCGTATGTCTTCTTTTCAGCAGGTACCAGGCGCTGATGCCGCCTATGACAAACAGGGAGATTTCCAGGCAGGCGAACCACATGTGAGTGGTGCCCCAGAAAATATCGGGATTGAAGATGGCGGCAAAGGTGTCCTGGAGGATAAATTTACCGTCGACGAATTCGCCGCCCACCGGCGTCTGCATCCAGGAATTGGCGGCCATGATCCAGAATGCCGAAAGGGTTCCGCCGAAGGCGACCATGCAGGTGGCGAAAAAGTGCATGCCGGGCGATACGCGCTTCCAGCCGAAGGCCATGATGCCCAGAAAGGCGGCCTCCAGCATGAAGGCCATGGATGCCTCAAAGCCCAGCAGATGACCGAAAATATCGCCGCCGGCCCGGGAAAAAGCGCTCCAGTTGGTGCCGAACTGAAATTCCATGGGGATGCCGCTGACCACGCCGACGGCAAAGTTGAGCAGGAAGAGTTTCATCCAGAAGCGGGCATGATGATAATAACGCAGGTCACGGGTCATCAGCCAGCGCGCTTCCAGGTAGACCAGGAAAATGGAGAGGCCGATGGTGAGCACCGGCCAGATGATATGGAACATGGCGGTAAAGGCGAAATGCAGGCGGGAGAGAAAAACATGATCCTGAAAGATTTCCATCGCTTTCCCCTTGTGGGTTAATTATGCAGGTGGCTTCTTGCCTTGTGTTCACCGGACACACTCATGGTGCCGGTTCACTCTCCTTCTTGACGGCGGTGCCGAGCAGGTGCAGGGGCGTGTTTTTCCAGCCGCTCGGTTTGCGCCGTGCCGTCTTCAGCATGTCGACGTCGATGTCGAGGGCCTAAATGGCGGACGGCGAAAAGGCATCATGGATAATGCCTGCGCCGACGCCGCAGCCGCAGCCGATTTCCAGACATTTCCCCCCCGAGACGAACCAGCCCATTTTCTGGAAGAAGCGGACCTCCTGCAGCTGCACGAATTTGCGCACCGGACTGTTTACCCAGCGTCTCTCCGGCCAGTTTACTTTCATTGTACCTCCTTGCGGCCCTGATATATTTTGGCGATGCCGAAGGTCAGTTTGGTAATCACCGTCTGAGAAAATCCGGCGGCTTCAATTTCGGCGCTGAACCCGGCGTCGTCGGGAAAGGTGTCCACCGAATCGGCCAGATAGCTGTAGGCATAGTTGGTACGGGAAATAAGATTGCCGATGGGCGGCAGTATGTAGTCGAAATAAAAGCGGTAGAGTCGATAAAGCGCCGGCTGATCCGGATAGGAAAATTCCATGATATAGAGTCCGCCCCCGGGCTTGAGAACCCGATAAAACTCGGCCAGGGCCTGGTCCCGTTCTTCAACGTTGCGGATGCCGAAGGAAATGGTCAAGGCATCGACGGAATTGCTGCGGACCGGCAGCAGGCGGCCATCGCCGGCAGCGAGGCTGATCCGTTCCTGCCGGCCGCGGTCTTCTATCTTTTTTTTGCCCACCCGCAGCATGGCCGGTGAAAAATCGACACCGACGACCCGAACGCCGGGATATCGGCCACTGATGGAAAGAGCTATTTCGGCGGTGCCGACGGCGACATCAAGGACGGTATCGCCATTTTCGAGCTGCAGCATTTCCGCCAGCGCCTTGCGCCAGTAAACATCCCGGCGCAGGGAGAGAAAGCTGTTCTGGAAATCGTATCCGGTGGCGATGGTTTCAAACATTGCCTTTACGGCGGTATCTTTCATTTTCTGTTCCCAATTGTTTTGGCCACCCACTCGAGTTCACGAATGAGGCAGTCGGTTACGGAGCCGCCCTGCAGTTCGGGCGGCAATATGGACCAGGTATAGGTCTCGACCTCGAACACCGGACCTGCCGGCAATAGCGGCAGGACCTCCTCGAGAAAAAACCTGGTTGAGGTGCATTCACTGGTTTCTTCGAGGAACACCGGCACATGGAAATGCACCCGCCACTCCTCGACGCCCTCGGGCGCTGCGGCAATGGCCTGATCGAGATCATCGTAGCGCAAAAGCCGGCCGTCACCGGTGCGCCCCACCGTCTGATGAAGATAACACTCCTCCTGGTAACGCGCCAGCAACGCGATGCGCGGATCCTTGAGCCTCAGCGCCGAGGACACCTGCACGTGGCCGATGGTTATATTGTTGTCGGCCAGCATCTGCAGCGATTTTACCGGATCCTCGAACTGCAGGGACTGATGGCAGCAGTCGTAGCAGACCGCCAGCCGTTGCCGCTGGGAGTCCGGCAGATCGAGTCTGTCAAAGAAGGCGACGACATCATCGACGGTCTCCAGGACACAGCCGGGTTCCGGCTCCATGGACAGCAGTATCTCTTTGCCGCTTGCTTCGGCCAGTCGATGGAGAAAATCAAGAGCCCTGCCCAGGTTTTCTCTGACACTATCAAAATCTTCTTTGCCGATGTCGGTGCGAAATCCCACCGGTACCGTCGATATCGATCCGACCATGTCCTCGGGCAGCCAGATGCTCAGCAGTTGAGCGAGTTTTTTGGTGTAGTCCAGTCGCTCGGCCTGACGCCAGTCCGGCAGATACACCTCCTGTTTTACGGGGGCATGGTGAAAGGTGCCGTAGGGAAAGCCGTTGACACTGGCAACGTAGAGCCCCTCCTGCCGGCACCAGCGGTGAAATTGAGCGGCTGCGCCCCCATCGATTTCCCAGGCGGCCGCAGCTGAGAGGCGCAGCCCCAATGGAAAAGGGCGGTGCGGGGATATTCTCTTCTTGACCACCGGGGCAGAGTCGCGGACGGCGGCAAAAATTTCCTGCCAACTCTCCCCCGGATGGATATTCGTGCAGTAGGTCAAAGGCTTGTCGGCTAGGGATTGGGAGGGGCCGTCGCCTGCTGGGTAATCGCTGATGGTCATGAGCATGGTCTGCGGGACGAATGATCTTACTGCGGCCGGCCTTCGACCGTTGCCGTCGGTGTTTGCGGGTCTGCAGCAGCCGAAGCCTGGTACCGGTAGCGCTCCAGCTTTTCCAGACAATTCCTCAT
>JBEPWT010000159.1:0-7152 GCA_041642275.1 Desulfopila sp. | reverse complement strand
AGGGGGGCGGTGATTCTTTCCAGTTCATGGCCGCGCTTGAGCAGCAGTTCCGCCAGATTTTTGGTGTGTCTGCTCGAACGGCAGCAAATAACCACGCTTTCCCCGGATTCCCGCCAGTCGAGGAGCTGGTCGGCCAGTGGGGCGATGACCCCGCGCTTTTTGCGCTGCAACTGGATGTCTTGTTTGAGGAGGAGATGGTTGGTGGTTCTCTCGCTCAGCAGGAGACCGGAATCTTCTGTAAAATCGGTAAGGGAGATTTTCTTGAAATCGCTGAGCCTTTCCTCGATGTCATCATAGCCAAGAAAAAGAGACGAGGGTGCAAGCACCGGCTGGCGGTCTTCTCTTGCCTGGCGGTAATTGGCAAGGATGCGTTCATGCACCATCTCGGCGCTCTGGCGGCAGCCCTCCGGGTCGATCATGATGATGTTCGCCTGCTCTCCCAGGTAGTCGAAGAAGGTATCGGTCGCGTGTTTGTGATCGTGGTAGAACAGGGGCAGGAAGAACTCGACGCCGGCAAAGCGGCCGATATTCTTCAGCCGCTCCAAAAGAGCGTCGCTCTGCTCCTGGTCCCAGCCGTCTTTTTCCGCCTCCTTTTCAAAAACCGCCGCGGTCTGCGGTGGACAGCGGTTGGCGGAGCCGGCAAAGACGATGTCGTTGACCGGCAGGATCACGGCCTCGGCTACTTCTTCCCGGGAGCGCTGGCTGTAGAGGTCGAAGGAACGGAGTGATTCGATGGTGTCGCCGAAGAAATCGAGGCGCAAGGGGCCGTTGTGAAAAGAGCTGTCTTCCTGGAGGAAAGCAGGGGGGTAAATGTCGATGATCCCGCCGCGAACCGAAAAATCGCCGACGCCCCGGACCAGCGATACCTGTTCGTAGCCGGAACCGATGAGCCTGGCGATAAGCTGCTGCTGGTCGACATCTTCGCCTGCCATGATGAGTTCCGCTCTGTCGGCCAGGATTTTCCGCGGCACGACCCTGCGCATCAGCGCCTCGATGGAGGCGACGACTATCAGGGGGGCCCGGTTCTCCTGCAGGGCGTAAAGGCTCGCCAACCGGACGGCGGTGGTTCGCTGATCAGGGGAGAGAGGAGTGTAGGGGGGGATTTCATAGCCGGGATAAACCACCACCTCGGCAGGCGAGAACAGCCGTAAATCCTCCTCGACCAGGGCCACGAGATGTTCATCGGGGACGATGCAGCAGCAGGTTTCCTGCTTTGCCAGCTGGGCGGTGAACCAGGCATGGCTGCTGCCTCGCAGCCCGGTGACGGCAAACTGCCGCTCCGTCGAGGTGCGTATGGTGGCAAGTGATTCTGATACCATGAAAAAGGTTCCGGCCGCCGCGGCGGCCGGATAGTCGTCGTTTAAAGGGCGGATCAGAAAACACCGCCGATGGAGAAATCCCAGACCGAGGTGTCCTCATCTTCGAGAGGATCGAGGTTATAGCCCCATTCCAGGCGAAGGGGTCCTATCGGCGAGAACCAGCGGATGCCCACGCCCACCGATTTTTCAAAGTTTTCAAGGTTCCAGTCATCGTCGTCGTTGAGGACCTGGCCCATGTCGAAGAAAAGGACGCCGTTGAGGCCCTGCTCCATCAGCAGTGGAAAGATATACTCGAAGTTGGTAAACCACATTTTATCACCGCCGATACGTTCGCCGGTGATGGGGTCGCGCGGGCTGACCTTGCCGAATTCAAAACCGCGGATCGATCGGAGACCGCCGAGGAAGAAGCGCTCGTAGACGGGCAGGCCGTTGTCTTCATTTTCAAAGGCCTGGCCGGCGGCGCCGTGAAAGTGGAACACCGTATCCCAGAAAAGGGGAAAGTACCAGGTTGTATGTCCTTCCAGCTTGGTGAACTCCGAGTCGCCGCTCAACGGACCGCCGGCGTATTCAATGCTGAGGCTGTGGCGCGAGCCCTTGGTGGCCCCGAATCTGCGGTTTCTGGTATCACGCTGTGCGCTGAATCTCACAGCGCTGGTCACCTCGATATCCACGGAATTTCTGATGACGAAGGAGGCGTTTTCGGCGACATCGGAGAGCAGGGTGTCGGTAAAGCTGTACCTGCCATAACCGCGCCATTTCTCCCACAACGGATAGCCGAAGCTTAACGCTCCGCCCTGGGATTCCTTGGTGTAATCGTCATAATCACGCTCTATATCAAAGATGTCGACTCCCCAGGAGAGCTCGGAGTCGTTGAGGCGGGGATTCTTGTACTGGAGATTGTATCTGGTACTCTCGCCGCCAATGTCGGCGGAGAAGGCCAGGGTGTCGCCTCTGCCGAGAAAGTTGTTTTCCGCCACCTCTCCCATGAGGATGAGCTTGTCAACGGAGCTGTAGCCGGCGCCGATGGTGAATCGTCCCGTACTTTTCTCCGCGACTTCGACGGAAAGATCGACGGTGGTGTCGTCGAAGGATTTTTCCGGAGAAATACCTACTTCCTCGAAAAAATCAAGGTATTGCAAATTCTGAAGACTTTGGCGCAGTGCCTTGGCGTTGAAAATCCCTCCTTCCTCGACCTCCAGTTCTCTGCGGATGACGTTGTCGCGGGTACGGTCGTTGCCGGTGATGGTGATTCGGTTGATATAGACCAGCTCGCCCTTGTCGACGTCGATGACGATATCGAGAATATTCTCGGCGGCGCCGGGGGTGATGCGCGGGCTGATGTTGGCGTTGGCATAGCCTTTTTCGGCAAAAAAGTCCGTGATTTTGAGAATGTCCTCACGCAGAATCTTCCTGCTGACATATTCCTGTTCACGAATATCCAGCATCCGCAGCAGCTTTTCCCGGGAGTCGAGGAGGTCTCCTTCCATTTCGACTTCGCCGACTTTGAAACGGGTGCCTTCCTCGATGTTGAAGGTGATATAGAGCCATTCCTCCTCCTGGGTGACGACCGGATCGCTGATCTTTGTCTCCAGATAGCCGTGGTTGCCGTAGTAGTTGATAATCCGGCCGGCATCCTGGTTGAGCTGGTCGTAGTCGAGCAGTCCGGAGTCGGTGATCCAGGAGAACCAGCCCTTGGTGCTGGTTTCAATCTCGTCTTCGAGGTCGTCGTCGTCGAAGGCCTCATTGCCCTCAAAGCGGATATCCCTGATATAGATCTTTTCGCCTTCGTCGATGACGAACTCTACCTCGGCCGAATCCTCGGTGGGAAAGGTGATTTCCGGGGTAACCGTGGTATTGTAGTAGCCCTTGGTTTTGTAGAGCAGCTGGATGGCATCGGCAGTTCGCTTGATCTGTGCCGGATTGAGGATCGACTGTTCCCTGAGGGTGACCACCTCCTTGACCGTGCTTTCTTTGAGTTCGTCTATGCCGCTGTAATAGATGGATCGTATCACCGGTTTCTCGGTAATTCGGAAGGTGACGGCCTTGCCCTCCGGTTTCTGGACCACTTCGATCCTGATGTCATCGAAATAGCCGAGCTTGAATATGGACTTGAGATCCTCTCTCAACGTTTCAGGGTCGTAGGTATCGCCCGGCTTGGTTTTGATTCTCTGCAGAATGGCGCCGGAATCGATTTTGATGTTGCCTGTCGGGGCGATACTGGCGATGACCTCGGCACGGGAGGTAAATGCTTCCACTTTGCTGACCAGGTCTGCAAAGAGGGGCTCGAGAACCTCGATGGATTCCCCTTTGATGGAGAAAAATTTGGCCTCGGCGGGCGAGAGCAGGTCCATGACCATGAAGTCGGCACTTATCACGCCTCCGATCTCCGTCATGCTGCCGAAAACGATATTGGCATATTCCTGGAAAAACTCGATGTCGGCGAGTTTTTGCGGATTGGGCGGCCATTTTTCATCGTAATCGACAAGCTCGGTGGCTCTGTCCCGTGAGAGATAGTTGAATTCTGAGCCGAAGAGTACCTGCTGCAGCATCCGATCGGTCTTGTCCGCCAGCTGTACGTCGCCGGAAAGCGAGGTGATTTTCGGCGGGAGAAAAACGGTCTTCGGGCTTTCGGCTGCCTGGAGGGCAGAGGAAAAGGCAAGCAGCAGGAAGGAGAAAATGACTGCTGAAAAAAAGACACGGAGAAACTTCGTAATGCCGAAACGCAAAGATTTACTGGAGTTATTCATGGTGTGAACCCTGTGTGCGGCTCAGAAAAACGGTGTCCTCGCCGTCGCCTGAAAAGAAGATTGCCGAATTTATTTGTTAAGTATCTGTTATCTATCAGAAAACACGCTTAGTGGCAGAGAGTAGCGCCCATTATGACATGTTTGACCGAAAATGAAAAGAAAGGAGATGGGAATTTTTACGCGCTTTCACGGAGACCGCCGGCCGGCACAAAGATCTATGGAGCAGGTTCCGTCTCGAACGGCAGCTGTCTACCCGGGGATTTCGCTAAAAACAGGTCGCTGCCGAAATTTTCCGTCGGTGGAGCCTGAACAAAAGGTGGATTGATTTTTGTCGACGGGGTATGGTGCTGGGTGGGGGATTTGCGGTGATTTTTGGAGAAACGTATGGCGCCTGCCGATATTGGCCGACAATGGATTCGAGGTGTGGCGGAATTGGTATTTCCGCCCCAGTGTCACTGCTGCCGGAGGACCGGATCCGGTATCTCCGCCGGCTTATGCCGACAATGTTTCGAGAAGGTGCCCTATATAAAGGGGCCGCTATGTCCTGTCTGCGGCAGGAATTTTGTCTCATCTCAGCCGGCGGCCCATGTCTGCGGCCAGTGTCTGCGCCGGCCGCCGCCCTATGTACAAGCATCCGCCGTCACCTACTATGAGGAGCCCGTCCGGACATTACTGCACCGGCTGAAATACCGCTACGATACTACGGCCGTCGGCCCATTGCTGAAAATCGGCCGGAGTTTCGATATTTCACCATTTGAATCATGTGATATAATAGTTCCCGTTCCGCTGCATCGGCAGCGGCTGCAGGATCGGGGGATGAACCAGGCACTGGTGCTCGCCCGTCTTTTGTTTGCCGACGCCCAAAGCAGGATTCTGCCAGGAATATTGGTGAAAAAGCTGCGGACACCATCGCAGACTGCCTGCGATGGTGCCGGAAGGAGGCGGAATCTGCGAGGAGCCTTTGCTCTTGCTGACAATGTAAATATACGAAATAAAAAAATATGTCTGGTTGATGACATCTATACGACCGGCACCACGGTAAGCGAATGCGCCCAGACGTTGATGCAGGCCAAAGCCGCGGAAGTCCTGGTGCTGACTTTTGCCCGGGTACGCGAGACAGACTAGAAGCAACTCCTGCCTGGAGCGGTTGTCTCAGAAAAAAATTTGCTCAAGCAATAAAAAAAAACTCCGGCGTCAAAGGCCGTATTTCCGTAGAGATCGCATGAAAATATTGTTAAAAATAGCGAAAAATAGAGATATTTCTACTAATATATTGAAAAATGAAGTTAAACAAAAAAATGAAATTGTGGAAAGACTGTGGATAAAAATGCTAAGGTCATGAAAATATGCAGATATTCGTGAAAGGTCAGTTTTTCCCGTTTTTTGGTGCTTTCGCCAGCCGCGCTCCCAGGAAAAGACATATCATTACCGAGTTGGGAAATAACTCCTCGTTGCCTGCCGTTTTCTGAAAAAATAGGGGAAACGGCCTTTGACGAAAGAGTCAAAATGGAGTTTATCAACGTGCATGTATTGCAGGTCAGCCATTCAGGGGAGAAAGTTGATGAAGTGGCTTCAGACTTAGCGATTTTCCTAATTGAGAGCGACAATCAGCAAGTGGGGAAATTCCCGGCAGAGGGACTGCAGATGCAGTTCGTCCTGAGACGGGAGGAGGGGGGTATTTTTCCAATTATTTGAAGGGGAAAGGCACATGGTCTGGCAGAAAGCGAAGAAGAGACTGCAGGAGGAACTGAGTGAGAGCGTCTACAGTTTATGGATTGAGCCGCTTGAGTGCGCCTCGCTCCAGGAGGATGCCATCCAGCTTGCCTGTCCGGATCGCTTTTTCAGCGCCTATATTTCCAGAAACTATCTGGAAATGATCCAGGCCAAGCTGGCCGAGGTCGACTCCCAACGAAGGCGAGTTACCCTCTGTCTTGAGCAGCAGGACCCCACCTGCCCGGTGGTGAAAAAATCAAGCCAACTGCGTCTGCCGCATGTTCCCAAGGGAAGCTCGTCGGTCAGGGCTCTGCATCCCCGCTATACCTTTGACGAATTCATGGTCGGGGAGAGCAACATTCTCGCCCAGTCCGCCTGCCGCTCCATATCCATGGCCGACGATTCCATCGGGCCCTGCCTCTACATAAACAGTTCAACGGGACTGGGCAAAAGTCATCTGACCCATGCCGTCGCCCATCAGATACTGGCGGATTCGCCGATGACCAGGCTGCACTATGTCACGGCCCAGCAATTCTCCTATGAAATGGTCAACTCCATCAAGGCCAATGCCATGGATGACTTCAAGGAGAAATACCACCAGCACTGTGATATTCTCCTGGTGGAGGACGTTCATTCGCTCACCGGCAAGAAGAAAACCCAGGAGGAGCTCAATGAACTCCTCGATTCCCTGATAAAGTGCGGCCGCAGAGTGGTGTTCACCGCCAACAAACCTCCGCGGGACCTGGAAGGCATCGACCATGAGTTCCGTTCCCGCATGGCCTCCGGCCTCGTCACGGTTATCCAGCCGCCCGACATATCCACCCGGGCCCGTATTGTCAAAAAGAAGGCGCTCCAGCACAATCTCGAACTGGCAGAGGAACATGTCGATTATCTCACCCAACATATAAAAGGAGATGTCCGCCAGGTCGAGTCCGCCATCGTCGGCATCAGGGCCAAGGCGCAGTTGCGGGAGGGAGTTGTCGATCTCGCCCTGGTCGAAGATATAGTCGCTTCCATCGTCGGTCTTAAAAATTGCCTGTCGCCGGCCATGATCCGCGAGTTCATCTGCAAGCAGTACAGCATCAGCTGTGACGAACTGCAATCCCGATCACGGAAACGGGCCCTGACCTTTCCCAGGCAGGTTGCCATGTATCTCTGCCGCAAGCATACCGACAACTCGCTGTCGGAAATAGGCAAGGAATTCAACAGGGACCACTCGACGGTGCTTCATTCCATAAAAGTGGTAACCGGTATTGCCAACAGGAATATTTCCGTGGGCGAGCAGGTCAACCTGCTCAGCAGGAAGCTGAAGAATCTTTAGCCCGAACATTTCATGAAAAAATCCCGCTGAGCATCTCTGTCTCGGAACCCGA
>JBEPWT010000158.1:0-7172 GCA_041642275.1 Desulfopila sp. | reverse complement strand
GCGCTGATAGCCTGTGGTGGCGCTGTAAATATCTTCCGTCCGCGTTCCACCGGCGAAGGTAAAGGCCGTGCCTGGTATCCGATATGGAATGCCGGTTCCACCTACACCCTGGCCGCCCAGGTCGGAGCTACTCTGACCATGATGGAAAACCGTTTCACCCCGGCTCGCTTCAAGGATGGGTATGGTCCTGTCGGAGCCTGGTTCCTGCTCTTCAAGGCCAAAGTATCCAACGGTCTCGGCGAGTTCTATGCCAATTCCGATGCCGCCCAGGAAGAGCTCAACAAATTTATGCCCTACGGCGCTTCCCCGGTTACTCCGACCTGTCTGCGTAACCACCTGATGATTCAGGAACTCAAGGCTGGTCGTGGACCCATCTTCATGGCCACCGATGTTGCCCTCAACGCCTTCCTCGATGAGAGACGCGATGCCGGCATGGATGAGAAGTCCCTGAAGAAGTTCTGGAAGCATCTCGAGTCCGAGGCCTGGGAAGATTTCCTCGACATGTCCGTCGGTCAGGCCGGTCTCTGGGCCGGTATGAACGTCGAGCCCGAGAAGGTGGGTTCCGAGATCATGCCGACCGAACCCTACATGCTCGGTTCGCACTCCGGCTGCTGCGGTATCTGGACCTCCGGACCGGACGAAGACTGGGTGCCGGATGTACAGAATGAGTCCCGTTCGCACAAGTACAAGTGGGGCTATAACCGCATGACCACCGTAGACGGCCTGTTCACTGCCGGTGACGGCGTCGGCGCCTCCGGTCACAAGTTTTCCTCCGGTTCCCACGCCGAGGGTCGTATCTGCGCCAAGCAGATGGTGAAGTTCTGCCGTGACCACGCCGATTTCAAACCTGAGCTCAAGCAGACCGCTCAGGAAATCGCCGATGAGATCTACGCTCCTGTCAGGCGTTATGACGAGTTCGTCGGTGCTTCCACCGCTGAAGACGTGAATCCGAACTACTGCAAGCCGGCAGGCCTGATGATGCGTCTGATGAAGGCAACGGATGAGTACGGCGGTGGTGTTGCAACCTATTACATGACCTCCGGCAAGCTGCTCAACATGTGTCTTGATCTGCTCCAGCTTCTGCGTGAAGATGCTGAGAAGATGGCAGCCGGCGACCTTCATGAGCTGCTCCGCTGCTGGGAGAACTACCACCGTATCTGGTGTGTTGAGACCCACATCCGCCACATCGAGTTCCGCAAGGAATCCCGCTACCCGGGATTCTATTACAGATCTGATTATCCGACCTGTGATGACGAGAACTGGAAATGCTTCGTCAACTCCACCTTCAATCCTGAAAGCCAGGAATGGAAATGTGAGAAGGTAGAGGTACAGAATATAATCGAGACCGAGCCCTGGCTGTAATATCTGGTCTAATTATATGAAGTAAAAGGGAAAATCTCCAGGAGCCTTAGGCTTCTGGAGATTTTTTCTATCCACCAATTTTAGCTTATGGAAGAATGAGAAACCGGAAGAATGAGAAACCGGTATTCTTCTTTTTGCATAAGCTAATAATGGCAGAGTCCCGGCGCGTTTTCTCCGGAGGCAGATCCAGAGTTGATATTTCCTTTGCTGATTCTCAGTAGATTCACGCGTGTTCATATCAATTGTAAATATTTTTTAAGAGTAACAATGGAGGAAAGTATGACTGACGAGCAAGGCACCTCGGGTGCAATTTTGGTCGTAGGCGGTGGTATGAGCGGGCTTACCGCAGCCCTCGAAGCCGCAGAAGTCGGAAATGATGTCTTTTTGATTGAGAAAAACGCCTATTTTGGCGGACGCGTCGCCCAGCTCAATCAGTATTTCCCGAAACTGTGTCCGCCGAGCTGCGGACTGGAAATCAATTTCCGCCGCATCAAGGATAACCGCAAAATCAGGACCTATACCATGACCACGGTCAAGTCCGTCAGCGGCAGTCCCGGCAACTATGAGGTGACTCTCGAGATCGCCCCCCGCTATGTCAACAGCAACTGCACCGCCTGCGGCGAGTGCGCTGCTGCCTGTCCGGACATGATCGACAACGAGTTCAACTTCGGCATGGACAAAATTACAGCCGCCTATCTGCCCCACGACATGGCATTTCCCAGGCGTTACGTGATAGCCAAGGACGCCTTGTCCGCCGAGGGAGCCGAAGCCGTCAAGAATGCCTGCGACTATAATGCCGTAGATCTCGACATGACTTCGCAGACGGTGACCATAAACGTCGGCTCGATTGTCTGGGCCACCGGCTGGGCGCCCTATGAGCCCACGAAAATGGATAATCTCAAGTATGGCCAGTCCAATGCCATTGTCACCAACATGGAGATTGAAAGGATGGCGGCGGCCAACGGTCCCACCAAAGGCGCTATTGTCCGTCCCGGCGACAACAAGGAGATCGAATCGATAGCTTTTGTCCAGTGCGCTGGATCCCGTGACGAGAATCATCTCGAATATTGCTCCTACATCTGCTGTACGGCAACCTTCAAGCAGATGACCTACGTCCGCGAGAGGTACCCCGAGGCCAAGATCTCCGTTTTCTATATCGATCTGCGTACCCCTGGAAAATACGAGAAATTCCGTGCAGATCTGATGAAGGACGAGAATGCGGAATTTATCAAGGGCAAGGTCGCCGAGATCGTACCGGAGGCCGACGGCGGCGTAACGGTCGTCGCTGAAAACGCCGTTACCGCAGAAAAATCGCACCGCAAGGTAGACATGGCTGTTCTGGCCACCGGCATGCAGCCATCCCTGGCCATAGACGGTGCTCCTGTGGATCTGGATATGGATAACAGCGGTTTTGTGATTTCCGATTTCGACAAAGGCATGATATCGGCCGGATGCGCCAAGAAAGCCGCTGATGTTGTAACCACGACCCAATCATCCACTGCAGCTGCCTTAAAGGCAATTCAGATATCCAGGAGGTAATGACAATGGATAAAACATATTGCGCATATATATGCAAAGGTTGTGGCATCGGTGAAGCACTCGATATCGACGCGCTTTCCGAAGTCGTGACCGGAGAAATGTCCATGGAGTGCAAAACCAGCGACTGCCTCTGCGGCGCTGAAGGCCGCGCACTCATGGAAAAGGATATGAAGGACAATGGTGTCAACACCTTTGTCGTCGCTGCCTGCTCTCCTCGAGTCATGCAGAAAGAATTTGATTTCGGCGAAGGTACCATTACCACCCGGGCCAATCTCAGGGAGCAGGTAGTCTGGGCTGAAGGCAAACCTGCCGAAGGCGAGGAGCCTCATGCCGAGGCTGCTGAATTCCTCAACGAAACCGCCCAGGACTATGTACGGATGGCCTGCACCAGGGCCAAAAAGACCGATCTGCCGGTGCCGTTCCAGCTGGAAGAAGGCACCAACAAAAAAATTCTGGTCATGGGCGGCGGTTTGGCTGGGCTTACCGCCGCGCTTGAGTCGGCTAATGTCGGCTATGAAGTGACCATCATTGAAAAAGAAGCACAGCTCGGCGGCAGGGCCCTTGGATGGCGCCAGTCGTTTCCCTCCAAAGCCCCCTGGGCCGAACTCGAGGACAACCCGGTGGCTGCTCTGGTTGAGCAGGTCAGCGCCAATGACAAGATTACGGTGAAAACGGAAACCCAGGTAGCCCGGATCGCCGGTGCTCCCGGCGCTTTTCGCGTTTCGCTGAAGAAAGCCGGGGATCGCAATGAGTGGGATGCACCCGCCAAGGTCACCGTCGAAGAGCAGGAGAAGATAGAAAAAGGCGAAATGGAAGATCCCAACGAGGGATGGCAGACCTATACCGCCGTGGATCCCAACGCCGTACATTACGGCGCCGTGGTTCTGGCCACCGGCTGGAACCCAGCGGATGTCTCTCAGTTCGAACATCTTGGCTATGGCAAGATCAAAAACGTGGTTACCAATGCCGAGTTCGAGAAGCTCGCCAAAGAAGGCAAAGTCCCCGCCAATGTCGCTTTTGTCATGAGCCCGGGCGGAGCAGAGGACGATCAGGATTTTCCTTACTGCAACTCCGTCACCTCCATGGTGGCCCTGAAGCAGGCCCAGTATGTGATCCAGGACAATGCCGACGGCCGGGCATACATACTGTATCAGCATATGCGTACTCCCGGTCATATGGAACTGTTTTACAAGAACGCCCAGGACAATGACGGCATTTTCATGACCAAGGGCAATGTCATGAAAGTCGAGGAAGCCGGCAGCAAGCTGAGCGTTGATGTCGAGAACACCCTTCTTGGTGAAGACCTCAATGTCGATGTCGACATGGTTGTCCTGGCTGCGGGCATGGAGCCTGCCACCCTGCATGAGCACTCCATAAACCTCGCCTATCGCCAGGGCCCCATGTTCCCCGACCTTTCGCTTTTTGACGGCTATGCCGACTCGCACTTCATCTGTTTCCCCTATGAGACCAGGAGGACCGGCGTATACACCTGCGGCGGCGTCCGCAAGGCCACGACCATGGAGGAAACGGTGGATGATGCAACCGGCGCCGCGCTCAAGGCCATCCAGTGTCTGGAATCGGTAGACAGGGGTGTCTCCGTTCATCCGCGTTCTGGAGATGCCACCTATCCTGAATTTTTCATGCAGAGATGTACCCAGTGTAAACGCTGCACCGAGGAGTGCCCCTTCGGCGCCCTCGACGACGATGCCAAGGGCACACCACTGCCGAACAACACCCGTTGCCGCCGCTGCGGCACCTGTATGGGAGCATGTCCGGAACGCATTATCGGTTTCAAGGATTACAACATTGATCTGATCGGCTCCATGATCAAATCGATCGAGGTACCCGAGGACGATGACGACAGGCTGCGGATGCTGGTGCTGGTCTGTGAAAACGATGCCTATCCGGCCCTGGATATGGCGGGTATGAAGCGCCACAAGCTCAACCACATGGTTCGTTTCATCCCGGTACGCTGTCTTGGATCCGTCAATATGGCCTGGATCAGAGATGCCATGTCCGCTGGAATGGATGGCGCCATGCTGCTCGGCTGCACCTACGGTGATGACTACCAGTGTCACTTCGTCAAGGGATCGGAAATCGCCAACAAACGCATGGAGAACATTGCCGATACGCTCGGTTCCCTCGGCCTCGAAGCGGAGCGGGTAATTTCCAAGCAGGTTGCCATCACCGACTATGATAAGATTCCGCAGATGCTCGATGAGTTTGTCGAAGAAATCGTCGAGATGGGACCAAACCCGTTCAAAGGGTTCTAGGTTCCGGCCATGTCGTATCCGCTGCAGCGATGATTCCGGTCATCGCTGCAGTTTTGGGCCAGCAATGGTCACTTACCGCCATGGATGATTCACTATTGATACTATAACAGAGGGGAAAAAATGAATGTCCAACCAGATGTAGAATTTATAAAATACCTCAAGGGTGTTGGCGGTGACACAGTGAAAAAGTGTTATCAGTGTGCCACCTGTTCTGTGGTTTGTCCTCTATCAAGTGACCAGAAACCTTTTCCGCGCAAAGAGATGATATGGTCGCAATGGGGCATGAAGGAGAATCTGATAGCCGACCCCGATGTTTTTCTCTGTCACCAGTGTGGGGACTGTACGGAAAACTGTCCCCGGGGCGCCAAACCGGCAGAGGTCATGGGGTCCATACGCGCCTATGCCTACAATTATTACGCTTGGCCCAGAGGCCTTGCCACTCTTGCCTCCAGTGCCAAGAATCTGCCGCTGCTGATCGGTATCCCGGCCCTTATCGTTTTCGTTATGTGGTTCATCTCAGGGGGACTGATGGCGGACTGGAAGGCGAATTTCGAAGCAGGATACGGTTATCAGCGCATGTTCGGCCACTGGGACTTCTACTGGTATGCCAAGAATGTTTTCTTTATTGTACTCTTCACGGTACCGCCCTTCCTTCTGGCTATCTACGCCTCCTATCGAGGAGTACGCAATCTCTGGCAGGCCATGGCCGCCAAATATGATCTCAACGAGGACTACCGTCCTTCGAGCAAGCAGTTTATAGCACGATTCTTATGGCCTTCAATCAAAGAGATACTCGGCCACAACCGTTTCGAAGAGTGTACGGTCAATACCGATCGCAAGAAAGGGCACCAGCCACTGGTCTTCGCCTTCATCGCGTTGTTTATCGTCACGCTCTGGTCGCTTTTTGCAAATGATGTCCTCGCATTGATCTGGCCGCGATTCCACGGTCCGATGTCTTTCTGGAATCCGGTCAAGCTTCTGGCCAATATCGCCGCCATCGCCTTTCTCTACGGCATGTATGTGATCTGGGTGAGCCGTAAGGAGCAGGAAAAGAAGGCAGGGGCCGAGAGTACTTTCTACGACTGGTTTCTCATCTGGATGATACTTGCAGTCGGCGTCACCGGTCTTCTCGCTGAGATTTTCCGCTGGGCAGGGCTGGCCGTATTCGGCCACATAATCTATTACCTCCATCTCGTCTCGGTTATGATGCTCTTCCTCTACATGCCCTATACCAAGTTTGCCCACATCGTCTATCGAACCTTCGCCATGGCCTTCGAGAAGTATAGGGAAAGTGCCTTCGCCAAGAATCCGGCGCAGTAAAAAGTTGAACTGCTTATACTAGGAGAAGGACCGGATCTTGTCCGGTCCTTTTTTTTTGGCCTGGCAAAGGGGAGGGTGCCGGGGAGGTGGGATCGGGCGCTATCCATGCAGAAAGTCCAGGCGTCAAGAGAATTTTATTGACCGGCCGTACCTGCATGTATAGAATCTTCACGACAGCCTCAAAAAAGATGTTGCTTTCTGCCGACGAACCCAGTATATTCTCCGGTTTTGTAAGCTGGCGTAGCTCAACTGGCAGAGCAGCTGATTTGTAATCAGCAGGTTGCGGGTTCAAGTCCCATCGCCAGCTCCAAAAAAAAAGCTTTACAAAGTGTTTTTGAGAGGTTAAAAGGCGGCATCTGAAATTCAGGTGCCTTTCTGTTCTGGAGGGGTTCCCGAGCGGTCAAAGGGAACAGACTGTAAATCTGTCGGCCAAGCCTTCGGAGGTTCGAATCCTCCCCCCTCCACCATCTCTCTCACATTCACTTACAGATAATATACTTGAGAGCGGGAATAGCTCAATTGGTAGAGCATCAGCCTTCCAAGCTGAGGGTTGCGGGTTCGAGTCTCGTTTCCCGCTCCATTTTTTTTTGCACGCACGATGGGTGCCCACGTAGCTCAGTTGGTAGAGCGCATCCTTGGTAAGGATGAGGTCACCGGTTCAAATCCGGTCGTGGGCTC
>JBEPWT010000157.1:0-7211 GCA_041642275.1 Desulfopila sp. | reverse complement strand
GGCATGCCGGCGAATTGATCGCCGAAGCCGCGGTGGCCATGGAAATGGGAGCCGTGGCCGAAGATCTGGCCCTGACCATCCATGCCCACCCGACATTTTCGGAAACCCTGGGAGAAGCAGCCCAGCTCTTCCATGGAACGCCCACCCACCTCCGGTCCAGAAAGAAAAAGAAGGCGGATTGAGCCGCTCAAGAAAAGATGAGGGACTGTCTGCTGCCTTAAAGATCAAAGACTATCGCCAAAAAGAGATAATTCTCTCTATGATTGCAAAGGCAAAGAAAGGAGATGATGCCCCGAAATAATCACTTGCTAAAGTGATGGACTCGTAAAAACCTCAAAGTCAGCCATTTCGTCATTCTGATACGTGATCGGCTCCGGCATGACGGAGCCAGAATTCAGTTGTTTTAGCTAGTTATGGATTCCGGCCTTCGCCGGAATGACAAAAAAGATGACTTTTTACGAAACTATCAAAAGTGAATGGTTATCAAAAAGCTACAGAGCAGACTAATCATTCAATCCTGAAGGTAATGCCGTGTTCGTGGACGCCGTTGTTGCCGTAGCCCAGCTTGTTCCAGTTGGCCCGCATCGGCTGGCGCGTGCCGTTTTCGTCCGTGGCGCGGGATAACACCGTGTAGCTGCCCGGTTGGGTAAAGCGATGAATAAACTGCCACTGCCGCCAGGCAAAGGGCTCATGGGGACCGATACATTCCGCCTCCTGCCAGGTGCTGCCGGAGTCAACCGATATTTCCACCTTTTCCACATCCTGCTCCCCGCCATAGGCGGCGCCGAGAAAGGTTACCTCGCCCGGAGGAAAAACCGCATCCGGCTCGGGCTGGGTGATTATCGATTTCAGTTTGATTCCAGTGACCACTTCTCCGCTTTTCGGATTTTGATCCTTGGCGAATACCCTGTAAACTTTGTCCATGAAGAAGCCTTCGAAGGGTTTGTCGAGAATCGTTATCTTCTTCAGCCACTTTACGCAGTTGGCTCCGGTCCAGCCAAGGGCCAGGGCCCGCAGCGGAAATCCATGTTTAAGCGGCAGGGGCTCTCCATTCATTTCATAGGCCAGCAGCGTTGAGGACATCGCCTTTTCCAGAGGAATCGAGCGGATAAAGTTGATCTGGGCCTTGCCCAGCGGCTTGTCGAAACCCTCGAAGGCCACATGCAAGCCTTGCGACGTTGCGCCCGCCATTTCGAGGAGATCGCGCAACCAGACACCACCCCAGACAGCGTTGCCCACCCCGCCTATGGTCCACGGATTGCCGGAGGCTTTCTCGGCAAGCAGTGATCTGCTGTTGCCTGAGCATTCGAGAGTGTTGGCGGCAATCGCCTTGGGCAGGCGCAGCAGGGTGTCGAATTCGACTTCCAGGGGCGTCGCCACCTTGCCGCCGATAACGAGCTTCCACTGGGCGAGATCCGGCGCTTCTTGAGGAATCTGTCCCTGGTTGCGGTCGAAGAATACTCTATTGGCGGTTATCCATGATCGAAGAGCGCTCCTGGGGGTTTCCGCATTGAGTGGCTTTTCCGTCATGATGCGCATTGGTTCGTCCATAATCTGCTCCTTGGCGCCAGGGGAGTCTTCGTCGGGGAAGGCACATTTTCCCGGACACTTTTTTTAGGGTCTATAATCTATTCATACATGGCCTTGAAGAGACTTGCAACTTTCGGCCTGCATATTGCGTTGATTGTTTGAGAAGACCCCTTATTTGAGCCCATCCCGGCGACTTCGATAACTTTTTTCGAGATTATCGTATTTGACCTCGCTCATTTTTGGAAGCGGTTTTGCCTGAATGATAATCGGCATTAGAATTATAGATATCGTGCTTGAGATAAAGGTCGGTCGTTTCGAGATTAACGCGAGGTTTGAGCAAAAACTGCAGATTTCGCCTCAGAGGAAAGGAGCTGCCATGCGTAATTGGAAAGGCTTGGAAATTGAATCGGAAGGAGCGGGCATTTCGACCTCCTTGAGCCATCACGTGAATTTGCTGGGGACGATTCTGGGACAGGTCATCAGAGAGCAGGCGGGGGATGATGTTTTCCAATTGGTGGAAAAATTTCGTCTTCAATGCAAAAAGGCCGCAAACGAAAACACACCAGAAATATATTACCGTCTGCGTGATTCCCTCCAAGATTTAAGCCTGGACGAGATTTTTTGGCTTATCCGCTCCTACGCTTCGTTTTTTCATCTGATTAACGAGGCGGAACGTCAGGAAATCACACGTCTGAACAGGAAAAAAGCACTTTCTCAAACTCCCGAGACCCCCATGCCCGATTCGATCTTGGAGGCGATTTTCAATCTCAAAAAAGAGGGAGCGTCGGTCGAGAAGACCATGAACACCCTGAAGAAAATAGATATCCAACCGACGCTGACCGCCCACCCGACCGAGGTGCGGCGGGGCAGCATACTGTATAAGCAAAACCGGATATCGCAGCTTCTCTCGCAAATCCCCGCCGAGGCTGATTTGACCCCTCGGGAAAGGGATCGGATTTTAACCCGTATCTACCACCAAATAACCCTCGTAATGAACACCGATGATATCAGGGCGGATCGTTTGCGCGTCGAGGACGAGGTTGCAACCGGCCTGTACTATTGCACGACTTCAATCTGGCAAATAGTCCCCAGTATTTATCGCGAACTTATCGAAGCCCTGGAAACCTGCTACGACATTTCACTTGGCGATATCCACCCTTTTTTGCGCTACCGTTCGTGGATAGGGGGCGACCGAGACGGAAATCCGTATGTCACCCCTGCGGTGACCGGGCAAACCTTGAACGACCACGGGAAAGCCGCTTTGAAAGAATACCGGAGGGAACTGGAAGATTTGCTTCGCGATCTCAGCGTCTCCGCATTGCGTGTCGACACACCCGAACAGTTGAAAAAGTCCATCGAAAAAGATGTGGAAAGTATCGATTTCAAGGATAATGGATATCGAAAATACCGTCTTGAACCTTTCCGGCTGAAAATTTATTGCATTATAGAAAAAATCGATCGGCTGCAAAAAGATCCGATCGGAGAGCCATATACATGTGAACAATTCAGGAGCGATATAGAGGTTGTTCGAAACGCGTTAAAGGATATCGGCCTTAAAAGCGTAGCCGTCGAGGGAAAAATCGCCGATTTGGCGATACGCGCACAGGTGTTCGGGTTCCATCTGGCGGCGCTTGATATTCGCCAACACAGCGACGTCCACGAAAAGACAGTCGAGGAATTGACAGAAGCGGCCGGAGCGGCCCGGGGCTATTCGAAAATGACCGAATCGGAAAAGATCGCCTTGCTCGAGCGGGAGTTGGAAAATCCACGTCCGTTGGTAAAAAGCGCCGACGGTCTGTCCCGCGTCGCCATCGATACTCTTCAAACTTTCGAGATGGTCCGGCAGGCCATGGACAACGCCCCCGATTCTATCGGAGGATATATAGTAAGCATGACCCACGAGATCAGCGATATGCTGGAGGTGCTTCTGCTCGCCAAGGAAACGGGCCTTTGGAAAATTCGGGGCGATAAAGTACAAAGCCGCCTGGATATCGCGCCTCTGTTCGAGACTATATCGGATCTTGAAAACGCCGCCTCTCTTGTCGATAAAATGTTTGAAACTCCCATTTATCGCAAGCATCTTCAGTGTCGGAATTTCTTTCAGGAAATCATGCTCGGTTATTCCGACAGCAATAAGGACGGAGGATATTGGACATCCAACTGGTCACTGGAGAAGGCGCTCACCAAACTCAGCGCGGTCTGCGACCAGCATGGCGTGCGGTTTCGCTTTTTCCACGGCCGGGGCGGAACTGTCGGCCGCGGAGGGGGACGCGCGAACCAGGCCATTATGTCTCAGGCGCCGGGGAGCAGAAACGGGGCCATTCGTTTCACAGAGCAAGGCGAGGTCATCTCTTTTCGCTATGCCAGGCCAGCCGTTGCCCACAGACATCTGGAGCAGATCGTCAATGCAGTAATACGCGCCGCCCATGATCCCTCCTGCGATTCAGGATGCCAGCCGGAAATGCGAGAGAATATGGAAAAAATTTCTCAAAGGGCCATGAAGACCTACAAAGAACTGATTGACGATCCGTCCTTTTGGAACTGGTACAGGAAAACGACACCGATCGAGCACATCGGCCGACTGCCGATCGCCTCCCGTCCCGTCTCCAGAAAATCAGCCGACGAGACCGAATTCGAGGATTTGAGGGCAATCCCCTGGAATTTTTCCTGGACCCAAACGCGATACAATATTCCCGGATGGTACGGTATCGGCACGGCTTTGGAAGAAGTTGCCGAAGATGAAGCGGGCGGCCTGGACTTATTGAGGGAAATGTGGAAATCATGGCCGTTTTTCAACACAGTATTGGAAAACGCCCAGCTCGAATTAGCCAGGACACGATTGGAAATCGCAGAAATATACGGAAAAGAGAATTCTCCGGTGCTGCACGAAAAGATCGCCGAGGAATTTGAAAAGGCCAGACAATGCGTCCTTAAGATAACCGGTCAAAGCCACCTGTTGGAAAACCACCCTGTCATTCAAAAAGTCATCGGACTGAGAAATCCCTATACCGATGTTCTGAATCTGCTGCAGATCGAATTGCTTCGACGATGGGAAAAAGCAGACGAAAAAGAACAAGGCGCGATTCGGCACGCACTGTTTCTGAGCATCAACGCCATTGCGGCGGCCATGCAAAGCACGGGATGACATGGTTTATAGCAAAAACAATCAAAAAAACAGCTGATTACCAATGAAACTCAGTTACGCCTCCCGAGCAACCCGGCCCCCTTGCTAGAGGCCAGGCTGAGTTTCATTGGTCCGCTTGACTCTACTTCGCTTTCTCCTCCTTTATGGGCGTCACTTCGAATCCTAGCAGTTCCACACATTTTTCATATTTGGCGAGCAGCTGGTCCTCATCGTCTGCACCCATATAGATTACCGCCAGGCGATAGCTGTAGCTGTCCTGTCCCTGCATCTCGGAGAGCCGCTGGCCCTGATGGGCCTCGACAATTACCTCGGTATGGGGAATCTCTTGACGCAGACGTATTATATCCTCATCGCCCGGCGCATTGGTCACCACTCCGTCTTCAAAGTGGCGCAGGTGGAATTTGGCCGCGCAGCCGAATTCACCCTCGCCATGAGGAAAATCGGGCTCTTTGTTCTCGGCAAGATCCACCACCACCTGATGATTGGAGGCGCCGTCGACCTTGCGGAAGATGTCGCTGTGCGACTGCGATATGCGGGAGTTGACCTCGAGCAGGCGGATGGCCTCCTGTTTTTCGTCGTAGAGGAATTCGATATTGAAGGAGGAGTGATCGAGACCCATGTGTTCGATTGTTGCGGCGGCGATACCGCGCATTTGCTCCAGTACCTCCTCCGGCATTGTCGAGGGGTACTGGTAACGGAAAAAGCTGTGGCTATTCGGGTAATAGAGAGAGTCGATGGTGCCGTGGCTGTGAATTTCGTCCTTGTGAATATAGCCCTCGACGGTACACTGTCTGCCGGTGATGATCTCTTCGGCAATGCACCAGAAACCGTCGATGTCTTCTATCTCGCCGGGCAGATCGACCATTTTGAGAAAAAAGTTGAAGGGGACTGCGAACCTGCCTATTCTCGCCTTGGTGGTTTCGATGGCCTCGTCGAGTTCCTGCCGGTTGTGGATCTTGAACCCCAGCTGCGAGCCGAAGGCCTTTATTGGTTTGAGCCAGAAGGGGTAGTCAAGGGGGATATCGTCGAGGTGGCTCTTGCCTCCGAAGGGGTTTACGGCGGCAAAGGCCGGGATGTGTTCAGGTACGACCTGGCGCTGTTCGCGTCTGCTCCAGTATTTATGTTCGCATCGCATCACGCTTTCCATGCTCGGCCCCGGCAAATGAAAGCGGCGGCACAGGGCTGGCACCATCAGACTCACCGGAAAGTCCCAGAAACCGATGATCGCATCCACTGATCCTTTGCCTCTGAAGCTCTCAAGCCTCTCTTCCATGCTGCTCAGCCATTTCTCCACCGGAAAATTCTCGGTCCTTTTGACTGTCTGCAGATCCAGCAGGTCGTGGAACTCATAGGCATCGGCGTTGCGAATAGATCGCAGTTCTTTACGGTTGTGATCGTCCAGGCCGACGACAAAAATGTTTTTTTTCATATGCCTGTCCCTCCCTTTTCCCGCACCAACGGCCATGCCGGGGACCGACGGATGGAGATTCTCGCCAGGCGCTGCCCGCCTTGCCCGCGTGGGGGATGATGGTGTTCTTAGATGTATCCCACCTGAACGGCTTTTGTTGCTATGTTGTTAATTTGCAACAAGCATGCCATGGCAAAACCGGCCGAATGGCAATGAAAAGCAGCGTCAAATGCAGTGAAATCGACATAAATCCAAGTGCCGACAATGCAAAAGGATCCTGGTCTCGAAGGAGGGCATTTCGGTGGATCCGTCCATGGCCGGCTGCTCCCTGCATGCCTGTTGTCAGTTCCGGTAAAACAAGATTGTGTCCGGTTAGGGGCGATTGCTGCTCCTGAGCCAGCTCCTCGAGCTTTCCGCCCCCCAAGCTGTCACCGGCGGCAGAGGCAAGCGACTCAGATCTGTTGATTGCCGATGAAATGGCGGTAGCGGCGATTATCGGCAAGCAGTTGTTTGTGGCTGCCGCAGGCGGTGATGCCGCCGTTTTCGAGAAAACATACCTGATCAACCCGGGCCAGGGCCTCAGGGGTGTGGGTGATGAACAGACCGCTTCTCCGGGCCAGGTTGGCGAAGATCGTCTCGGTGAAGCGGCGCCGGCTGTGATTGTCGAGGCCCTCGGTGGGTTCATCGAGGATCCAGATGGGAGCATTCTTGAGCAGGGCCCGGGCGAGAACCAGCCGTCTGGCCTCTCCTCCGGAGAGCTGCGAGCCGTTTTCTCCCGCCCAGGTGTCGAGGCCGTCGGGCAGACTGGCGACAAACTCGGCCAGCTGGGCCCGTTCCAGGGCTTCGCGGAGTTCTGCCTCGTCGGCCTGCGGTGCGGCGAGGAGCAGGTTGTCGCGCAGGGTTGCGTTGAAGATGTGGGCTTTTTGCGACACCATGGTGACCAGGCTCCGCAGCTGCTGTTCGCTGAAATGGTGCAGATCGGTGCCGCCAATGGAGATCGAGCCGTGATCGGGGTCCCAGAAGCGGGTGAGCAGGTGTGCCAGGGTGGTCTTGCCGCTGCCGCTGGGACCAACCAGGGCCATGGTCGATCCCGGGGGAAGCACCAGGTCGACGTCCTTGACGGCGCGG
>JBEPWT010000156.1:0-7257 GCA_041642275.1 Desulfopila sp. | reverse complement strand
CATCGAGCCGGTATTCGGCTTTCTTGCTGTGGGCAATGCCAGAGAGTACCGGAAACCTCGGATTATACTTAAAATCCTCAAATTCCAGGCCGCGCAGCAGCAGGCCGAGGCCGGAGCCGTCGTATCCTTCCTTCATGGCCTCCATGGCTGTCAGAACCGAGTAGGGAGAGAATGGTTCATTGGCTGATTTCAAGGCTAAACGACACATGTTTTCTCCTGATGGTAGAAAAGAGACTGCCGGTGGCAGAATATTATGATGGCAGAATGTGAACCGGGGGGGTACTTCTGGCCTGATTGTAGTGAAATAGTAGCGACGAACTCGCATTTGTAGCATGAAAGAAAATGGAAGTCAATCTTCTTTGTTTTTGTGACGTAGATCCGGGAAGATATTAGCTCCGCGATCATGGCGCAATCCTGCGGAGCAGAGACTGCCGAAGGGAAATGGCATTGATCTCATCGGCTGTCAATCAGGCAATGTTGAGAAAGGTCGAAGCGCGGGATGCGGATCGGCAGTTTTTTTCGGGGCCGGGCAGGAGTCTGTAAGCGGCGGCGGCTGCGTGAGGGCATTTCGCCGATGGTCAGAGGAGCGCCCGGAGAGGCGGCGGGCCAGGGGAGGTTGGAGGACGATCCGCTGACGGTGTGTCGCCGGAGGCCCGTCAGCGGCAGTAAATTATTTCAATATCTTTCCTATGTCCTTGACCTCGTTTATTTTTTCTTTGACTTCGGCTGCTTCCTTGACGCCGGGCATCGAATCAATTACCTCTTTGCCGCCCTCTTCGACATCGCTTATGCCGCGTTTAAAGGAAGAGATGGCCTTGCCGAGGCCTGAACCTATTTCCGGCAGCTTCTTGCCGCCGAAAATCAGAAAGGCTATCCCCAGGATCACTACCAGCTCGGGGGTTCCCAGTCCGAACATATCAGTCTCCTTCTATCACATGTGATGCGGGTGAGCGACTCAGGTGGTGGAGTCGGGTTTTTCCTCGTCATCGAGTTTCTTCTTTTTTTCTTCTTCTTCCTGCTGTTTTGTGGCTTCTTTGAAGTTCTTGATGCCTTTGCCGATGCCCGAGCCGATTTCAGGAAGCTTGCCGGCTCCAAAAATGATTACAATAATTACCAGAATAACGATAAGTTCCGGCATGCCAAGTCCAAACATAACACATCCTCAAAGTAGAGTGATCTGCCCCCGGTGGCGCCACAGGGACAACGGACAGTCGTTTATCATACAGGAAATCTGAATGTAGAGCAGTATAGGCAGAAAGTCAAGACTGACTGTCTGCCGCCGGTGTTTTCAAGAGGAGGTGGTGGGATCGGTGCTGATTCAGGCCATAAGCTCCCTGTTTCGCAAGCGCACAATTTTTTCTCCCATCGCTCGCATATCAGCCAGCAGTTGGGGTTCGTCGATGGTCAGCAGCCGGCGATTTTTCATCAGCTGCCGTCCGCCGACGAAACTGTGAATGACATCGGCGCCGCGAACGGCATAGGTAAGATGCGAGGGAATATTGTAGACAGGCGTCAGATGCGGCTGATTGAGATCGATGACGATAAAATCAGCCTTTCTGCCGGCCGCCAGAACGCCAAGCCGATCACCGGCGCCCAGAGCCTGAGCTCCGCTTACGGTCGCCGCCCGCAGGGTCTGCTCGGCGGTCATGACCGTGGGCTCCATGCAGGTGACCTTCTGGATTTTGGCGACGCTGTTCATTTCGCTGAACATGTCGACATCGTTGTTGCTGGCGCTGCCGTCTGTTCCGAGGGCGACGGTGATGCCGTGATCAAGCAGTTCGACCACGGGAGCGATGCCCGAGGCCAGCTTCATGTTCGATTCGGCGCAATGAACCACCTTCACCTGCTTTTCGGCAAGAAGAGTCAGCTCATGACCGGCGACCTTGACGCAGTGACAGGCAAGAGTGGCGCCTGAGAGCAGGCCGAGATTGTTGAGGTGGTCTACGGGACCTGCTCCGTAGCGCTCCAGGCAGGTGGCCACCTCCGCATCGTTTTCGGCGAGATGGATGACATAGAGGCTGCCGCTGTCGGCGGCGAGCCGGCCGAGTCGGACCAAAAGGTCCGGGGAGCAGGTATAGACGCTGTGGGGATCGACGGTGATGGATATGAGCGGATTGGCCTGGTATTCATCGAGCAGATCGGCGAGGTAGGCGATGCCGTTTTCCACCGGGCCGTAGCAGGGCGAGGGGAAATCATAGAGAACCTCGCCGATCCAGGCGCGGATGCCGGCACCATCGGCGGCCCTGGCCACCTCCTGCGAGAAGAGGTACATGTCGCAGAAGCTGGTGGTGCCCGATTTTATCATTTCGGCGATGGACAGCAGCGTCGAGCTGTAGACCATCTCGGGGGTGAGCTTGGCCTCTATGGGAAAAATGTGTTTTTCCAGCCAGGTCATCAGCGGCAGATCGTCGGCCAGACCGCGAAAGCAGGACATGGCGGCGTGGGTATGGCAGTTGATGAGACCGGGCATCAGCAGGCCGTGCTCTTCGTGAATGACGGGTGTTCCGGCAAAATCGCGACGCAGGCTCTCCGCCTCGCCGGTGGCGACGATGGTGTCCCCCTTGACGGCTATACCTCCGTTTTTAATAACGTTTTGCTGGGAACCGTCCGTCAGGAGGTATCCGGCTGTAAAGATATAGTCTGCTTGTTGCTGTTTCATTTTCGGCATCATGATTTTATGGACGATGAACTGTGTCTGGCCCGCTTCGCGGGCAATGCGGTGATCACGCTATTTCCGGGAGTATACTCTAAATGAGGGCAGGGGGCATGAAAAAGAGGTGGCGGAGACCAGGAGTTGTGCAAAGGGATGGGGGGACGCCTCTTTGGCGTCCTCAAACTGGCAAGGCCGTTTTGAAGCTGCAGATCAGAATCTCAGGGTTCATCCGTCACCTTCACGGTTTTTCCGCGCGTGATTTCCAGAAGGTGGCCAGGAGAGAGCGGGACGCCGGTGGCGTCCGTTCCCGCCGCTGGATAGACCGTGTCGTACCGGTCCAGGGAAGAGTCGATAAGAATTTCAATTTCGCTGTTTTCAATACCGAAGGGACAGACTCCGCCGGGGACAAAACCGGTGGCGGCATGGGTCTCTTCCGCAGTCGCCATTCTGTGCTTGGCGCCGGTGACACGTTTGAGGGCGCCGCTGTTGATTCGGCTGTCTCCTGCCGCCACCACCAGGCGAAAGATGCCGTCCTTGCCTTTGAAGAGAATCGATTTGGCTATCCGGCCGACCGGTACGCCGATTTTCTGGGCGGCGGTTTCCGCGGTCGGTGTCGAACCCGGTTCAAACTCCAGTGCTTCAAGCCCGTGGCTTTCAAGAAAATCTCTTACCTTATGGGGGATATTGCTCATGTCCTGATCGCCTTTGCCGAATGTCTATCAGTATTGCAGCGGTTGACAGGAGATACCATTGATAATCGTTTTTTTCAATGCCGTTTTTCCCATAAGAAATTTCTTCAGTGCCCTGATTAGACAACAGGGTTTGATGCAAAAAAAGGTGGGCAGGCGAGTGGGGCTTGAGAAGGCTCACACTCACCCGGATCTTTTTTTTACAGGCTTGAACATTTGAGATCGACCACCGGCACGCGTGCCTGCCGCTTGTTAACCGACACCTGTTCCTGGGCAGGCTTGATCAGCACATAGCGGATACTCTTATCGTCCTGACTCAGAGCCTTGATCGTTTCCTCCTGATTGCCCACCTGGATTATGTGCCTGCACTTGACTCCCATTGTTTCAGCTTTGAGAAGCATCGTTTCAGCATTGTGCCGTGCGCGTTGATTGAAGCGGTTGATTTCCCGTTCCCGGCGTGGACCAGAGTGATTCAGGGGCTCTTCCGAGACGTCCAGAGCGATGATTTCACAATCGAGTTTTTGCGCCATTTTCACTGCATAGTCAACAAGGGCAGTGGAATGCTCGCCATCCTGGACAGCAAGAATTCGTGTCGCCATATTCTGCTGTTCCAGCATACGGGCGATATCGTTGGATGCAGCCGTTTGGTTGCCTGCCGCCATTTCCCCTATAGTTACGGGTTTCGGCTTATTGAGTTTTGTGATCTGAAACTCTTGGCTGTGTTTTTTTCTCCCGAAATTGAACAGTTTTCTGATATCCATAATACTCCTCCTTTTGCCTGTGGGATTGTTCTTGATTGTTCTTTGCCGTAGTCATTGCATAGCCTGTGCCAACATGGAATGTTGTATTATTACAGTATCTTAATGTTATGCGGTGCGGATAAGGCGGGGCTTTTTGACTGATTTTTCGATGGATGGAAAAATACCAATTACAGAGTGCAACGATCTCGCGCCTCGCTCACCTCAAAACTTCAAGAGTAATTGGTGATTTGACAAAAAATACAATACATTGGCATTTTTTGCAGATGTTGTGCAATATGCAACGGTTGGCTTGGCCTCTATTGCATTATGAAACCCACGAGGGGCGGGAGGTGGTTTTCAAAAGGACGTCAGGTGGTCACAGGCGGGATGAATCACATGGTCGACGGCTTCGTCTATCTGATTGATAGATACGGTCTTGACCTGGCGCTGGATCTCTTCCGGCAGAAACTCCACATCCTCCCTGTTCTTTTCCGGAATAAGAAGTGTGGTAACGCCTGCACGCGCGGCGGCGAGGAGTTTTTCCCTGATACCGCCGACAGGAAGAATTTGTCCGGTAAGCGACAGCTCTCCGGTAATGGCCACGGTTTTTCGCGCCAATCTGCCGGTCAGAAGGGAAATGAGGGCTAAACAGATTGCCGATCCCGCCGATGGACCATCCTTGGAAACAGCACCTGCCGGCAGATGTATATGAAGATCGATTTTGCCGAAAAAAGTGTTCTCGATCTGGAATTTTTCGGTATTACTCCTGATATAACTCAGCGCGGTCCGGGCCGACTCCTGAAGAATGTCACCCATCAGGCCGGTGAGAATCAACTGCGATGAGCCGGGCATCATCCTGGTTTCGACAAACATGATTTCGCCGCCGTACTTTGTCCAGACCACCGCTGTCACCACCCCAACCGTGGCCGCACCCTCAGCCGCTTCTTTTCTGAATCGCGGCGGTCCCAGCATGGTGACGATATCCTCTCTGGCAATGGTCATTGCTGTTGATTTCCCTGAAGCTCTCTGCTGGAGAGCGACCCTGGCCATTTTCCGGCAGATTTTGCCCAGTTCCCTGTTCAGGCCGCGAACGCCGGCTTCCTGGGTATAATTGGTAATGACGGTATCGAGCACACCTTCCTCAAATTGCGGGTCGACATCCAAGAGCCCGTTTTCACTGAGTTGCTCCGGGATGAGATGATGCCTGGCGATCTTTTTCTTCTCATTGACCGAATAGCCCGAAAACTCGATTATCTCCATACGGTCCAATAAGGGTTGAGGGAGCATTTCCGGTTCATTGGCGGTGGTGATGAAAACTATCTTGGAGAGATCTAACGGGATTTCCAGGTAGTGATCGATAAACCCTGAGTTCTGTTCCGGATCCAATACCTCAAGAAGTACCGAGGCCGGATCGCCGCGAAAATCCTGGCCGATTTTATCCACTTCGTCGAGCATGATGCAGGGATTCATGGTCTGGCATCGCTTGATTTCAGAAACGATGCGGCCCGGCATAGCTCCCATGTATGTTCGGCGATGACCGCGCAGTTCCGCTTCATCCTTCAGTCCTCCCATGGAAATCCGGACAAAATTTCTGCCAAGCACCGTGGCGATATTTCTGCCGATGGAGGTCTTGCCGGTACCCGGCGGGCCGGTAAAACAGAGAACAGGCCCATGGGCAAGATCCAGCCTTCTGCCCTGCTGGAGGATATCGGATACCCTGGTTTTCAGTTCATCGAGATCCACCGGTTTGGCGAGATAGTGGGTGGCTCCCCGATGGATGGCATCAACGGCACTGGGAACCGTCGCATATCCGGTAATCATGATGACGCTGGTATCCGGGGCTATGGTTTTGAGATGGTCCAATAGCTCCAGACCATCCATTCGATCCATTTTCAAGTCGGTGAGGATAATATCAAAGGATTTCTGGTCTGAAATGATATTGAGCGCCTCTCGACCATTCTGGGCCACTGCAACCGACATTCCCTGTTTTTCGAAAAAGTAGCTCATGTTGGTAAGTGCGACGGTCTCATCGTCAACGATCAGCATTCGTGGTTTGGCAAGGCTGCGCAGTGTCTTGGCGGCAAGAAAGTCGAGAATTCTGTTTTTTATTTCATCCAGACCGAAATGTTGCTGAGCAAAAATGGCCTCCGCCCGCTCAATATCGAGGTTGTCGGTGGAAAGATTAAACCAGGGCAGGGCGAGCAATAACTCGACATAATTCAGGCCGACATTGTAGTCAGCGGAAACGCTGTCGAGTTTTTCCAGTTTTCTCAGTTCACTCTCAGCCTGGCTGGCCACATATTCCGGCAAATCGGTTTTGACCACCTTCTGCCGGAGTACGCTTAGCGGTCCAAGCTCCTCGGTCTCCGGAGAATGCATTGACACAGGCTCTTCCGGCGTTTTGGGCCTGCCGGGGCGTTTCCAGAAACTCATGATATTTCCCTCATTATTCGCCGTTCATCCACATCATCCGGTTGCGCCGCCTTTATGTACGTACAGTCTGGAGAATGCTTTCGCCGTCATTTAAGGACGTACATCCGCCTTTATCCGGAAACTCCGTAAAACAGATACACCGCTGCCATCATAACGACAAGGTAGAGAATGGTCATACCTGTTCCTGCTTTGAAATAATCCATTGTCCGGTACCCGCCGGGACGCATGACAAGAGCGTTTACCTGATGCGTTGGGAGTATGAAGGTATTCGAGCAGGCCACCGCCACGACCAGAGCCGCTATTCGCGGATCCGCCCCGGCAGTGCCGGCCATATTCATGGCCAGGGGGACCATGAGCACCGTCGCACCGACATTGGAGACCACCAGGGTAAAAAAAGAAGTAAGCAGACCAATCACTGTCAGCAGGATCAGCGGGCTTACACTCCCCATCATGGACATGATAGACTCGGCAATCAGCTTTGCAGCCCCGGTTTTTTCAAAGGCTATGCCAAGGGGAATCAAGCCTGCCAGGAGAAAGACCGTCATCCAGTCCACGGACTGATAGGCCTCGTCAATGGAGAGCACCCTGGTGAGCACCATGCCCAGGGCCCCCGATAACAGGGCTATGGAGAGCTGGACATGGAAAACCAGAATCAGGGTCAGCGAAAGAAGCAGGCAGCCTACTGCAAATTTGATCTTTTCCGTCCGCAGAATCTCACCCTGCACATCCTCTGTGAAAATCA
>JBEPWT010000155.1:0-7264 GCA_041642275.1 Desulfopila sp. | reverse complement strand
CAGATAGGCTTTGCACAACCGCCTGTATAATTGTGCCGGGCCGTCCCCGGAGTTGAGAACGAGGCAATGGTCGAAGCCATCGAGGGCCTGCCGCCACCTTCTCTGGTGGAAGTCGTTGAGCGCTTCGGCGAATATGGTCTTGCATGCGTAATGCTCGGAGCTGAGTTTCTCTGCAGGTAGCATCTCGAAAATGGTTACCGGCCTGGTTTTGCCGCCGAGCAGAAAGAGGCCGACTTCACGGAGTTGGATGCCTTCCATACCTTCAACAGTTTCTCCGGAAGCCAGTATCCTGGTGCCCAGATGCTTGTTCAACCCTTCTATTCGCGATGCCGTATTGACGATGTCGCCGACCGGGGCGTATTCAAAATGGTCCAGGGCGCCGATATTGTCCATGAGTACATAGCCGGTGTGCAATCCCACACGTGTCGGCAAGGCGTGGAGGGGATGCTTCCTGTTGAACTCCTCAATGGCGGCATTGATCTGCAAAGCGGCCTGGCAGGCCTTGAGGCGCAATGATGCTTCCGGTTTTGATGAAGGCCAGAGAGCGAGCATGGAGTCGCCGATGACATTGCCGATGATCCCGTCACGGTCTTTGACTTCCCTGAAGAGAAACCGGTAGTACTCCTTCATATGACGGCTGAGTTCCTCAGGCTGCATGCTCTCCGACAGGGTGGTGTAGTGCTGGGCATCAGTCATCAAACACGTGCTGTAGACCTTCTTGTCCCCCTTGTCGATAAAGGACAGATCCCGGGAAAGCTCTTTGACGACATTATTGGGAACATAGTAGCCAAGAGCTGTCCGTATATGCCGTCGTTCGCGATGCGCCGCCCAATAGTTGCTGATAGTACCGAGCAGAAAAGCACAAAGTGGCAGCAAGGCCAGCGGAGTGACAACAGGTATCCAGATACCGTTCAGGGAAAAAGCGAAATGGGCCGTCATCAGAGCTAAACCGTTGAAGACCAGAAGAAGGACTAGTGCCGGAATCGGTTGGAGCAGAAAGCTTATCAGACAGGCGACCGTACCGCAGAGCAGCAAAAACCCCAGAGTTGCAGCAAGGGATGGCTGCAGGATTCTACGGTCTTCATAGAGATTGGCAAATATCGTTGCCGCCAGTTCGACCCCGCTTATATCCAAACCGTTTTTCTGGGAAAAGACGGTGTAAAATCCGTCCTTTTGTTTTGACCAGTGTTTCTTGGCCGCACCGATAAAAACCACCTTATCGCGGATCTGCGCTGCCACATCTTCCTCACTCTCTTTCGGTTCAGCTAGAAGGTCGGCGAAGGAAATAGTCCGGTGGCTGGCTGGCGGACCATAGAAATCTACATAGACAAGTTGGTCGCCCGAGTACATGTCTATGAGAGTCTTCAGATTACGCCGCTGCTCAAAAGAGCCGGCGGCTTGAAAGTCAGCGTCGTTTTCACTCAAAAATTCCCGCCATCCCGGCCGGCTGTGCTTTTGGTATATGCTCCTGATGTGACGCATGGTTTCCACCAGCCCCAAATCAGCGAGTGCCTCTTCCGCCCGGGGGGGAAGATAGACGGCGTCGGCGGGAGATTTTTTGTGCGCCAGCGAGCACAGGCGACTGTACTGGTCAAGGGTTGCCGCCTGAAAAACGACTGCCGGCAGTGTCGGGATATCTCCGGATGAGCTTTTAAACAGCCAGGCCCGATTGATCCTTACCGGTAATTTCGGCAACGGGAAAGGGGCGAGACAGAGACATGCTTCGGCCAGGGAACGTATCGGCGGCACCAGAACATCCATTTCTATGCGTCCAGCCTCGGGTGAGCTAAGAGGCGAGGCAAGGCTTCTGTGCTGCATGTCCTCGACGAGGATGACGTTGCCGGCTCGTTCAATCGCTTCGGAGAGGATGGCATCATCATCCTTTTTTTCAGCGAAATGAATGTCAAAGACAATGAGCTGCGCCTTGAACAGAATGAGCCTGTCTATCAGGGAGGCATATATGGAGCGGGGCCACTTGCTGTAGTGATCGTGCCTTTCTGAAAGCTGTGGGGAGACCTCGTCTATATTGACGATAACGGTCTTGTCCGGCGGCTCCCGCGGCCCCCTCAGTTTGAAAAGCAGCGCCAGGCCCAATGTTTCTTCTATTCTCTGACCGATGGGACTATAGAAAAAAGACGTGCCCGCAGCCGTCAGCAGGACAGCAGCAAGCAGAGCATGTACGAGTCTTTTCATAGAAACAGCCCGGTCAGTCTATGTCGATGTTGTATGCCGCAATCTTGTTTATCAGGCCCTGTCTCGACAATCCAAGAGCTTTTGCCGCTTGGGACTGGTTGCCCTCATGATTTACCAGTGCTTCGCCGATCATCTGCATTTCCAACAGGCGCACCTTGTCCTTCAATGTTTGCGGACCGAGCATGCTCACCCCATTGAACGCCTCCTGGCGCGACTGTTCTCTGAGTTTGTCTGACAGAAACTCAGGAGAGATGGTTGCGCCGCCTGCCGCCATGGTCATGGCACGCTCCATTTCATTTTCCAGTTCCCTGACATTGCCGGGCCAGTCAAAACGCATCAGCAGATCGACCGCCTGCGGGGTGAGGGTCGGTATCGGTTTGTTGTTTTTCAGAGCATATTTTCCCAGAAAATGATTGGCCAGAGCCAGGATGTCTTCTTTTCTCTCACGCAAGGGAGGGGGGGTGATCTGGAAAATATTTATCCGGTAGTAAAGGTCCTGGCGGAACTGGCCTCTGCTGATTTCGGCCTTGAGATCCCTGTTGGTCGAGGCGATAACCCTGACATTCACCCGCCTTGTGCGGTCGCCGCCGACACGCCGGAATTGCCCTTCCTGCAGCACTCTGAGGAGTTTGACCTGCATCATCGGCGACATTTCCCCTATCTCGTCGAGGAAAATCGTACCGCCGTCGGCAATCTCGAAGAGGCCCTTTTTGTCGGCCACCGCGCCGGTAAATGCTCCCCGCACATGACCGAAAAGTTCGCTCTCCAGAAGATTTTCCGGCAAAGCGCCGCAGTTTTCGGCAACAAACGGTTTATCCTTCAGGGGGCCGTTATAATGGATGACCTTGGCGATAAGCTCTTTGCCGGTCCCTGTTTCTCCCTGAATAAGCACTGTTGTCGTGGTATCGAGCACCTTCTCCATGAGATCGAACATACACCGCATGGCCCGGCTCGAACCGATTATAGTGGAAAAACCTGACTGGACGCGCATCTGTGACTGGAGGAGCCTTTTCTCGCGTTCCAAGGCATTGACATGATCCTTGAGTTCACCGTACAATCTGGCATTTTCAAGAGAGACGGCAATGGTACCGGAAATGATTTCAAGAATCTTCTCCTCGCGCTCGGTAAAGGCTCCGCTTTCCTTGTTCAGGGCATACAACACACCCAGAAAACCCTTCCGCGTGCGCAAAGGCACGCAGATCATCGAACGGGTCGTGAACTCCTCCTTCCTGTTCAGGCCGTCATAAAACCTGTGGTCCTGAGAAACATCATTGATTATGGCCGGACAATTGTTGCGCATGGCCCAGCCGGCTACGCCTCTATCGTCGGGGAATCGGAGGTAGCGTCTTTTCGATTCGCTCCTGCTTTTCCCCTCTTCAATGGTCCTGATAAAATAGAACTCTTTTTTCGCCGGGTCATGCAGGGCGATCGAGGCCCCCTGTATATCAATGAATGCCCGTATCTTTTCAAAGACGGCAACGAGCATTTCATCCATGTTGCGGATGGTGTGAAAGGAGGTGATAACTTCGCAGAACAGCGTAAATTCTTTTTCCAAGAGAGAGAATCGTTCCTCCATCTGCATTACCTCCGCTGCCGGTAAATATGTGGATGGACGCACTATCGCCGTGTCAGGGTGGTCAAAGAAAACCCTTGTCAATGAATTGTACAAAAAGGCGGCGGATATGTCTACTTGGTAGACAGCCAAGCAGCAAAAACCTGTGAAGCCCCTATCAGCCGCTCATTATTTTGAGGAAAATATCTCAATTCATATCAGGAAATTGAACGATCAACTCATACTTTTTCCCTACCACCTTGTCTTCCGGCATTCCATTCGCAATAGAGAGTTCCAAATGGGAACATGACCGGGATGGGGGGTGAATCCTAATCCCGGTCCTCAGGTGAGAAACAGAAGAACATACAAACAAATGGGGGTACCAAGATGATTGAGACTGCAAATGTGATCGTAAGTTTCCTGCTGCTGCCTGTGATGCTGTTTGTCATTATCCCGCTGACAATGCTTTCCGCCTATTTACTTTTCAAACTGACTTTGCCTCTATGGACAAAACGAGACAAGGTCGATGTCAAGAAGCAAGAGTCCGAAGAAGTCGGCTCCCTCACCAAGGCATAATGAAGTTTTTCGTGTGCCCTGAGCTTTGATGCAGCGACTCCCTGACTCATCGATTTTCGGGCATTTAGCACAACGATACCGGCTCAAATATGCGGAGAAAAAGTGATGAAAAAATCTGCTCATACTAGTGACATCGAGTTGTCGCATCAGGAATTGAAGGGATTGGAGCTTCATTTTAAGCAAATTACAAACGATACGCTTGTCACCCAACTGGAAAAAACTCCACTGATCAGCTTCGATCTTACAGGGAAAGCAGTTGTTGATAGAACCGTCCATGGCGATGAGCCCACGAAGATCCGCCCGAAACCGCTGCAGATAGAGCCGAAAGAGGGGCAGATGGACCTTCCTTAGAGGAAAACCCGATCGAGGCGATTTTTGTAAGGGTCGGCAGGGAAATAGTTTTTCCCTCCGACCCCATAGACAACCGGATGTTCAGAAGAGGTAGCGTCTTGTCGTAACCGGCTCGAGGATCATGTTGTTTCGTCGTGCCTATTTGGTAACCTCTCTCAACATCCAAAGCTTTATTTTTTTTAATGCGTTTCTTCCGCAGTTTTTCAATTTCACAGAGAAAAGCTTGTCCGATTTGACTCTTCCGGGAACAACATTTCTCTGTTTTTCCGCTGGAATAGCTACCTCCTACGGCATGCTTGCCGGCAAACTCCACGAGGCGATGAAGAACCGAAAAGCATTGCGCTACTTCAATTGCTGTGGTGGAAGTGCACTTATATGCGCCGGCCTTGCTATCGTAACGATTTGTTGATTCTCGCCGTGACAAATCAAGAGAGATGATTGAGGTAGGATCAGGAAAGTACATAACTCACAAATGCCACAAGATATATCCCTGAGCCCAACCCGGTTTTTAAACATAATCGCGCTTTTTCTCTCTAGTATTTATCGGAGTTCGACCGTCGGACCGGGGCAAAGCACCTTCGAGTTCGAGGGATCAAGGCAGTAACCTTTGCCGTCATAATGAAGGCCATCGGTCTCAATATACTCCGGGCCAGTAGGTTCAAAAGACGGCAAACAGGGCCGGCAGGACCACATTGTGGTACACGCCTGGCTTTTTTCGTCGTCTTTTCTCTTATCAAAGACCAAGTTCAACGCCAAATGAGATCATTTGACGAAATGTTGTTGAATTCCTGGCCGAGAATTTGGAAATGGCCAGAAATCGTATTTTAGGTTTTTACGAGTCCATCAATGATGAAGAATCTGAATATATGGAAATATGATTCCCCCTGGAGAAAGACACCAGCCGTCCATTTTCCATAACCTGGCCGGTTCGCCGAAAAACTGTTTAGGTCCGATGGCAGCGTACAGTTCATCTCAAAGTGTTTGATGGGGACGGTCGTAAACGTTTGGGAAAGTGAAAGGGTATCGGTTGTTCAACTTTGGCGGCAGCGGTCAATTTTTTCTCCTCAGTTTTCCTCTCCTCGCATATTAAAGGTGTTGAGAAGAACGGTTGTTTTTGTATTAATACCAATGCGTTACGACACAAAACACCTTGCCGTTTGATATCTATTAGGTTTTGTTCGTAACATCAAAATGTTAATCAGCTTTTCAGCAGTTATTGTTTTTTATGATAAAATACCCTGATATTTATAACTACACGGAAATATGCCGTTAATATTTTTGAATTTTGCAAACCTCAAAATACTTTTCAACACCCTTATATTCTCCTCTTGACAATAAACCAGCGCTTTCGATTCACCGCTGCGGTGTGCCAGGCGTTTAGCCCGGTACATGGCCTGGTCGGCTTGTTCCCCTAACCGACGCGGCGTCTGAGCCTGTTCAGGGAAAAAGCTCACCCCCACGCTGATGCTGACGGTATATTCTATGCCCTTGAGGTCCACCGGCATTTTCATTCGCTCCATGAGTTTCTGAGCGACCGCGACGGCGTCTTCGTCCGTGCCGAGTTCGGCAAGGATAATCATAAACTCGTCCCCGCCGACCCTGGCCACGGTATCAGAGCGGCGAATGGCGCCACCCAGCCGCTCGGCGACCGCCTGCAGGAGCAGATCACCCGTGAAGTGGCCATAGGTATCATTGACCTCTTTAAAGTGATTTATATCGACAACCATGACGGCCAGACGACTTTTGTTCCTGCCGGCGCGGGCGAGTTCGAGTTCCAGCCGTTCGGTAAAGGCCACTCTATTGGGCAACCCCGTGAGGATATCATGGTAGGCCATATAGCGCATGTTTTCTTCGGCCCGCTTTTGCACTGTTATGTCCTGGACCATGAAGACATACCCCAGATTGTCGGAGCCGGCCGGAGATCGGATGGCGCTGACCCGAGCTTGAAAATGCAGAATCTCCTCGCCTCTTGGGCGTTCGAAGCCAAAGGAATAGGTTCTCCGACTCTGGACCTCGTCAATGATTCTAGAAAATCTCTCGGTCTCGACACCCTGCTCCCGATGAATGTCCTGAACCTTTCTGCCCATCGCCTCATGCTGATCGTATCCGAGTATTTCCTGGGCACAGCTGTTGAAATAAATGATGCGGAAATCCTGATCCGTGGCGACGATGGCCATATCGATCGAGGTGTTGAGAATGGTCATCAGATATTGCGAAAGATCATTTATCTCTTTGGATTTACGGTCTATTCTGTTGTCCTGCTCCCTGATTACCTGTTTGAGGATTTTTATATAGTTGGATTCAAGCCCGCGCATGATGTTGGTCTGCGTAGCCAGGCCGATTATGGCGCCTTCGTCGTCAACGACCACCACCCTCCTGATGCCCCTGCTGCGCATGAGGTCGGTAACCTGATAGACCTGGCTTGCCGAGCGTACCTGAACCACAGGTGAGCTCATGACATCGCCTGCCCGGAGCAGATTGAGATCATCTCCACTCAACGCCAGGCGTACCACGTCCCGCTCCGTCAGTATGCCTGCGGGTTTTTCATTTTCGGCAATAATTACGCAGCTAATGGTATGCTTTGCCATTTCC
>JBEPWT010000154.1:0-7300 GCA_041642275.1 Desulfopila sp. | reverse complement strand
CCCGATGGCCTACATCCTCAAGAGCCTGGGCGTGCCGGAAAACAGATAGGCCGGAGTTCAGCTCTCCGCCATTTCCGCTTTGCAGGCGGCCTGCCAGCAGCACGTCATCTGCGGGCAGCTCTTCTGCCTGCGAAAGCAGGGAGAATTGCCTTCTTTTTCCTGTATCTTCCAGACCAGTTCATCGAGACTAATCATGCCGGCATCCAGCCCCAGCTGCTTCGACCTTTTTCTGGCCACCGCATATAGTTTCAAGCCTTTTTCAAAGTGCGCCATTTTACCAGACCTCCACTGTTCGACTGTCCCCTGCCGCCGGTAATTCTCCTTTCTTTGTACCCGGGATGCCGCCCGGTTGTCACGAAAAGAAATGAAAAAACCAGCTGCTTTTCCTCCGGCTGCAGGCCATGAACCGCCCCCGCCTTTCTCCTGGCCGGCAACAGATGCATGCTGCCATGCCGGCCCGGAGGCGATCATAACCATTTCTGATTACCCCTGAAACTCAGCTTGACCAATTATGGAGAGACAGGGTGCCCTTTTCACCAGTCTGCAGCCAGGACGGCTGCAGTCAAGCCCCCAGGGATGGGTTTATGGCGTCCCGGGAAAAGGGCACCCTGTCTCAAAACATGTTGCTGAACATTAGGGGTAATCAGGTAACCATTTATATACATAATGTTAAATCGGCAGGATATGCATCTCTTCCGTGGTGGCGTGATTGCCGCGCAGCAGCAGACCATTGCGGCCGTCTATGGCCACCGGATCGCCGAAACCGATGCGGACACCCGCTATTTCGCAGTACTGGCCGGTATCGTAGACCTTGAGATGCTTACAGCCGACAACGCAGGTTTTTTCCAGACGAACCGCCACCACCGAGGCATGCGAGGTCTGACCGCCGCGCGAGGTTATCAGGCCGTCGGCCATACTGATAACCTTGACATCCTCGGGCACGGTATCCTGGCGAAAGAGAATGAGATTGCTGTCCGGGTCTTTTCCGCGCATCTCGCGGATATTATCCTCGGAGAAGACGGCGATGCCCGACAGTGCCGAACCGGAGACGCCCACTCCCTTGCCGAGTATATGGCCGTTGAATTCATCGGTTTCGACGAAGACGTTGAGCCGTTCTTTCTTCTTGATGGTGATCATGTCCCTGGTCTGCAGCAGATAGAGATCGTCTTCGGCAGGCCCCTCGAAGGTGAATTCGATTTCCTGGGGGTTCCAGCGTTTCTCATAGACCAGTTCCCTGGCGATAAACAGCAGCTTCTCATAGATCTGGGGAAAGCGCACTTCCAGTGTCTCATCGATGGCCCGGCCATCGAGTTCCGCCTGCTCCACCGATATGGCACAGCTGGTGACCAGGCCGGAGACGATGTCTTCGCCCTGGTCGCCGTAGGCGTAATCGCCCCACAGGGCCACCCTCTGCACCTTGCGGTAGGGGTGGGAAGTAAACAAAACCCCGGAGCCCGACTGCTCCGACTTGTTGCCGAAGACCATTTCCTGGACGATCACCGCCGTCCCCCAGGAATTGGAGACATCCATGACCTTGCGGTAATCGTTGGCCTTAACCGTCTCCCAGGAATCGAGCACTTTTTCGATGGCGCCCACCAGCTGCAGCCAGGGATCCTCGGGAATGCCGTAGCCCCGCTGACGCACCAGTCTCTGGTAAGCAAGCGCCAGCTCCCTCATCTGCGTAGGCGAGAAATGACGCTTGAGCCTGACCTTGTGGCGGGCCTTGCCCTCGTCCATCAGCTCCTGGAAATCCTCGCGCTGCATTCCCGAGACCATGGCCCAGGACTGGACGAAGCGGCGATAGTTGTCCCAGCAGAGATAGGCATTGCCGTGTTCGCGTACATGCTCTTCTATCAACTCGACGTTGAAACCGACGTTGTGGATGGTGGCCATCATGCCGGGCATGGAAATGGCCCCGCCGCTGCGCACCGACAGCAGCAGCGGCCGGTCCGGCGAACCATAGACCTTGCCGGTGCGCTCCTCGATCTCGTTGAGCGCGGACCGCACCCGCTGCATGAACTCCTCCCTGGCCTTGGCGAAATCGAAGACCACGTCGCGGCAGCGGAAGACCTCGGTGGTGATGACAAAGGCCGCCGGCACCGGCTTGTTGTCGTTGATGAGGTTGAGCAGGTTGAAGCCCTTGTTGCCCAGGTGAATGAGATTGTTGGTGTAGGGATTGACCTGGTAGAGCGAGGAGATGGCCTTTTCCGGGTTGTAGGTCATCAGCAGGTCGATGCCCTCCTTGTCGAGAATATCCTTCTGGTTCTCCAGGGTCTGCAGAATGCGGACAATGAAATTATCCAGATGCTGGAGGCCGAAGGTCGAGGCGATCAGATCGCGGAAAAAGGCCTCGGAGAGCCGATGCAGGGTAAAGACCTTGTCGTTTTCGTCAAACTGCGGCTTGTACCTGGTGAGCAGATCGTCGGCGCTGATCTGGGGAATGATGATGGAGAGATTGTTCTGGTGAATATTGGTGTAGAAGGCGTAGATGATATCCTTGACGCCTTCGGCCATGCCCCTGAAGATATCGAGGTACTGGGTATAGGAAAACCGCCGGACCTTCAGCGAGTTCCTGAGCAGCGTCAGATAGATCTCCAGCCGGCGCGAGGTGATGCCGTCCACCTCCAGGGCGCGGAGGTAGAGTTCGATGCAGGTCACCACCCGGTAGAGAGTGGCCTGGGTGATGAAGCTGAGATTGACCGTTTCCTGCAGGTTCTCGAGATAGATATTGGCCAGATTTTCCAGGCGGAAGGTGAGGCTGAGGCTGTCGAATTTTTTTTCCCGGTAGCGGCCGTAGACCGAGGGAATATCGACGGCGATGTGGCGCTTGTAATAGATATCCTCCTGGGCCTCGAAGCGCTCTTCGGAGAGGATGATCTCCTTGAGGCCCTCGAGCCTGGTGAGCAGCGCCTCGAGACAGGTGATGGTATCGCAGTCTTCCAGTTCCTCGATGAGCTCGGCCATGCCCTCTATGCCGTCCCTGGAGGCCTGGATAAGCTCCGAACGCAACTCCTGGATGCCGAGGTTGTATTTCTTGTGCAGCAGCTTGTACATGTGCACCAGCAGCTCGAAGCGGCGGCGCTCCGTGGATGACAGATCGTCCTGGCGGTCGAGATAGGCCCTGATGTCTTCGGACTCCCAGCCAAGAATGTCGTCGATGCTCTCGAACTGGAGATCCTCGATTATCCTGGCGGCAAGCATATGCTGTTCATCGACGAATCTGCCCGAAGCCGAAACCTGCTCGTAGACTTCCACCGGCAGAAAGGAGGCGAGTTGCTTCTTGTCTTTGCTCTTCCAGAAGAGGAATATGGCCTTGATGAAATTGACGATGAGATTGGAGCTTTCCACATGGCTCTGCTTGCGCAGAAAATGGATGAGGAGATCCTGGCGCTTGTGGAGTTCGTCGAGTTCGGTGGAAACGTCGCGCAATTCGCCCTCGGCGCCGATCTCATTGAAAAAGACCGGCATCAGCTTGGTGAACTGCTTGGCGAGGTTGTAGATCGGCTCGATGGGGTGGTTGAGCAGTTCGGTGATATCGCGCTGGAACAGGTCGGTGTCCTTGACGCAGGTGCCGGTGAGCTTGATATTGACGATCAACGCCGAGAACAGCGTCGAGCACCATTTGGGCTCCTGCTCGATCAGATGCAGCCAGACGCGGATATTGCTCAGGTGGGCCGGATTGGTCAAAGGCTGCCAGTCTTCGTCGACGCCGATGACATTGGCGTACTGGAAGCCAAAGCGGACGACGCTGAACAAAAAGGCCTCGACCATCCGCGAATTGCTCCGCTTGAACACCTCGCCTCCGAGCACCTGTATGCACTGCAGGGAGGTATGCGGATATTTATTGACGTTGGCCTTGAGCAGATGGAAGGTGGTGAGCAGAAACTCCTCGATCTCCTCGAAACTTTGCTGACGGACGAGCTGGACCAGGCTGCGGTTGATCTCGCGCAGCGATTCCTCATGGATGAGGTAGAGCCCCTCGGTATCCATGATCTTGAAGAGAAAGAGCAGCTTCCAGTTCTGGGCTATGGGATCCGTATTCTCCGGACCGTTATCCTTCTCGGCCAGCTCCGCCAAACGTTCCGGGATCTTTTTGTAGAAGCGGACGATATCGACATGGGCGGGCAACTCGAGAATGCGTCCGAGCCCCTGATAGGGATCGGTGTTCAGATCGATGGCCTGCAGCCCTTCCCGGTAATCGATCATGGCTTCGTGGCTGATGGCGGCAAACAGCTCCTGCAGATGAGAATGTCCCTCGCCGATGCCGCAGCGCTCGAGAAACCACGGATATGGGTCGTCCTCGCCGAGCCAGTAGCTGTAATTCTTAAAGAGCACGGTGCGCATCAACGAGGCGATGGGATAATAGTCGAAAACCAGCCGATCCTCCTCGCGCATCTGATAGAGCGAGGTCGCCAGCCGCTTCATGGGATGCTGCCCCTGAACGATCTGGATCATGATCGGGCTGTCGCCGTCCTCAAGGCTCTTCATGCGGACGAAGATCTCGTTGAGCACCTCCTCGTACTGCTGCAGCGTCTCATGATCGAAGAGATGGATCATTTTTTCGATCCAGGCGAGCTTGGCCTCGATGATCTGCGCCAGCAGAGCGCTGTTTTTCTGCGAATCCTTGATGGCCTCGAAGAAGATCTGGGCCATGAGCCGCATGGCATGCGGCCCCTGCTCATGGCGGACGAAATGGTTGCAGTTGCGCAGAACGAAACTGCGCAGCAGGGGCATGACCAGGCTCCAGTTGCGAAAGGGATGGCAGATCTCGTAGAGCAGGCTCTCCAGGCTCGAGTGGATTCCCCGGTATCTGGCAACCACCTCCAGCAGAGGCTTGAGCTCCGGGGCGATTACCACCTCGCCCGCGGTTTCCAGCAAATTCGCCCGCAGCGCATCGGACTCTATTCCCGCCGTTGTCTGCTGCAACTCCATCCTGTTCTCATCCATCGACACTGAATAGTCCCCCTTATGACAAACAGCGGCTGGCCGGCCCTGCGGCCCAAGCCGGGAAAACACCGTTACCTTTGACTGTCCCTCATATAATGGTGGATTCCTCCTCATTAGGCAAGGGGGAAAACGAAATTGCCACAGCTAGGCAGTTCCGGTGGCAACAGTGTTCCCGTGGCTGCAAATGTTCTTGTAATGCCTCCTTGCGATACCGCGCCATCCGTTAAAATATTCATCAGCGGTACCGTTGCCGCTGGGGCCCAGCCCCGCAGAGAGGTTGTCGCCAAACCGGGGACATTGGTTCTGCCAGAGTGACCGAAGTAGAGCTCAATCGCCACTCGATCGAATCATAAGCACCGGTGCGGCACCGCCACGCATCACCTTGTCGGCGACGCTTCCAAGAGCAAACCGGGAAATGCCCCCCCTGCCGTGCGTGGCCATGGCAACAAGATCAGCGCCGACCTCTTTTTCAGCTTCGATAATCGCTTCCGCGGCATTTTCGTTGACGGAGACTTTGCAGACAACGGTGGTCTTCGAATTTTGCAGAGTTTTACTTATCCTTTCAAGATATGCTCCGGCCTTATCCTTGAAGGCGGCCAACTCCTCGTCGGTATAGGGAATGGAAACCATACCTCCTCCCTGATAGGGAATATTATGATCGACTGCCGTAATGACATGCAGCAGTGTTATCTCGACAGTTTCTTCGGGAGCCAGTCTTGAAATAAGCCCCTTGACATAGCCAAGAGCTGCTTCGCCGGTTTCCGACCCATCCAAGGGCATAAGAATTCTCTCTGACATATTCGACCTCGTCTTTGAAGATTGCAGTTGGTCCGGTCATCGAATCGTCTCCGACACACACCCTGGTATGCCGGGCAGGAGAGCGGCGGATAAACATCGCTGATCTCCTCTTGTCTCAGTATACACCATATTGCTGCAAAAACTCGCCGGTGCAGGAAAAAAACACAGTATATCTCTACATTCCGGGATGACGAGTCCAGTATCCACAGCAAGCTGAACATCAGGGTAATCAAGAAAAAAATGAGGAGTTGCCGCCAATGGCCGCAACTCCTCATTTCATCTGGACAGAGACATTGCCCGCCTTGAGCCTGTTTCGCCTTTTTCTCTGCAGGCCGGCTCAAGGATAAAATCCGAAAAACTGATCTACCCGGAAAATATGGGGATCAAATGGCCCTGTTGCTGTGCATGTGGAGGATCAGATCGAGCATTCTGTTGGAATATCCCCACTCGTTGTCGTACCAGCTCATCACCTTGACGTTGTTGCCTATCACCTTGGTCGACTGGCCGTCGACGATGGATGATCGGGGGTCTCCCTGGAAGTCGATGGAAACCAGGGGCAGGTCGGTATAGCCAAGATACCTGCTGCCGGCCTCTTTCAGGGCCCGGTTAACCTCTTCGACGCTGGTCTGGCGCTCGACCTCCATCACCGCATCGACCAGTGAGACATTGGGCGTGGGCACGCGCACGGCAAGACCGTCGAACTTCCCCTTGAGTTCAGGAATAACAAGAGATACGGCGGCGGCAGCGCCTGTTTTGGTCGGAATCATCGACATGGCCGCCGCCCGCGCCCGGCGCAGGTCCGAGTGGGGAAAATCAAGAAGGCGCTGGTCCCCGGTGTAGGAGTGCACCGTTGTCATCAGTCCGTTTCTGATGCCGAAGTTGTCGAGGATAACCTTGGCGAAAGGCGCCAGACAGTTGGTCGTGCAGGATGCGTTGGAGACCACGTGGTGCTTGGTCGGATCATACTCATCCTCGTTGACGCCCATGACAAAGGTTTTCACACCGCCCTTGGCGGGCGCCGAAATGATGACTTTCAGGGCGCCGGCGTCGATGTGCCCTCCAGCCGAGTCGCCGTCTCTGAAGAGTCCTGTGCACTCGGCTACATACTGCACCTCGGACTGCGACCAGGGTATTTCCTTGGGATTTTTCTGATTGGTTACCTGAATGTGTCTGCCATCGACGGAGATACCCTCCTCGGTACTGGTGACTTCGGAGCCATAGCTCCCCATGATGGAATCGTACTTGAGCAGATGAGCCAGGGTTTGGTTGTCGGTCAGATCGTTGATGGCGACCACCTCGACATCCTTGAATGCCGGGTCCTGGCTTATCGCCCGAAAAATGCTCCTGCCGATACGGCCGAAACCGTTTATACCAATTTTTACGGTCATAGTCCTACCTCCTTTTTCCTCATTTACCGAATACGGTTATCTCGAAAATTGCTCAACCAGCGCCTTTTTATACAGCTCCAGATAGTGTTTTTTCACTACCTTCCAGCTATAGGTATTTTCTATTGTCTCCACCGCCTTTTTCTGCATGTTGCGGATAAGCGCCTTAT
>JBEPWT010000153.1:0-7302 GCA_041642275.1 Desulfopila sp. | reverse complement strand
CGTCTTATATATTGAGAGAAGATTACAAAAATGGAAAATCGAGCCCCGCTGTAAGGGCCAAAAGCCAGGCCTTGCGGCAGTTTTTCGCATTCCCCGGGCCGCCGCCTGGCCATCGCCGCAGGGGTCTGCACCTCCCGGCTTTTATGCTGTCACCATCCTCAAAAAGACCGCCGGCAAGGGAGAATCAGATTTTTTTATGAAATCTTCATACTAAAGTGGTACTCTCCCTTGCCCCTGCAAAGAGCAGGCATCCTGTACGCCACTCATTTTCACCAGCAAGAGCCGCTGAGCATGAACACCTACATCAAAAATCCGATGTTTATCTACCTGATGGTGCTGACCATCAGCTCGACCTTCGGCCTGCAGGCGTGGAGGACCCTGTTCGACAACTTCGCCGTCAACGTCGTCGATCTCGATGGCGGCCATATCGGCATACTGCAGTCAATTCGCGAGATACCGGGTTTTCTCTCGCTGCTGGTCGTATACTTTCTCTTAGTCATCAAGGAGCACCGGCTCTCGGCGCTGGCGGTGCTGTTACTCGGCATAGGCGTTGCCGCCACCGGCTTTTTTCCGACCTTCCACGGTCTCATATTGACAACGCTCATCATGAGCTTTGGCTTTCATTACTTCGAAACCACCAATCAGTCCCTTACATTGCAGTATTTCAACATCCTGCAGGCGCCCCTGGTTTTCGGCAGGCTGCGGAGCCTGGCGGCGGCGTCGAATATCTTCACCGGCGTCGTCATTCTTTTTCTTGCCCCAATTCTCTCCTACATTCAGCTCTATCTCCTCTTTGGCGGCCTCATCATCGCCGCCGCCCTGTGGAGCCTCAGCCGCAATCCGGTGGATAAGAATATCGTCCCCCAGCATAAGAAAATGATCTTCAGGCGCAAATACTGGCTCTTCTACGTCCTTACCTTCCTCGCCGGCGCCAGGAGACAGATATTCATCGCCTTTGCCGTTTTTCTGCTGGTAAAAAAATTCGACTATTCGGTCTCGGAAATCGCCCTGCTCTTTCTGATCAACAACGGTATAAATTTTTTTCTCAGCCCCTATATAGGCACCTGCATAAACCGCTTCGGGGAAAGAAAAGTACTTTCCCTTGAATACCTTGCCCTGATTGTTGTATTTGTCGCCTATGCCTTTGTCGATTCCAAGATTCTGGTGGCGGTTCTCTATATCGCCGATCACATATTTTTTAATTTTGCCATTGCCATACGCACATTTTTTCATAAAATAGCCGATCCTGAAGATATAGCCCCGAGCATGGCCGTGGGCTTTACCATTAATCACATCGCCGCTGTCTTTTTGCCCGCCCTCGGCGGTCTGCTCTGGCTGGTAAACTACAAAATCCCTTTCATCGCCGGTGCCGTCCTCAGCCTGGCATCACTGATGTTCGTCCAGTTCATAACCGCTGAGATTGACAAAAATCAAAGCGATAAAGAGTAAAAAGCACTATCTTGAAAATATGATGGACTCGTAAAAAGCTCGATCTACGTCGTTGTAGATCTGAAACGGAGATTTGCCGCACCGCATGTGCTGCCAAATCTCCGTTTCAGATACTACGCCTAGTATATCAAGCTTTTTCCAGAGCCCATCCCGACGACTTCGATGACTTTTTACGACATTATCAAATATGGAAAAAAACTCTTCAAACATCATACTTATCGGCATGCCCGGCTCAGGCAAGAGCACCGTCGGCGTCATCCTCGCCAAAATGGCCTCCAAGGGATTCATCGACACCGACGTTCTCATTCAAATGCGCGAGGGTGAAACACTGCAGGAGATTGTCGACAGCCGCGGCCATATGGTTCTTCGCCATATCGAAGAAGAAGTTCTCATCTCCCTCGATTGCCGCCATCACGTCATTTCCACCGGAGGTAGCGCGCCGTACAGTTCCAGGGCCATGAAGCACCTCAAGAAAGATGGTATCGTTGTCTTCCTCCATGCCGATCTGGAGACCCTGCGGCGAAGAATAGTCAATTTCGACAGCCGTGGTCTTGCCAAAAGACCGGATCAAAGCTTTGAGGACCTCTTCCGGGAGCGAATGGAGCTGTATGATCTGTATGCCGACTTGACCGTTGAAAGCAGCGGCCACAGCCAGGAGGAGGTCAGCAGCGAGATTCTCAGCCGCCTCGGTTGATCAACCTAGATGTACAGATAACAACTCTACCATGCCAGGCACGACCTTTGATCACAAGAGAATGGCAAACGAACTGAAAACCATCGCCGCCATGATAGCGATATACTGCGAGGACCTGCATGAATCCGCCAGAGGCGAGCTCTGTCCCGACTGCCGGCGATTGTACGACTATGCCGAAAAAAGACTGGCCCTCTGCCCCTTTCAGCAGAAAAAGCCCACCTGCGGCAACTGCAGCGTTCACTGCTACAAAAAGGATATGCGCGATCGTATCAAGGCTGTCATGCGCTATGCCGGCCCGCGCATGAGCTATCGCCACCCGGTTATGGCGCTGCGCCACCTGCTCGACAGCCGCCGGAGGCAGCCCGCCGGTGAAAAACCACGAGATACCTCTCTATGAATATTTTCATCTCCGGATCCACCTCTATTCTGGCGGCGACGCTCATAGAGCACTTTTTCCGCCAGGGTCATGTGCTGTACGTGGAGGACACATTGCCGGACAATCCCCTCGATGCGCTGCAGTCGGTGAGAAACATAACGGCCGGCCAGCCGATGGATCTCGTCTTTCTGCTCCATGCCGAAGAAATATTCGCCAGCAGACTCAGCAGATTCTCATTGCCCGAGAAAGCCGAGGACATTGTTGCCCACACGGAAGCGCTCTGCAGGTATTTCGCCTCCTGCACCGTCAAGCCGCAGGCAATCTTCTGCGCCTCGTCGGTGCACATCTACCGGCACCGGCAGGAAGAGAAATCGTATGACAGCTCCCCCACCGGTACAGGATTTCCGGCGGAGTTTTTCAGCCAACTGGAATCCGTTGCCGCCCCGACTCGCCAGAGCAATATTCGCGTACTCGATCTCCGGCTCGGCAGGCTCGTCTCGAGACGGTCGGAGCCGGCCTTCCCCCGCCTGCCCTTGCGGGCCAGAGCCATCGCCTGCTCGTTCAACGAGAAAGCAATCGGCATGAGCTGGGTAAGCAGTGAAGATGCTTTGCGGGCCATACTCTTTCTCCTGGAGAACGAGCATATCGACGGGGCAGTCAACGTTACTTCCGGCGATATTCTCTCCAGGGCTGAATTCAACGATATCATCATCAGCCGTTTCCGCCTGCGCCGGACGTCCCCCATTGGCGCCAAGGTTCTCCGTCTGATCGGCGGCAAGGAGGCGGCGGGACTGCTGCTCTCAGGATCGCGGGCCGTACCCTTTAAACTCCTGGAGGCGGGCTTTTTCTTCGAAGATATTTCCCTGCAGGAGTATCTACTGGAAAAAGGACCATAGCCTCCTCGGTACTACTTACCGGTCAGAAGCCGCAGAGCCTCTTCATAGCGCTGCCGGGTCTTGTCGATAATATCCCGGGGCAGTTTCGGCGGCGGCGGAGTCTTATCCCACTCCAGCGAGGAGAGGTAGTCCCGGAGAAACTGCTTGTCATAGCTCGGCTGCCCCTTTCCCGGCGCGTACTCATCAAGCGGCCAGAACCTGGAGGAATCCGGGGTCAGCACCTCATCGATGAGAATGAGCCGCCCGTCCAGCTCCCCCATTTCGAATTTGGTATCGGCGATGATAATACCCTTCTTCCTGGCATAATCGGCGGCCTTGCTGTAGAGCTCGATGCTGGTATCGGCGATTTCCCTGGCCCTGCCGGAGCCGATGAGACCCTCCATCTCTTCCACGGAGATATTGACGTCATGATCGCCGATGGCGGCTTTCGTCGACGGCGTGAAAAGCGGCTGGACGAACTTGTCTGATTCCTGCAGCCCTTCACCCAGGTCGAAGCCGCAGACCACCGTCTCCTTTTTATAGGCGCTCCAGAACGATCCGGAAATATATCCTCTGACAATGCATTCCACCGGCAGCGGCCTGGTCTTTTTGACGAGCATCGAACGGCCTTCGAGCTGCTCTTTGTATTGCTGACAAATCTCAGGGTATTCACTCACGTCAGCGGTTATAAGATGGTTTTCGGCAACGTCGGCCAAAAGATCGAACCAGAAAAGGGAGAGCGCGGTGAGCACCTTGCCCTTGCCGGGAATAGGATCATCCATAACCACGTCATAGGCCGAAATCCTGTCTGTGGCCACCATCAACAGTTTGTCGTCATGGCCGGCTATGGCATACATGTCTCTGACCTTGCCGCGGTGGACAAGCTCCAGGTCCTGAAAATCGGTGGATAAAAGTGAAATTGTCATTTGCTGCTCCTCTAGGTAATATATGATGAAAAAGATAACCAGTTCACATTTATTCTCCCGCCACGACAGGGGATCGGTGGTGGTAGCGGCTGCATTTGGCATTGGAGTATTCGGCCAGGGTGGCGGTCAACGAACCGATGACTATTTTCGACTGAACGCGGACGGGTACCCGGCATTCGTCGGCCGTATACCAAATTACAGTGTCCCCTTTTTTATCATAGAGGCCGGAAAAGGTCAAAATCGGGGTAACCTTGAAGGTTTCCACATCGCCCAGCAGGGTATCCTGCAGCATGGTCTTTTCCAGAGTCCTGACGACGACTTCCGCCCGTTTATCATCGCCGAAGGTGGGCACGATTATGGGCGAGCCCACCTGCAGATTCATCACCCGGCTTGAAAAAAATGCGGAAAATTCGTTGTGGACCCGGCCGTCGAGTTGAAACACAGTGGGGGGATCGCCTTCTTTTCTCTTGCGGATAACATGCTGTTGCTGATCGTAGGTGACAAACTTATGGGCACGATAATTCCTGCCCTGCTTCTGCCATATTTCGCAAAAATAGGGAAGCCGCTCATCACCGCGGACCTGGGTGACATGGTGATCCCGTACCGGATAGAGTTTATGGACGATGCCGCCGGTGGAGGTAATGAGGGTATCGAGGGTAAAGCACTTTTCACAGGCCGTCGAGACCTTCTGCTGCATGTGCAACTCCCCTATTTTGATCCCCCCGGTCCAGGAGATGTCATATTTGAACGACTCCCCGCCGGCATAGGCAACCGCGGCGATGTCCTTTTCTATTTTCCCCAGGGGGATCTCCTCGGTAGAGGCTGCGCCAACGGCCGGGACCATGAAAATCATCAGGTATCCCATCAACAGTATCGCCTGGAAAATCGCTCTGCTCAACTTCCTGTTCATATTTTTGCCGTGAAAAGGGAGAGCCAGGTAGCCAGAAACAATGCGACACTGATAAAGCCGTTCATGGAGAAAAATGCGGCGTGGATCCGCGACAGATCCGTTGGCCGAACCAGGCGGTGCTGATTATAAAGAGCGGCGGCGGCGAGTACGAGACCGCCATAGTAAAAGATATTCAACTGGGTCTGTATGCCGGTGAGGATAAAAAGGACAAAGGCGGCGACATGAAAAGCGCCGGCAAGCCTGAAAGCGTTTTTTCTGCCCAGCTTCGAGGGCAGGGAGTGCAGTCGGGCGCTCCTGTCGAAGTCGGCATCGAGACAGGCGTAGATGGTATCGAATCCGGCTACCCAGAAAAGGACCCCGAGAGACAGGGCAAATGGGTAATTTTCAAGACTTCCGGAAACGGCAACCCATCCGCCCAGCGGCGAGAAGGACAGCGCTGCGCCGAGGATGAGATGACACAGCGAGGTAAAGCGTTTGGTCAGCGAGTAGAAGAGCGTGAGGGCCAGGGCCAGCGGTGAAAGCCAGAGCGTCAGAGGATTGAGGCGGTAGCAGGCAAAGAAAAACAGCGCCGCCGCCGCCAGGACCATGAGCCATGCCTCCCACAGCTGTACCTCGCCTGCGGGAATGGCCCGGTCGGCCGTGCGCGGGTTGGCCTTGTCATATTGGCGATCGACGATGCGGTTGAATCCCATCGCCGCCGTGCGGGCGCCGACCATGGCCACAATTATCCAGAAAAAAACGGCCGGCCCGGGCACGCCCTCGGCGGCGAGGAATGCCCCCATAAGGGCGAAAGGCATGGCGAAAATGGTGAGCTTGAACTTGATCATTTCAAGCAAGACACTCACTTTCTTATGTAATTTCATCACCTTCCCATCTTTTTCTGTTGTCGACACGAATACCTATATGTTCCGCCAGCCGCCAGCAATAGGTCAGCGCAGCCTCGTCGAGGTTTTTCGGCTTCAAATAATAGGCCGGCATCGGCGGAAAGATTATCCCGCCCGCCTCGTCCACGGCAAGCATATTTTTGAGGTGGCTGCGGTTCAGCGGCGTCTCCCTGACGGCAAGCACCAGCTTCTTCCGTTCCTTGAGCATGACATCGGCTGCCCTGTGGATCAGGTTCTGACTCAGGCCGGCGGCTATGGCCCCCAGGGTTCCCATGGTGCAGGGCAGGATGACCATGGCATCATAGCCGCTGGATCCCGATGAAGGCGCAGCGGCGAAATCATCGCTTCTGAACCAGGCGGAAATACCCTGGAGTTCGTCTGGTCCCAGGCCAAGTTCGTGCCTGAGCACCTGCTCTCCCGAGGGCGAACAGATCCCATGCACGGTCACAGCCTCGCCGGCCGCCATAAGCAGTCGGGTAAAGGACTGGAGAAAGAGCATGCCGCTGGCGCCGGTCACGGCTATGAGTATTTTCCTCTTTTCAATTGATAGCGTCATGGTCATCACCGCTGTCTTCAAAAGTGTCGTCTTCGAAATTCTCGTCTTCGGGAAAAAACCTCAGCGGCAGAGACTGAACACTGGCTTCATTTCTGGTCACAAGAAAACCGAAAAACTTTTCCAGTGCCAGACATTTTTTTTCTCCAAGGTCATATTCCAGAGCCTGCAGATACCTGTAGCATTTGTGGTAATCGATGGGAATGCGCGACGCCACCCGTTCACATATACGGCCCATTTGCTCCCTGCCCTGCTGCCGGCAGAAAATGAGCTGCCGGCGCACCCGCTTCACCAGCGCCCCGTGCTCACGGCAGAAACTTTCCCGGACAACGCAGACCGAGAAGACGAAGGGCAGGCCGGTACGCTGATGCCAGATCTCTCCCAGGTCATACTGGTAAGCATATTTGCCGCCGGTAACAAGGCGCAGGGCGTCGTCGCCTATGGCCAGAACGGCCTGACAGGAACCGCTCAAATCGCCGGTGACGCCGCCGGTGATGTACTGCGGCTGCAGGCTGTAGTATTCTTCGAGGATTATTTTCACCAGAAAGACGGAGGTTTCGGACTGGTTGCTGAGCAGAACCAGTTGTCTGTCGAGTTGCTCGATCGGCATATGCGAGAAAAGGAAAACCGACCCC
>JBEPWT010000152.1:0-7312 GCA_041642275.1 Desulfopila sp. | reverse complement strand
CTGAAAAATGTGACGAACAGCAAAACGCCGAAGGCTGCCAGGAGGATGCCCGTAATCGTCGGCAGCCGGGTGGCGCCGTAGACCAGAGCCAGAATGGCGCCGACATAGAGAAGGCAGCCGAAGACATCGAATCGTTGACCGGCCTCCCCCAGCCATTCCCCCCTGAGATAGAAAAGAGTGAGCAGAAAAGAAAAGATTCCCAGGGGCAGCATGAGCAAAAAGATGCTGCGCCAGCCGAAGTGTTCGGTGAGCAGGCCGCCGGCAAAAGGTCCGACGGAAAGACCTATATAGACGGCGGCCACGTATATGCCAATGACCCTGCCCCGTTCCTTCGGCGGAAAGATAGACGTCAGAATGGCCATGCCGGTGGTCACGAACATGGCAGCACCCAGCCCCTGGACAACGCGGGTGGCAATAAGCAAAGCGGCGCTGTCTGCCAGCAGCGCCAGGCCTGAGCCCACAGTATAGACCGCCAGGCCGGCGGCAAAAACCTTTTTGCGGCCGCGGATGTCGGCGATTTTCCCTGCCGGCACCAGCCCCACCGCCACGGCCAGCAGGTAGGCGGTGGCGACCCAGCTCAACTGCACGGCGTTCATCTGCAGATCCTGCTGGATGTCCGGCAGTGCCACACTGACCGAGGAGATCATGAAAGGCCCCATAAAGGAGGTCAGGGTGGCGACAATCAGAGCTGAGCGTTCGAGGGCGCGGTCTCTTGCGGGGTTGGCAGGTGGAGTCATCTCGGTCCTGGAGCTGATGGCTGGAAGGCTGGCTGCATATCAGCACCCTCGGCCGGAAAGGTAAGGTCTTGCAAGAACGTTTTCCTCTAATTTTTTGAGCTGTCAAGCCCCACTTCAAGGCCACGGGGCTTGCGGCTGCCGACTAGCCGGTGATCTCCGGTGATCAGAAGGCATAGCTGAGAAACACACCGAGGCTGGCCGCCTCCGTGTGGTAAAAGTCAATGCTGCTCTCACCGTTTTCAAAGCCCAGGATACTCACCAGCGACCAGTTCTGCAAGCCAAAGGGGGCACTGTAGAAGAGCATGGCCTTGACGCCGTAGATGTCGTCCTCGCGGGTGATGCTGAAGACCGGATCGGTCTGGTCGAATTCGCGGTTGCCGTAATATATCTCCGGAGAGATGGACAGCTGCGCGCTGCGGTAGGTGCCTTTGAGACTCCCTGTATACTGGGTGTAGGAGGAACTCTCACCATGGTAGTCGCCTTTGATGACGGTCAACTGCGGACCAAGCGCAAGGGCGGGGGAAAGCTCATGGCTGTATTCGGCCCTCACGGCATAGACGGAGCCGTCCCGGGCCAGTTGCGGCTGAACTTCGGCGAGAAGGTCGTCTTCGACATCATCGTCCATATAGGCGACGGTAAGGCCGACACCGGAGCCGAAAAGATTCTTGGCTGCCAGGGAGACGCCGTACTTCGTCGTATCCGAAGAACTTCGGGCTTCGCCGGTGAGGTAGGGATTTTCCCAGACTTCATCGAAGAACGAAAAGAAGAGATTGAACTCGAGATCCGCCGTTCCGGCTACCGGATAACCGGCGCCGACATTGAAAATCGGTCCGCCGGCGGAATCGATGATGCGCTGCCCGCTGTTGAAGAAAAGGACAAGATCGCCTGGCTGGCCGATATCCCACTCCGCCGTCGGCAGGATGACGGGTATAAAAGTGTACTCCATATCGGCGGAGGAGTCGAGATCGGCGATATATTTGTCCGACCCGTCCGGATCGAGGTTGTCGGCACTGCCGGAGATGATGAAACCTGCGTCGAGACGAATGGATACGGTATTTTCCTTTGCCGCCGCGCCGGTGGAGGGGAAGGCGAGGACCAGGGCGGTCAGGGCTGCTGCAATGGGTCGATTACACTTCATGGTACTGTTCTCCTCAATGCTGTTCTTCTTTCTGTCAATTGAATACTACCTTCCACAAAAAAGCAACGCTTACGCTGTCCAGGCTGCTAAGATCCGTGAGATAAGCACCTCCAGTCCGCCAATATGTGATAGGCTGAGGCTTCTAGGTCATCAGCATCATTTTTCTTCGACGGCTTTCACCTCATCTAACGGCTGCGCGTACCTTCGTTTCGCCAGATACTGGATCAGATACAGGAGCAGCAGTAACGCCGCTGCCGCAGCCATTACGTAGATGTTCAAATCCACCACGGCCCGTCCGACGATGATCAGCGGGATGCTCATGCCGAACTGCGCCGTCCAGTTAATGAGCATATAGGTGGAAAAATCCATCTTTGAGAGCGCCAGTACATTGTTCTTGACCACATAGGGAACGCCGGGGATCAGCATGAAGACGAAGGCGGTCCGCTTGTTCAGACGGCCGACGAAGTTGGGCAGGGTGATGTTGAACAGGCGCAGCAGCGCCGCCAGCCATTTATAGAGGAAGGAATTGGCGAGATAGTAAGAGGCGGCCATGTGGAAGGCCATGCAGACAGCAGTGACGGCAATTCCGGTGACAAGGCCGAACTGTATGCCGACCAGCACCAGGAAGATGGATATGGGAGCGCCGATAATGGGCAATACCGCCATGAAACAGAGGAATACCAGAGGGTGTATCTGTTCCTTGAGATACATTTCCAAAGCCTGTACCGGATCGTGGTAGGCGACGATATAGATTCCTGCGGCAACACAGAGCACCAGCACAGAGATGAGGATGATGGCTTTCAAGGGCCGTTTCTGATAAGAGCGGTTGTTCATGCAGCGCCCAGCCTCCGTGGGTCGTGGAACAGGGTCGCCAGAAGGGGCAGGTGGTCGGAGGCCAGCCTGCATTCCCAGTCGCTGATCACCTCTATCGCCGCCGGTGCAAGATGATGGGAATGAAAAATATGGTCGATCCTCAACAGCGGATAGGAGGAAAAAAACGTCGGCTCCGGCGGGATATGCGTATGGATTTTCTGGCAGTCCCGCAGTCGTGTGGCAAGGATGCCGTAGGTAGGCGAATTGATGCCGGCGTTCAAATCGCCGCAGAGAATCAGTGGTTCCGACGGTGGTATGGCATCGGCTATGATGGTGTCGGCAATATGGCGAATTTGCAGCAGTCTTTCCCGGCGAACAAGGCTGAGATGGGTATTGAGCAGGTGCAGCCGCCCGTTTGCCGTCTGCAGGGTCGTCCAGAGGATGCCCCGTTTTTCGGTGTAAGCGGCAGAGCCAAGGCCGGGCAGGTAGAGACAGTGTTTGTCTATCACCGGAAATCTGCTCAGCACGGCCAGTCCATATTCGCCGCCGTCAATTTGCCATACCGGAAAATAGCAGCTGTGCATGCCGAGCCGTTCGGCGATTATTTTCGGTTGATCGCTGGTACCGGTTCGGGCCATGTTCCTGTCGACCTCCTGCAGGGCGACGATATCCGGGGAAGACCTGGCGATTATGCGGGCTATGCGGGCGGGAAACAGTTTGCCGTCCACACCGAGACAGCTGTGGATATTGTAGGTCATGACGGTGAGGGTCTGCGGGTGTTTCGGCGGCGGCTTGTCAACAGGCAGAGGCGGCAACGGCCCCTTTTTGCGAGCGTACATGATCTGCTGGCGCAGATCGTCAGCTCTGAGAGAATCCTGCGAAACGCCGGAGACCATATCGGGAAGAATGACAAAGGCCTTGGTTTCTCCTGTTCCGGGGCCGCCGTGAGCTCCGTTTTCAACGGCGAAACTGAGTGAAGGACCAGATGGTCTATGGCCGGAGATAATGAAATCACCGGCGTTGGCATGGCGGCAGAGCATTTCCATATCCTCGCACAGCTGTTCGAGGAAGGGGTGGTCCCTGCCGAAGGCTTCCGCCGCCATGTCCGACAGTTCCCCGTCGCCGGCTGCCGTGACGCAGATAACCCTGTTGCCGCGAACAAAAAAGACCAGCGGAATCCCGCCTTGCATCACCAGTTGGCGGCCGTATTCAAGCATTTCGCCGCCGTCGACTTCGCAGGGTAAATAAATATGCCCCAAAGGCCCCATGGCGGTTATGTGAATTACGGCCGGGTCATATGCGTCATCTGCCGGTTGCCGCGCTGAGTCCGGCGAAGACTTGCGCAATAAGGACAAGGGGTATCCGTGCAGGTTGAGAGCCGCGATCGTCGGCTCTTCTTCGGCGACCCTATGGTCGGCGAGCGTGCCGAAACTGAAGACTCGTGCCGCTGCTTCATGAATGGTTTCCGCGTTTTCGGAGGCGAAGGGGGTTACCCGCTCCTGGCCATGGTCGGAGTAGATAAATACCTGATAGTCCCGACGCTCCGAGCGAATGGCGGTGGAAACGATATCTCGTATGGCGGCGTCAATGCCTTTGAGAGTTCTCAGGGCAAAAGCCGAATCCGGATTGCGTCGGTGTGCATGTTCGTCGTAGCCAATGAAGTTGGCATGAATAATCGGCAGTCCGCGGGCAATATCTATTTTGACGTGCATTCGTATCAGCTCCCGCAGGGCAATGGCGGCACCAATGCGGGAAAAAATGAATCGAAACTCGAGAAACGGATTTCTTCCCCGGAAAAGCGCGCGAACAAAGTCGTAGCACGCCAACACTATTTCCAGCAGAAACAGGGCCGTTGCCCGGATGATTTTTTCCAGATTGATGAGGATGAACCAGGCGATTCTTCTCGGCCGTATACCGTCAAAGAGCGATTGCAGCTTCATGGACTGGATGCAGAACGGCGCCTCCCGGGCGCCGCCGGCAAAGATATTGGAATAGGAACTGCCGCCGGCGAGCAGTCCCTCGGCGGCCGAGTCGAGTTTGTGTGCTACGGCATCGGCGGCCTCGGCGTCGAACATGGTGCGTTTCTTCTGTGTTTCACGGTCATAGTATTGAAAGGCGGGTATGGCGCTTTTGATTCCGTAGAAAAGTTCGGCCTGCACGGCGGGGGTGGTAGAGGGGAGGCCGGAGTAGAATTTCCTCAAAACGAAATTATCCCGCTGTATAAGGCGCTGGAGAAAAGGCATTTTCCTTCTGTCGATGGCCTGCAGCAGCCGGTCGTATCCAAGGCCGTCGATCTGGATGATGATAACGCCTGGAGCGTGCGCCTGCGCACCCGGGCGCTCGTATTCCTGCAGCTGGAGATATTTGGCGGCCCATTCGCTGCGGCTGAAGATGTGGCGCAGACGCCGTATTTTCTTTCCCGGACTATTCAGCAAGAGTAACCTCTCAATAGTGTGGAAACGCAGCCGGCCGATGCCCGGGCCGGTCTGCTTCGCCCGCCTGCGCTGGTGACGGTTGCTGCACTTTTGGCAACGGATGATTTTTCTCTGCCTGCACGGGTATATCAGCGAGTCCTGCGGCCCGCGGCCTCTTCAATCGCCTTTTGTAAGTATGGGGCCATAAATAGAAAATTGAAAGATACATTCTCTAAAAAGGTTGGTGGCCGGCGGTTATTGCAAGCGCGGAAAGAAAAAAGCCGGCGGCATGCCAAAATCCTTCAGGCCGATTAGGTATCCTTGCCGGCATTGCAATTGTTCTTTGGCGGTGTTCTCTGTCGGGAATGGCGAGTGTGGTTTTTTGACGGCGGCAGATGCGGCAACAGGTCTTCGACGGCGAAAGGCTTCTGAAAGAGCACGTCCACCCCGTGCTTGAGTGCTTCGTCTTCTATCCTGGCGCAGTCGCCGCCGGTAATGAGTATTACCGTGGTCTGGGCGGAATGTGCCTTGACATGGTCGGCTACGTCGTAGCCGTCAATCTCCTGCATCTGCAAATCCGTTATCACCGCATCGAAATATTCGGCATTGAACGCCTCGATCGCCTCTTTACCGCTGAGGGCGCTTGTGACCGTATAGCCTCTGTGCTCCAGGGAGGTGGCAAGTACGGTGCAGAAAATTTTTTCATCGTCGACGACGAGAATGTTACCGAGAGAATCCATGCCCCGACCTCCTGTGTAAAATGCCTGCACAACCCGTTGTATTTGAGCTGTGGTACGGCGGACTGTTCAGAGCGGGTTCTCCGTGCTGCCCGGTGGTTGCCGCCGGTAAAAAAGGTGATCAACTCACATATCCGGCAAGTATGGCGAGGAGAAGCAGGCCGATAAGAAACCAGAAGGTTATACCAATGACAGTGGCAGTGGCCCTCTCTACGGCGATTTTCTTCTCGACATCGGTTCGAGTTCGGGTCGGTCCTCTGACAACGGCTGCAAGCAGCAGGAAGATAAGGACAACAAGAAGAAGACCAGGAGCCCAGTACATGCCGAGAATTGGCGGTCCCACGGGCCTGAGCCAGAGCCCCCCTGCCCAGGCAAAAAGAAAAAAGATGATGAAGATGGGTACGATGCCGGGCATATCTCTTCTCCCGCGGGCGATACCTCCAAAAAGTGCAGCAAATAAAACCCCTAGAATCAGTGCCAGTAAAATATCACCGAGTATCATGTCGTCCTCCTGCGTACAATATTCAAAATCAGATCTACAAGGTTCTGTAGTAGGGAAATGCAAATAGTATTCCCGATTTTGAACATGGCTCCTTCTTCAGCAGGCGGAAGACCTGGCAAACTGCCAGGCCGCGGGGAGCGAGCGCCAATGCCGGCAGCGGCCGTACTGTTGGAGAAAGATATTTGGCTTGACACTGTTCTTCTCTTTTCATTGCTCTTCGCTATTGCCGTGCCAGGGTTCCGGAAGCGCCTGTCCTGCCTGACCGGACAGAAATGCTCCACCGGCGCTGCCTGCTCAGCCTATTTTCCAGGCGTCAGGTTGATACAGCCGATGCGGCTGCCCAGGATGTTTTTGACAACATAACGTTTGCCCTCGAGAAGCTGCGGGCTCCAGCTGCACTTGAACTTGACCTCCTGCCGGAGGCTGATTGTCCTCGCATCCCGTGGATGGACATCGCAGCCCAGGCCCTTTGAGGAGATATCGTGCAGATCGGCAGCTATCTCCTTTCCTGACCTCAGAACCATAACGATCTTGCCGCTCTGACGTTCCCGCGCCTGGTCTCTGCGGTTTAAAAGACAACGCTGCTGCGCGCCGCATTTATGGCAGCGAACGCTGCGTCTGCGGCTGGCCGGGGGCACCGGCAGGTGCCGTTTGGCCTTGCACTGGCCGCAGATAAACTGAAAACGACCGTTGCGTACCTGAAAAACCTGACCGCGAGCCATGAAACCTCCTCCTTTATCCGGCGGCATGATTGGAGAAAAACCGACTCCTCTTCTTGTGGAAAACAATAATACCTGCAGCACAAGTATGCGAAATTTTATGATTGAAGCCATAAACAAAAACATGATTACCCCTAATGTTCAGCAACATATTTTGAGACAGGGTGCCCTTTTCCCGGGACGCCATAAACCCATCCCTGGGGGCTTAACTGCAGCCGTCCTGGCTGCAGATACCCGTGAAAAGGGCACCCT
>JBEPWT010000151.1:0-7320 GCA_041642275.1 Desulfopila sp. | reverse complement strand
AAGAACTGGCCCGCAGATCGGTGGCCATCACCGGCGCGCCAATCAGCCCCCTTGCCCCTCTGCCGCTGATAATGGCAGTATGACCGTCGATTTGGATATCGGCCCCCAGGCGTCGGAGTTCGGCAACATGCATGAACCTGTTTTCGAATATGGTTTCATTGATGACGGAAACCCCCTGGCTGATGGTCATCAAGGCCATGAACTGGGCCTGCAGGTCGGTCGGGTATCCGGGATACGGCATGGTTTTGATATTGGCGCTTTTGATGCGGCTGCCGTTGCCCTGCCGCGGAGAAACTATGTGGATGGCGGTTTTCGATTCCTCAAGCAGAAAACCCGCTTTACGCAGTTTTTCCAAAAGACTCGGCAGATGAGAGGGATTGCACTCAGAGATAGTTGCCTCGCCGCCGGTGGCGCCAACAGCTATGAGATAGGTTCCGGCTTCGATCCTGTCGGGTATGATATCGCAGCAGCCGGGGCTGAGCCTGTCGACGCCGCGTATGGTAATTTTGTCGCTGTCCTTGCCTTCGATATCGGCGCCCATACCCGTGAGCATATCAATGAGATTGCCCACTTCGGGCTCCTTGGCGGCGTTTTTGATAATCGTCGTGCCGCGGGCAAGGGTTGCCGCCATGAGAATATTTTCCGTTCCGGTAACCGAAGGAATATCGAAGTAGACGACACCGCCTTCCATGACGCCGCGCACTTCCGCGTCGACATACCCCTGCTCGAGCCGCACCTCGACGTTCATCTGCTCGAAACCGCGGATGTGGAAATCGATGGGCCGCTCGCCTATGGCGCAGCCGCCCGGCAGCGAAACCCTGGCCCGGCCGTGACGGGCAAGCAGCGGTCCCAGCACCAGCACCGAAGCCCGCATGGTTTTAACCAGGTCGTAGGAGACTTCGGAGACGAGAAGGCGGGTGCTGTCGATTTCGAGACTGTAGCCGTCGTAATTCCACTCGACGCCGAGGTTCTGCATGAGTTTGAGAAAGGTCCTGGTATCGCGCAAATCGGGAACATTGCCCAGCCTGTGCACCCCCGGAGCCAGCAGGGTGGCCGCGATAAGCGGCAGGGCGGCGTTTTTGGCGCCGCTTATTTTCAATTCGCCCATCAGGGGGACGCCGCCCTCTAGTATCAGTTTTTCCATATCTCATTCACGGTAAAAATTTGCCCTGCCATAAAGAACTCTGTCTCTGCCGCTATAGTCCTTCACTATTTCAATGTCCTGAAAAAACCGCCCTTGCCGAGACGCCGCCGTGAACAAAGCGGCCACGGCTGCGCCCTGACTGCAGCCAAACTCCATGAACAGCATGCCGCCGGGTGCGAGATAGGCCAGTGCCCGGTCGGCTATCCGGCGAATGAGCGCCAGACCATCGCCGCCGCCATCCAGGGCCAGGTGAGGTTCGTAACCGGCGACTTCAGGCTGCAGGAGGCTTTTTATCTCGGCTCTGGCGACATAGGGCGGATTGGTGACGATCAGGGGAAATGCCGACTCCGGCGAAAGCGCCTCGAAAAGATCGGCGCACAGAAACGATACCAGGGCGCCCACATCATGTCGACGGCAATTCTTCCTGGCCAGCCTCAATGCCGCAGGCGACAGGTCGACCGCCGTCACCGGCGCTCCAAGTTCCCGGGCCAGCACGGCGGCGATGACGCCGCTGCCGCAACAGAGGTCAAGGCACCGTCTTTGGGGCTGACTGGTTGCAGCGACTTTGGCCAGTACCGTTTCCAGCAGAAACTCCGTTTCCGGTCGAGGAATGAGGACGCTGCTGTTTACCTGGAAAGGCAGCGACCAGAACTCCTGCTCCGCAACGATATAGGCCACGGGCTCACGTCTGCATCGCCTTCGTATATACTCGGAAAATCGCGCCATGTCTGCCGGGCCGACACGCTCACGCCCGGAAAGATACAGCTCGGTTCTCGATTTGCCGAGACAGTGACCGAGGAGCAGACGGGCATCGGTGGCGGCGTCTTCGACGCCGCTTTCTGCCAGGAGCCTGGTTCCCTCTTCCAAAAGGCTGGCTATCTCCATGTCGGTCTCGTAAAAGGTCATCGAAGCCGCCGGGATGGGTATAAGGCGTCGGCCACCTCGATGCGCTGGCTGCGCTGAAACCACGGGACCGGCAGGAGCCGATTACTCCAGGGCCTTGAGCTTTTCCGCCTGGTCATGCGCTATGAGCGGATGGATCACCTCATCGAGCTTGCCGTTCATTATCAGTTCGAGTTTGTAAAGCGTCAGGTTGATGCGATGATCGGTCATTCTGCCCTGGGGAAAATTATAGGTGCGGATACGTTCGCTCCGGTCTCCGCTGCCGACCTGGGTTTTTCTGTCCTGGCTGATTTTATCGTGGTGCTCCTGTTCCAGCTGGTCAAGCAGCCTGGCGCGCAGGACTGTCAGCGCCTTGGCTTTGTTCTTATGCTGGGATTTTTCGTCCTGGCAGGTAACCACAAGGCCGGTGGGCAGGTGGGTTATGCGCACGGCAGAGTCGGTGGTATTGACGCTCTGGCCGCCCGGTCCCGAGGATCTGAAGACATCGAACTTGAGTTCATTCATGTCGATTTTCAAATCGACCTCATCAGCTTCCGGCAGGATGGCGACGGTTACCGCAGAGGTGTGTATCCTGCCCTGCGTTTCGGTCTCAGGCACCCGCTGCACCCGGTGGACACCGCTTTCGTATTTGAGCTTGGAGTAGACGTTGTCGCCGCTGATCAGGGCGATAATTTCCTTGAAGCCGCCAATGCCAAGAGGACTGGAGGCCATGACTTCAACCCGCCATCCTTCGTTTTCTGCATAGCGGCAATACATCCTGAAAAGATCACCGACAAAAAGAGCTGCCTCGTCACCGCCGGTACCGGCACGAATTTCCAGGAAGGTGTTCTTTTCATCGTTGGGGTCCTTGGGCAGCAGAAAGACACGGATCTGTTTTTCCAGTTTCTCTTTTTTCTGCAGCAGCTCCTCGTTCTCCTCCCGGGCCATATCCTTGAGTTCGCTGTCTTCCTTGGGATCGTGAATAAGCGACTGATTGCCGGCGATATTCTCTTCGATCTTCCTGAATTTGGCATACAACTCGTTGAGCCTGGTCAGCTGCGAATGTTCGCGAACGACGTTTTGATACTCCTGCTGATCGCCCATCAACGACGGATCGGAAAGCCGTCCTTCCAGGTTTGAGATCTTTTCTTCTAATTCTTCAAATTTGGTGAACATGACAGTGGCGGCAGAGAAGGAGGTGACGGTGGTGAATAAATGAAAAAAGTCCACAGCAATATACAGTGCTGCGGACTTCCGTCATTACGACCAGCATGGGAATCCCCACGTGGAAAATACTGCTATGCTTTCTTGTTTTCGAAATGTTTGGCGTATCGTTTTTTGAATTTTTCAATTCTCCCGGCTGTATCCACAAGTTTCTGCTTGCCGGTGAAGAAAGGATGACAGGCGGAGCAGATCTCGACGCTCATGGCCTTGTCGACGCTGCCCAGCTCGAACTCGTTGCCGCAGGCACAGACAGCTTTGATTTTGTTATATTGCGGATGGATATCGGGTTTCATATTCCTCACTCCTTGATGATCATTTACCTCTAGCGACACAGGGCCTTCTGCGCCTGCGCATGTGCGAAAATGCAAATTTGACAGTATACCCTGTCAAAGATTTTTTTCAACAGAAAACAGTCACAAACATATTCACATGCCTTGTATATACTACGCATCCGGCAGTAAAAATCAACTGTTCATCGAATCGAGAAAATCATTGTTGGTCTTCGACTGCTTCAACCTGTCGATGAGAAATTCCATACCGTCGGCGGGATTCATGGAGGCCAGCAGCTTGCGCAGAATCCATATGCGGTTGATGAATTCGGCATCGAGCAGCAGATCTTCCTTCCGGGTTCCGGAGCGCTTGATGTCCATCGCCGGAAAAATGCGCTTATCCGACATTTTTCTGTCGAGAATGAGCTCCATGTTACCGGTGCCTTTGAACTCTTCAAAGATGACCTCGTCCATTTTACTGCCGGTCTCGACCAGGGCCGTCGCCATGATGGTGAGACTGCCGCCCTCTTCTATATTCCGGGCAGCCCCGAAGAACCGCTTGGGCCGATGAAGGGCGTTGGCCTCGACACCGCCTGAGAGAATCTTGCCGCTCGAGGGAGTGACGGTATTGTAGGCCCGCGCCAGCCTGGTGATGCTGTCAAGAAGAATAACCACGTCCCTTTTGTGTTCCACCAGCCGCTTGGCCTTTTCGATGACCATCTCCGCAACCTGTATATGGCGCTGCGGCGGTTCATCGAAGGTCGAGCTGACCACCTCCGCCGCCTTGACGGTACGCGCCATCTCCGTTACCTCCTCCGGTCTTTCGTCGATAAGGAGGACAATGAGATACACCTCCTTATGGTTGCGAACGATGGAGTTGGCTATCTTCTGCATTAAAACAGTCTTTCCCGTACGGGGCGGAGCCACCAGCAGTCCGCGCTGTCCCTTGCCGATGGGGCAGAACATGTCCATCAGACGCATCGAATAGTTATCGCTTTGCCATTCCAAATTGAATTTTTCGTTAGGATGGAGGGGGGTAAGATTGCCGAAGATCGTTTTTTGCTTGACGGCGTCGGGCGGATCGAAGTTGACACTTTCCACCTTGAGCAGGGCGAAATACCGCTCGCCTTCCTTGGGGGCCCGTACCAGTCCCTCTATGACATCGCCGGTGCGCAGATTAAGCCGCCGAATCTGGGATGGAGAAACGTAAATATCGTCAGGTCCGGGCAGATAGTTGTAATCGGGAGCCCGCAGAAAGCCGAAGCCGTCCGGCAGAATTTCGAGGACGCCATTGCCGCGCATCTGCCCCTCTTTGTCGGCCTGGGCCTGCAAAAGAGCGAAGATCAGCTCCTGCTTGCGCATGCCACTGTATCCTTCGACATTATAGTTACGTGCAAGCTTTACTAAGTCACCAATTTTTTTGATCTTTAGCTCCGCTAAATTCATTTATGGCTTTCTCCTTTTACTTCATAGCGGTGTATGAAAATCATCGATTATATATTCACTGTAGAATTGGTTTCACCAGGCAATCATGGCAGGTGTTGCCAGGATCGGTAATGCACTTATCCCCGGGACGGAATAGGCACATCTATATGCGCGTTGAGCAGAGCTGGGTGTTGTTTTAGACTGGTTTAGAGTGATTTTTATATGCAACAGGTCTTATTAACGGCCCAGTGGCGGCCAAGATCTCTGATATACATTTGCGGCATAGATAGTATTGATTATCCAGGGCAGGATACTCTTTCCGGCTGTTGTTCTCTTATACGTCGTCCCTTTCTACCTGTCAAGTGTTTTTCCCGCAAAAAAGACTGTTTATCATAATGACGCCAGGGCGCATAATCGGCGGATTGCAATGCCCTGGCCGGCGGGAAAACCCGGCTTACACTACCTGCGCCGGCAGCTTGCATACTCGTCTGGCATTCCCCGCACCCTTCGAGCCTTTCCCGTGGAGCAGGGCCTTTTGGGGAAATCCGGCGCAGCCCCTAGACAGCCCCTGAGAGAGCCCCTCGAGCTGATATTGCAGGCATTGAAAGACGTGGTTAGCCCAGGAGCTCTTCTGCCAAAGCATCTACCGCCAGCAGGGTGCGTTCCAGGGATTGGCTGTTGTCGACCACATAATCTGCGGCCTCTGCTTTTTCATCGATATCCATTTGCGCAGACAGCGCCTGCTCCACCTGTCGCCGCGGGACGACGTCTCTTGCCATCACCCTGCGTATACAGGTTTCCGGTTCGGCGTAGACGGTGACGACACGATCGAATTCCTGCTGCCAGCCGCTCTCGAAAAGTAGTGGGATCTCGGCAACCAGATGTTTTCCCTGACGCCGGCACTGTCCCATCAAATCCTGCAGATGCTGGCGAACCAAAGGATGAAGAATGTTCTCGAGTTCGCGGCGCAGCCGGTCGTCGGCGAAGATGGCCCGGCGCAATGCAGCCCGGTCGATATGGCCTTCGGCATCGAGATAGCTTGACTGCCAGCGGAGAACAAACTGTTTCCACCCCGGGGCGTCCTTTTCCAGAAGCTCCCGGCACACCAGATCGGCATTGCAGTACTTGGCCCCCATACGCACCGCCAACTCGCGGGCGACGACACTCTTGCCGGAACCTATGCTGCCTGTCACCGCAATGTTCATCCCATACCTTCGCTGCTGTTCATCGTCTCGAGAATATCCTGCATATCCTGCCACAGAGGCGCGTTGAAGGCCAGCCGTGAGCCGGTCACCGGATGCCTGAATCCAAGGCTCGAGGCATGCAGCATCTGTCGGGGAAACCGCGCCTGCCCCCTGGCGGTGCCGTAGAGTTCATCACCGGCAACCGGATGGCCCAGGGAGGCCAAATGCACGCGAATCTGATGAGTACGGCCGGTTTCGATTGTTATTTCGAGCAGACTGAACCTGCCGCCATATATTTCCCGGACCGCCCAGCTGGTGGCCGCATGCTTGCCGCCATCCTCCCGTATCGCCATCTTCTGTCGATTGACCGGATGCCTGCCGATGGGGGCGACAATCCTGCCGCCGGGCTGTGACATCACCCCATGAACCAGGGCATGGTATTTTTTTTCCACCTCTCTGGCCTTGAAGATATCGACGAGTTGACGGTGTACCTCGGCTGTTTTGGCAACCACCATAATTCCCGAGGTATCCTTATCGAGCCGGTGGACAATGCCGGGGCGCAGCCGGTCGCCGACGTCTCCAAGCGAACGGCAGTGGTGGAGCAGCCCGTTGGCCAGGGTGCCGTCGGCATTGCCGTGTGCCGGATGAACGACCAGATCCGGCGGCTTGGAGATAAGCAGCAGATAGTCGTCTTCAAAAACAACATCGAAGGCGATTTTCTGCGGTTCAACCCGCAGCTCGTCCGTCTCGGGCACCCAGCCCTCTATGCGGTCGCCAGGGTGCAGTTTTCGACTGGCCTTGGAAGGTTCGCCGTTAACCAGGATATGTTCATGCTTGATTGCCTGTGAAAGCCGTGACCTCGACAACTGCGGCAAGGCCAGAACCAGACTGTGGTCCAGTCGCTGGCCGGCGCTTTCCGGGGCGATGGTGAGGGCTACAGGCACGCCGGCGGCCCGTTCGGCAGACTGATGTTCCTCGGTTGCCATCAAACACGCGCGGTTAGAGAGAATGAACTGAAAATCCAGTCCGGGTCCGGAGCTTAGGAAAAGATTGTTTCGATTTCGCTGCTGATATTGCGCTCGTCGACCTTCCGTGCCAGTGACAGCTCCTTGACGAGCAGTCCCTTGGCGGTATCGAGCATTTTTCTCTCGCCATAGGAAAGATCCTTGTCGACGCTGAGCAGGAAGAGATC
>JBEPWT010000150.1:0-7326 GCA_041642275.1 Desulfopila sp. | reverse complement strand
CATTCTTTCAGCCGAGGTCTTCAGCCTCTCTGCCCAGGAAAAATGGAAGGAACTGCTGCCCGTCCTTCTCGATCTCATAAACTCATCGGCAGAGGAAGAGACCCGCAAACAGCTCGCCCTTACCTACGGCGAAACGCTTCTCAGAGCCGGAGACTTTCAAAATGGCTACAAGCAGCTCTACCTTCTGCAGGAAAAATACCGGCAGGAGTATACGGGAATCGCCTCCGCCTATCTTCTGAGCCTCCTGCGGGCAGAACATGAAGACCCCTTCGTTGCCGACTATCTGCTGCGTGAGCTGGCGGAAAACCTCGACGACGACTTTGCCCTGTCACCGTTTATCGTTCTTTCGCAAATTGAAATGGCCCTGATGACCGACCATCTGGCAAGGGCGTCGGAGCTTCTGCAAAAGGACAATATCGCCTTTTCGCCTCAACTCGCCCGCCTCAAGGACCTGCGGCAGGCTGATTACTGGTTTGCCGCAGGATCCCTGATAAAGGCATACGTGGGCTACCAGCTTCTCGAAGACCAGGAGGTGCTCGAGAGCCATCCGCACTCGTTAAACGGTTACTGCAACACCCTCTACCACCAGAAAAAATATGCGCAGGCCTCGCAATGTTTCGACATGCTCAGCGGCCTGGTCGAAAAAAAAGAACATTTGAGCATGATCAGTCTGAAAAAGGCCATGGCTGATCTCCGTTTCAAGAGCGCCGGTGAAATGTACGTCGTTTTTTCCCGGATCGAAGACACCTATCCCAACACCGATGCCGGTTTCAGGGCCTCGCTGAAAAAAACCGACGTGCGTTATCTCTCCCAGCCGAGCTGGCGGCGGACCAGCCTCGAGTATTACCGTGATCTCGCTAAAAACGCCACAGACCGAACAGTGGCGGAGGAGGCGGCGCTGAAGGAGGCCATCGTCTATTCGGAGCTTGGCGACAAGGAGAAAAGCGTAGACCTGCTGCTCGACTTTCTGCGGGAGTTCGGCGCCGGCAATCTCAAGAAGACCGCCCAGGCGCTTCTCATAGAGATTCTGCCCGGACAGCTGGAAGAACTGCTGTCAGCCGAACAGTATGTCGAGGCGATAGTTCTCGCCAAGAAAAACAGGGAATTTTTCCAGAACAGATGGATTGATATGGAACTGCTCGGCCTGCTGGCCAATGCCTATCACGAACTGGGAATTTTCAGCGAGGCGCAGAAGCTCTATCTCTATTTGTTGCGAACGGCCGGATCGGAGGAGGAGGAAAACTACTACCGCCCCCTGCTCTCCATACTCTACGCTCAGGGAGACTATGATCTCGTCGAGGAATTCTCCACCCAATATATCTACAACTACCCCGGGGGAAAAGACCGAGAGGAGATCAATTTGCTGTTACTGCGGGCGCTGATGGCCTCCGGCAAAAACGACGAGGCACTGGAGCTTGTTGGCTCCGATAGCCTCCCCGTCAGGCTGCAGTCCATTGAAATAGCGGCCACGCTCTATTTTACCGCCAGCCGCTACAGGGAGGTCATCGACACCCTCGAACCCATGCTGCAGTCTGCCCCCGGGCTCAGCGAAGACTCTCTGTTCATGCTTGGTGAAAGTTATTTCCAGATGGAGCGGTACACGCAGGCGGAACCACTGCTCAGGGAAGTGATTGATAATGAGAAATTCGCCGAGCAGGTGCGCTACAAAATTGCCATGATCAAGAAGGATGGAGGCGATACGGAAAGTTCGTTAAACCTCTTGAGAGAAATTGTCGAGAAAGGAGAAGACCCGCTGTGGATAAAGCTGGCCGAGAGGGAATTGAATTTTTACCAGTTAAACCAGCAGTTATAAACACAAAAGCATCGCCCCTTCCCCGGGGCCGATCGGAGTACCATTATGAAGCCATTTTCACTTACAGACCAGAACATCACCTTGTTGAGCAAGGTTCTTGATCTGCGCGCGGAAAAGGAGAAGGTTATCGCTTCCAATATCGCCAACAGCGAAACACCCGGCTATGCGCCCTCGCGCTTCACCTTCGAGGAAGAGCTGAGCAACGTTATCCAACAGGGAGCATTCTCCCTCAAAACCACGCATACCGGACATATCCCCACTTCATCGCAGACGATCGACGGTGTCAGAGGCCGCATCGTCAAAGAAAAGGACAGCACCGGAATCGGCGATCTCAACGGCGTCAGTCTCGACCAGGAAATGCTGGAGCTGTCGACCAACGAGCTTCTCTATGAAACGGCGGCACAACTTCTCAGCAAAAAACTGACTCTGAAAAAATACTTGATTCAAGGCGGCCAGTAGCATACGCCGCCCGGGAGGCTACCATGGATATTTTCACCTCGATGCAAATCGGCGCATCGGCGCTCAAGGCCAATTCGATACGCCTCAACACCATCAGCTCCAACCTGGCCAATATCGAAACGACCTCGACGCCTGAAGGCGGACCCTATAAGCGCAAATCGGTACACTTTGAAACGGCGCCGCTGTCCTTTAAGAACTATCTCGACTCCAGCATGAAAAGTAGTATCGAAGGAGTTAAGGTCAAAGAAATACTGGAAGATACTGATCCACCCAAAAAAGTGTTCAAACCCGAACACCCGGATGCCGACGAAAATGGCTATGTCAGCATGCCCAATATCAGCCTCCTCGAAGAAATGGTCGACATGATGTCGGCGACACGGTCCTACAATGCCAGCGCCACTGCCATCAAATCGGCCAAACGGATGGCTATGAAAGCGCTTGAAATCGGGAGATAATACACCATGGAAACCACACCTATAACTGGCGGCTCTCTTCCGCTTCCTCTGGCAAAGACCAATGGAACCGAGGTATCTCAAGCATCTTCGACCTTCAGCGATCTTCTGCAAAACACCATCGACCAGGTCGGCCGTGCCCAGAACGAGGGCGACACGGCCATCCAGAAACTGCAGGGCGGACAGGCCGGCAACCTGCACGAGGTCATGATCGCCACCGAAGAAGCGGATATAGCCATCCGCATGCTCGTTCAGATGCGCAACAAGGCCCTGGAGGCCTATAACGAAATAATGAGAATACAGATCTAGTATCTCAGACCAGGAGTCTGTCGGATAATAGACATTTTTTCTCAGATCAAGGCATTCTCAGGAAATCAAGCACAGTCATATAGTTGATATTGCGAGCATTGATTTTCTGGAAATACCGCAGATATGGGGAAAAGACCATTATCCGACAGACTCCTAGAGTCCCAGGAGAGTTTTTATGGCAGAAGAAAATTTACCGGCAGAAGAAAGCAATGTTCCGGCAACCAGCCCCGACCGGCACCCTGAGCGTAAAAACCTGATTTCCCTCGTCAAGGAATGGCCGCTGAGCAGGAAACTTGCCCTGGCCGGCGTTGTCGCCATCTCCCTGGTACTGTTTGGCATCATTATCTTCCAGGGAAAAACAGCGGACTACCAGCTGCTCTATGCCAACCTGGCGGGAAAGGATGCGGCGTCGGTGGTGGCCTGGCTCAAGGCGGAAAATATTGCCTATCAGCTGAAGAACAATGGCAAAAATATCTGGATACCGGCCGACATTCTCCACGAAACACGCCTCAACCTGGCCGCCAACGGCCTGCCCACCGGCAACGATGTCGGCTTTGAGATCTTCGACAAACAGAGTTTCGCCCTTACAGACTATGTGCAGAAGGTTAACTACACCAGGGCGCTGCAGGGAGAGCTTTCCCGGACGATAACATCCCTCGGCCCCGTGGACATGGCACGAGTTCACCTGGCGCTCCCGGAAAAACGCTTGTTCAAGGAACAGCAGAAACAGGCGACCGCTTCGGTCATCGTCGACCTGGCGGAGGGCCAGACCCTGGACAGTGCCCAGGTGCAGGGAATTATCCACCTGGTGGCGGGTTCCATCTCCGGTCTGGTTCCTGAAAATATCACCGTTGTCGATTCCAACGGCGTCGTTCTCGATGGCGGACAAAAAGAAGAGGAGGAAAAATTTCTCTCCGTCGATATGCTGGCCTTCCAGCAGCAGGTCGAAAGCCGACTCGAGATGCGGGCTCAGGACCTCCTCGACAAAACCATCGGCCGGGACAAGGCCATGGTACGGGTCAACGCCAACCTCGATTTCTCCAAGGTCGAAAGGACCCAGGAACTCTTCGATCCCGAAGAGCCGGTAATTCGCAGTGAGCAGGTAAGCAACGAACAGAGCGGCGCGCCTGCTGCCGGCGGTATCCCGGGGGTCCAGTCCAATCTGCAGGGCACCGTGCCCCAGGTGACGGATTCCGCCAGCACCAGCAGCACCTCGCGGACGACCAACTATGAAATCAGCAAAACCATCAACAGAATCACGAACCCCGTCGGCACCATTGAGGATCTCTCCGTCTCCGTTCTCGTCGCCGACAAAGTTGTTCCGGCAACAGAGGATACGCCGGCATCGACCAGCCCCCGTACCGCCGAAGAGCTGCAATCCATAGAAACCATGGTTGCCGCCGCTCTCGGCGTTGACCTGGAGCGAGGAGATCAGGTAAATGTCACCTCCATGCCCTTTACCGCGGCTCCGGAAGAAATGATGATAGCGGAGGCGCCGCCGACCAGCCTGCTCTATGAATATCTGCCCTTTGTCAAGCTGGCTCTGGTTGCCGCCGGCGCCCTGCTGATTTACCTTCTCCTGGTCCGGCCCATCGTCAAAACGATGAAGGGCGAGATCAAGGAGCACTATAAAACCGTGGAAGCCCTCGAGCAGGAACAGCGGACGCAGGAGCGGGCCCTGGATATGGAACAGCGGGCGGCGGACGAGAGAATAGAAGAGGATCCGGTGCTCGTCATCCGCAGGAGCGTCCTGGAGAACCCGACCCCGGCTGCCCACGTACTCAAAAACTGGCTGCAGGAAGCATAAGGCTATGAGCACTAGCGAGAATCTGACGAACATCAGAAAAGCGGCTATCATCCTCATGTGTCTGGGTGAGGATGCAGCCGCCAAAATCTTCCAGGAGTTCACCGACGACGAGATACGGCGCGTGACCAAGGCCATGGCCGCCATCAACCACATCCCCGCCGAGATCAAGGAGCGGGTCATCGACAGTTTTCTCGAAGCCCAGCAGCACTATACCGGCATGTTCCTCAAGGGCAGCGATTTCGCCAAGCTGGCTCTGGCCAAGACGGAATCCGAACGCGCCGATGACCTCCTGGACCAGTTCATATCCGGCACCGAGTCAAAACCGCTGGAAACCATAGCCATGATGCAGCCGCGAATGATCGCCAGTCTGCTGGAAAAGGAGCACCCCCAGACCATCGCCCTCATTCTCTCCACCCAGCATGTCCAGCACGCCAGCGATATCCTCGCCTGGCTGCCGGAGGAGATGCAGGCCGATGTCGTCTATCGTATCGCCAAACTGGAAAAGGTCTCCCCGGAGGTCATATCGGGCATTGAAGAGGCGCTCAACAAGGAACTGGGCCGAAGCATCGGCAGGGAGCAGCGGCAGGTGGGCGGCCTGGACAAGGTCGTCGATCTTCTCGGCCACCTGCAGAACAATCTCGACGCCGACATCCTCGAAACAATAGAGGATACCGACCCCGAGATGGCCGAAGAGATTCGCAAGCGCATGTTCACCTTCGAGAACCTGGCGACCCTTGACGGCCGGTCCCTGCAGATGATTCTCCGGGAAGTCAACAACGATTCGCTGACAATGGCGCTGAAAACGGCATCGGATGAACTGAAGGAGAAAATTTTCGCCAACATGTCCATAAGGGCCGCGGAAATGATAAAAGACGACCTTGAGGCCATGGGGCCGGTAAGGCTTTCAGAGGTTGAGGCCATGCAGCAGTCAATCGTCAAGATCGCCATGAAACTTGAAGAGGAAGGAAAAATCGTTCTCAACAAGGTTGGAGGCGACGAATTTGTCTAAGGTCATTCGCGACAGTACCGGCTTTATTCCCCAAAAAATTGTTGCGGCGGATTTCGACCGCCCCGCCGTCTGGGAAAATCTTGCCAAACAGGTTGAACCGGAACCGGTGACCGATGAGGCATTGGAACCGGAGAACACCGAAAGCACTGATCAGTCCCGAGGCACCGATGATGCCCGGCGGCCTGAGGAATCCTCGGCGGCCAACGAGGCGCAGCAGCCTTCATTCGAGAATGATTTCTCCTCTCCGCAGATCGATGAGCAGATTGCCGGCAAAACCCCGCAGTCAGCGGATTCGGGTGGAGAATCAGTGGTGCCGGCGGATGTCGATGCCATAGCCGAAGAGTATTTCAACAAGGGCCTCCAGGCCGGTGCTGAACGGGTGGACAACGACTACAAACTCTGTCTCAAAACTCTGCAGTCAATCTGTGAAGAACTGGACACCGTCCGGGAGACCATACTCAAAAACAGTCTCGGCGAAATGCAGGATCTGGTGCTGCAGATCGCCGCAAAAATACTTCGCCAGTCGGTTACGGTCCAGGACGAAACCATCGTCAGAACCGTCGAGGAAGCCATTCAACAAGCTGTAAAATCTGATGAATTTATCATCTCGGTCAACCCTGAAGACTACGAAACCATTCACTCACGCTCGACGGACTTCATCAACGCCGTCAATGGTCTGGAAAACATTATCGTCAGATCCGACGCTTCGGTGGATCAAGGCGGCTGCATGGTCGAATCGAGCAACTGCACCGTCGACGCAACCCTGGCCAGTCAGTTGGAAGTCATAGCTGGCGCTGTCAAGAAAAAATGAGCACACCGCCACCAGTCAAACTTTTGACAAACACTCTCCAGGGATAGGTTATGTCACTCCAGGCCCCCGATCTGCAGGATTTACAGACGATAAAAATATACGGCAAGGTGACACGCATCATCGGTCTGGTCATCGAGGGCCATTGCCCCAACGCCTCCATCGGCTCACTGTGCCACGTGACGACACTGGATGAGAAGTCGAAAATCCATGCCGAAGTCGTCGGCTTCAAAGATTCGCGGGCATTGCTGATGCCCCTTGGGGAGGTACGGGGGCTCGGTCCCGGCAGCCGCATCCGGGTGGTCAATGATTCGGCTGCCATCAAGGTCGGCGACAGTCTTCTCGGCAGGGTAATCGATGCCATGGAGGTTCCTCACGACGGGCTGCCCCTGCCTTTGCTCACTGAAGAAATGGGACTCTATGCAAATCCTCCCGGCCCCATGGAGAGAAAGAACATCACCGAACCTCTCGATCTCGGCATCCGGGCAATAAACGGCCTGCTGACCTGCGGCATGGGCCAGAGGATGGGTATCATGGCAGGATCCGGCATCGGCAAGAGCGTGCTTCTCGGCATGATGGCCAAATACGCCCGGGCCGATGTCAACGTCATCGCCCTCATAGGCGAACGAGGACGGGAGGTGCGGGAGTTCATAGAAAGGGATCTGGGCA
>JBEPWT010000149.1:0-7341 GCA_041642275.1 Desulfopila sp. | reverse complement strand
ACCACCAAAGGCAAACTGCAGGTCTCTATAGGCGGTGAGCTCCTCGCCGGCGCCTCGGTGCTTATGGCCGGCGCCTGCTTTTCCGGCAACGAATTTGCCATCGGTAAAGGAGTGCTCGTCGAAAGCGGCGCCATGATCAAATCCCCCGTGGTCATAGGAGACTGCAACGAAATCAGGCAGGGCGCCTATCTCCGCGGCCATATCGTTTCCGGCAGAGGCTGCGTGCTTGGCCATACCACGGAGATAAAGCACTCCATCTTCCTCGACGATGCCAAGGCCGGCCATTTCAACTATATCGGCGACTCCATCCTCGGCAACAGCACCAATCTCGGCGCCGGAACCAAATTCGCCAACCTTCGCTTTATCGGCGGCAATATCCAGATAGACAACGACGGAACGCTCATAGACACCGGCAGAAAAAAACTCGGGGCGATCCTGGGCGACAACTCCCAGACGGGATGCAACTCCGTCACCAATCCGGGCACTATCCTTGCCCGGGAGTGTTTCGTCATGCCCAATGCCACGGCGCGCTCCGGATTCCACCCGCAGGGGACGGTAATCCGCAGTTAACGCCAATATTTCATGAAAATTGGGGGTATGACCGGTTTTCAGCCTATGGGCGAGGGTACTATCCGGGTTTTGCGCTGGCGGCGCAGTATGCAGTGGACTTCGCAGTTTTTCAGCTCCGGCCGGGTCTGCAGATAGACTCTGTTGCCCGGATTGGCAGCTGACTGGCGCTCTTTTTTTTCACTGTAAATAGCCTCGACGAGCACCGGCTGCAATGACATTGCCCTGCCCATATACTCAATGTGTTCCCCGACCTGCAAACGGTTTCGTACCTCCACAAGCGGCATGAGACCGCTCTGTCGTATCACCGCCACCGGTTCCACCGTCTGCTCCGCCCGCGAAGTCTCATAGAGCATGTCTTCCGCCGTCGGTTTGCCCGTGAAAAAGTTCTCCGTCATGGCCCTGGTGCCTATCTTCCCCACCTCCTCCAGCAGCTGTGACGGGATGGCGATGGTCTCCGGCTTACGCCAGGCGGAAAGAGGCAGGCCGGCCAGATAGTCGAGTGCGGCCCGGTAGATGCGGACCACCCCGCCGACATAGAAGATCGATTTCATCCGCCCTTCGATTTTCAGTGAATCGACGCCCGCGGCCACAAGCCGCGGCAGCCTCGACAGCAGGCAGAGATCCTTGGAATTGAAGATATAGGTTCCCCTGCTGTCCTCTTCCACCGCAAAGAACTGCCCCGGCCTCTTTTCCTCGACGAGACGGTAGCTGTACCTGCAGGGATGCGAACAATCGCCCCTGTTGGCATCGCGTGCCGTCAGGTAATTGGAGAGCATGCATCGCCCGGAATAGGAAATGCACAGGGCGCCGTGGACAAAGACCTCGATTTCGCCGCTGGTGCGGTTACGGATAACACCAATCTCATCACCGGACAGCTCCCTGGCGAGATTGATTCTCGAAACTCCCTGGCCGAACCAGAATTCGGCGGCGGCATGGTTGGTGACATTTGCCTGCGTGGAAAGGTGGATGGGAATATGGGGCGTCGTTTTCGCGGCAATGCCGAGAATACCGGGATCGGCGACAATGAGGCCGTCGACTTCATGGGCCGCAAGTGTACGCAGATACTCCTCCAGCCCTTCCAGGTCCTGGTTATGGGCGAAAACATTGACGGCTGCATAGACCTTGCAGCCATGGGCATGGGCAAACTCAATTCCCCGGGCCATCTCAGCTTCTGAAAAATTACCGGCCGCAGCCCGCAGACTCAGACGATTGCCGCCGAGATAGACGGCATCGGCGCCGTAATGCACCGCCGTCACCAGTTTTTCCAGATTTCCCGCAGGCGCCAGCAACTCCGGCAGAACCGGCCGTCCCTCTTTGCATCTTTCCTTTTTCGTCATTTTCCAGTAGAATACGAATTTTTGTTCGGCCACCGATTCCGGTGGCCAGTGAATTGCAGAAGAGGAGTTGTGTGAAAAAATCACGGGTAGGCGTTGCCTTGAGCGGAGGCGTCGATTCCACCGCTGCGGCCCTCTTGCTGAAGAGGCACTATAATGTTACCGGCTTCTTTATGCAATTGGCACAGCCCGATATCAAGAGACAAATTGCCCGGGTACGCTGTGTTGCCGACAAACTGGACATCCCCCTTCACATTGTCGACCTGGCGGATGCCTTTGAACGCTGCGTTCTCGACTATTTCGACTCATCCTACCGCCGGGGACTGACGCCAAATCCCTGCGTCGTCTGCAACGCCGAAATAAAATTCGGCCTGCTCCTTGATGCCGTCACCGAGGCGGGAATGGAGAAAATGGCGACCGGCCATTATGTCAGGCTGGAGCAGTCGAAACACGGCTACCACCTCTATAAGGGCGCCGATGCGGCCAAGGATCAGTCCTACTTTCTTTGCCGTCTTCGCCAGTCCCAGCTCGCCAGACTCATCTTTCCGCTGGGCGAGCACATAAAAGAGCATCTCTACGGCTATGTCGAAGAGTGCGGCATAGGCTCTTTCCGGGGCAGTGAAAGCCAGGACGTCTGTTTCCTCCAGGACCTCAAGGTCGGAGAGTACCTGCGGCACCGCTTTGCCTTCATCCCCGGCGCCATAGTGGCCACTGACGGCACGGAGCTCGGCCGTCATGCCGGAATAGGCAACTATACCATCGGCCAGCGCCGCGGACTGGGCATATCCGCCCAAGAGCCGCTCTATGTCGTGGAAATAGACGCCGATCTCAACCAGGTGGTGGTCGGCGGCGAGGACGAGCTGCACAGCCGGGATCTTCTCCTGGACGATCTGCGCTGGATAGCCGGCCGGGAACCTTCACTGGACCAGCCGTTTCAGGCAAAAATCCGCTCCACCCATACCGGTTCAACAGCAGAACTGCGCCCGGCGGCGAACTGCAGAATGCATCTTCGATTCCAAGAGGCGCAGCGGGCCGCAAGTCCAGGACAGTTTGCCGTTCTCTATCGGGGCGATGAAATGCTGGGTAGCGGAGAAATCGTCAAGCAGCTGTAACCCAGGAATATCGGATTTCATGAAAAAAGTTGCTTTTACCACCTTCGGCTGCAAGGTCAATCAATACGAAACGGCCTCGTTCATTTCCGGCTTCCAGGAGCGGGGATATGCCATAGATTCGACGGCCGATGAAGCCGACATCGTCGTCATCAATACCTGTGCGGTTACCGCCAAGGCCGGCAGCCAGTCCCGCCAGGCCATCCGCAGGACCCTTCGCCGCAACCCCCGGGCCCGTTTGGTCATTACCGGCTGCTACGCCCAGCTGGCCGCCAGCGAGATCGATGCCATGGAAGAGCTTGCAGGCAGATCCTTCTGCATTGTCGGCAATGCCGACAAGCACGATCTCATCGAGACCGCCGCGTCTGCGGATGGCAACCACATCCTTTTGCGCGACCCTCAGGACGAGGCCGTCGAAATATCGCCTCTGCCCCTTCACCGCTTCAAGGGCCGTACCCGGGCCTATCTGCGCATACAGGACGGCTGCAACGCCTTCTGCTCCTACTGCATCGTCCCCTATACCAGGGGCAGGAGCAGAAGTCTGTCCATTGAAGAGGTATTGCGCCAGGCCGATATATTAAGCCGACAGGGATACCGGGAGATTGTCGTAACCGGAATCCATGTGGGTAACTACGGCGCTGATCTTGCCCTGAAAAGCGATATCGCCGACATCATGGATCGGCTCTGCCGCACGGCAACCGATGTTCGTTTTCGTCTCAGTTCCATAGAACCACTGGAAATATCAGAAAAACTCATTGAGACCATGGTGCAAAATAACAATTTCATGCCGCACCTACATATTCCTTTACAGAGCGGAGCCGATGATATACTCTTGCGCATGAACCGGCGGTATTCCACGAGCCGCTTCAAGGCCGTACTTGAGAGGTGCCGGAATGCAATCGAGGACCTCGCCGTGGGTTTGGATATTCTGGCAGGTTTTCCCGGGGAAACGGACACAGACTTTTCACGCGCATACTCTTTTCTGGAAAAACTCGATTTCACTTATCTCCATGTCTTTCCCTATTCCCGACGCCCTGGAACGCCGGCCGCCGAATTTGACCAGCAGGTACCCCGCAAGGTAAAAGAGGCGCGGGTTAGTAGACTGCGCAATCTCGGCGAAGCCAAAAAGCAAAGCTATTACCGGAGATACATCGGCAGGAGACGAAAAATGCTGGTGGAAAACGCCAGAGATGCCTCGGGAATGCTCAAGGGCTTTACCGACAATTACATACCGGTTCGCGTGGCGGGCGAAGACAAATACACAAACAGGATCGTCGACGTTGAACTGCTCAGCATCGAGGATACAGGCATGTTGGGAAGAATACTTTCGAAACAGCCATGAAAGGTGAAATAATTGCCATAGGCGACGAGCTGACATCGGGCCGCATTTTCAATACCACCAGCGGCTTCGCCGCCCGTCATCTGTTCGATGCCGGCTACGAGATCTACGCCATGCACACCATCGGCGATACCGCCGAGCTGATCGGCGAGGCCTTGAAGCGTGCCATCGACCGCGTTGATTTCGTCATCGTCACCGGCGGCCTCGGCAGCACCGACGACGACCGCACGACAGAGGCGGTGTCCATCGCCCTGGACAGGCCGACCATGCCCAACCTGGAGATTCTCTCCCAGATTCGGACACATCTCAACAGAATCTCCGGCAATCCCTTAAGCCCCCTGGAGAAGCTGGCATGGCTGCCCAAGGGTGCCGAGGCTCTCAACCCGGCATCGAGAATGGCCGGCTACCAGCTGGTCCACAACGGTAAACCGATTTTCTTTCTCCCCGGCGTCCCCAGCCAGATGGAACAGCTGATGATAGAGCAGGTCCTGCCCCGGCTGACCAGCTGGTACGCTGATCCCGCCAAGGGCATGAGACAGAAAATGCTGCGAGTTTTCGACATGAACGAGGTGGAGGTCAATGAAAAAATAGCCTCTCTCGATCTCGACAAGACGGTGAAAATCGGTTATTATCCCGTGTTTCCTGAATTGCACATCTCGCTGACCATCAGGAAAAAACCCTGCGACCGCTGCAATGCCATCCTCTCGCAGACCAGCAAATCAATCTACGCCCGGCTGGGCGAAGTGGTCTACGGTGAAAACCAGGATACCATGGAAACCGTGGTCGGGCGCCTTTTGAGACAATTGCACCTGACCCTGGCCGTGGCCGAGAGCTGTACCGGCGGCTTGCTCGCCCAAAAGCTTACCAAGGTGCCCGGCAGTTCCGGCTATTTTCTGGGCGGCATCACGTCCTATGCCAACAGCATGAAACGGGATTTTCTCGACATCTCCGAAGAAATGCTCGAGGATCACGGAGCAGTCAGCCCCGAGGTCGCCGAAACCATGGCCGAATCCATCCGCCAAAGCACCGGCGCCGGGCTGTCTCTCTCTGTCACCGGCATCGCCGGCCCCGGCGGCGGCTCGAAGCAAAAACCCGTCGGCACCGTATATATCGGCATGGCGACGCCGGCGGCTACCAGCATCGCCCATTACCTGTTCGAGGGCAGCCGCGAACAGATCCGCGAGCTGACGGCGACGACGGCTCTGGACAGGTTACGAAAATACCTGTTGAACATACTCTGATTGAAAATAGACATTTCCCCCTTTTCAGGAGACTACAATGGCAGCTTCCAGCGGCAATAAAGCAAGCAGTGTTGATAATGCTATCAGCCAAATACAACGCCAGTTCGGCAAAGGCTCGATCATGCGTCTTGGCACCCATGTCATGGAAAAAATTCCGATTATTCCCACGGGAACCCTGAGCATGGATATCGCCCTGGGTGTCGGCGGCCTTCCCAAAGGCCGGATCACCGAGATATTCGGTCCGGAATCCTCGGGCAAAACCACCCTGGCCCTGCATGCTGTGGCGGAGGCGCAAAAACTTGGCGGCACAGCGGCATTCATAGACGCCGAGCACGCGCTTGACACCAACTATGCCGAACGTCTCGGTGTCGATGTCGACAACCTGCTCGTCTCTCAACCCGACTTCGGCGAACAGGCCCTGGAAATAGCGGAAATCCTGATCCGCTCCGGCGGCGTCGATGTCATTGTCATCGACTCGGTGGCGGCGCTGGTCCCCAAGGCGGAAATTGACGGCAACGTCGGCGACTCCCACGTCGGCCTGCAGGCCAGGCTGATGTCGCAGGCCATGCGCAAGTTTACCGGCGTCCTCAACAGAAGCCATACTGTTCTGATCTTCATCAACCAGATTCGCATGAAGATAGGCGTTATGTTCGGCAACCCGGAAACCACCACCGGCGGCAACGCCTTGAAATTCTATTCTTCCCTGCGGCTCGACATCCGCAAAATCGGCCAGATCAAGGACGGCCAGGAGATCATCGGCAACCGTACCAAGGTCAAGGTCGTCAAGAACAAAGTCGCCCCGCCATTCAAAATTGCCGAATTCGACATCATCTACGGCGAGGGCATCTCCAGGATTGGCGATATGCTCGATCTTGCGGTCGATCTCGACATCGTCGACAAGAGCGGTGCCTGGTACTCCTATAACGGCGAGCGCATCGGCCAGGGCCGGGAAAATGCCAAAAAGTTTCTCCGCGAACAGCCGGAAATGACCACGGAGATCGAACAGAAAGTACGCGCCGCCTACGGACTCGACGAACCGGCTGCCGACAAAGTCGAAAAAGCTGAAAAACCCGAAAAAGCCGAGAAAGTCATAGCCGAGGACAAATAAAAATCCCGCGCCGCAATCGAGGACGCCGCTGGCGAAAGCTCTGATCCCCCGAGCCTCACCCATGCCGCTTTTTACAAACCATGCCAGCCGGGGGCAGCCACCCGCCACCGGTTGGGCGATGATGTTCTCTTTGAGATATGAGTACTGCCAGAAAAAACGATCATTACGATGTGATAATTGTCGGCGGCGGCCCCGCCGGACTTTTTGCCGCCTACTATCTCGGCGAAAATTCGAATTTAAAGGTGCTGCTGCTGGAAAAGGGCAAGGCGCCGCTGCAGCGAGTCTGCCCCATAGGCGACAAGGGCTGCGTCAAATGCCAGCCCTGCAATATACTCTGCGGGGTCGGCGGCGCCGGACTCTTTTCCGACGGCAAGCTCAATTTTATCCATAAACTGGGGAAATCGAACCTGCTGCAGTTTATGGAGCTCTCCGAGGCCAAGGCCCTGATTGATGAGACCGAGGCCATTTACAACCGCTTCAATATGGACGGGCCGGTCTATCCGACCGACATGAACAAAGCCCTGGAAATCCGCAAGGAGGCCCGCAAGAACGGTATAGAGCTGCTGCTCATCAAACAGAAGCATCTGGGCAGCGACAACCTGCCCGGCCACATCGCCAGGATGGCTGAATATGTCGAGAA
>JBEPWT010000148.1:0-7368 GCA_041642275.1 Desulfopila sp. | reverse complement strand
AAGAGCTCGTCGCCGAAAAACGCGAACTGGCAATGATAGAAGGAATACTCGAAGGCAGCCCCGAAGGCATCGGCGTCGTCGTCGTCCGTCTGGAATGCGGATGCAGGAAAATGGCCGCGGTTTCCAAGGAGGGGGATCCTGCCTCGAAGGTGATCATCTACCGTGATGAGGCCGAATCGATCTGCGACAAGTGCAAGGAAGACAACGGCGCCTACATGCGGGTCACCGAGTCCTTCATCCACTGGGTCGATCCCCAGCCCGACGACGAGCAGAAACGGCGCATCACCGAGAAGGTCATAGGGGCATCGCCGTCGACCACGCATTGATCGCCGCCCTCCCCGGGCAATGTTCGAACGGAGTGGTTTTGCAGCTCAAGCCATGCTCCGGCGCCCTCTGCAGAGTTCGACAAAGCGCCCGGCCCAGGCCGGCGTGCCGCAGGCATGGACATGGGTATAGAGGGCCAAAACGTTATTGTACCGCAGGCCGTCACGGCCGCCGCTGAACCCCTTGCCCCTTTTCATCCTGAAGGCCAGCTGGTCCTCCCGGCCGCTCCAGGCGAGGATCGTCGAATAGCGGAACTCGTGCCCCCGCACCTCCTCCCCCCTGGCATAATAGGGGGTATCGGAATCAACCTCGAAAATGGAATAGCCGTGGGCCTGCGGCCTGGCCGACATGCCGAAACGCACGGGAAAGACGCCGGCGAGCGGATACTCCTCACCCTCCATGCGGATCGATTCGCCAAGGTAAATGAGGCCGCCGCATTCGGCATATATGGGCAGACCGCTGTCGGCACACTCCTTCACCGAGGTTCTGAAGGTATCGTTTGCCGCCAGCTCCCTGGCGCTGGTCTCGGGAAAGCCGCCGCCGATATAGAGACCGTCCAGCGGGGGCAGGCGCCGGTCGACCAGCGCGTTGACCGGCACCAGCTCGGCCCCCTGCCGCTCCAGGGCGGCAAGATTTTCGGGGTAGTAAAACTGGAAAGCGGCATCCTGGATGACACCGATCCTCACCGGTGATCCGCCGGCGGCTTTCGGCGGCGGCGCCGGTGCGGGTGCAATGATTTTCATGGCCTCTTCGACGCCTTCGATATCGACGGATTCGGCGCAGACCTCGGCCAGATGGGCGATGGCCTCGCCGCTGCCGAGGTACTCCTGATGGGGTACCATGCCCAGATGGCGCATGGGAAAAATATCCTTTTTCATCCGGGAAACGACGCCCAGCACCGGTATGCCGGCGTATTCCTCCACGGCGGCGGTTATTATCCGCCTCTGCCGGACCGTGGCCACATGGTTGAGAATCACCCCGCGTATGTCCAGCCTCAGGTCGAGCATCTTACATCCCAGAACCAGAGCAGCCACCGTCCGCGTCGTTTTCGTGCAGTTGACCACGAGAATAACCGGCAGATCGAGCAACAGCGCCAGCTCGGCGGTGGAGTAGCCGCCCTGGGCATCGACGCCGTCGTAGAGCCCCCTGTTTCCCTCGACCACGACCATGTCCATCCCCCGGCAATGCTCGTGAAAAGAGGTGAGAATGGCCTCCTCCGACATCAGGTAGGGATCGAGATTATAACAGTCTCGACCGGCGGCCAGCGCCATCCAGCCGGCATCGATATAATCCGGCCCTTTTTTGAAGGGCGCAACCTTCTTGCCCCTGCCGGCAAGATAGGCGGTCAACCCGACGGAGACGACGCTCTTGCCCGAACCGCCGGCAAGGCCGGCTATGACAATTCCTCTGGTCTGCATATACCTGAACTATCCTTTACCCTCTCGAACGGGCCGCCTGATGGTCATCGCTCATCCCCGTATTTCACGGAGAGGATGGTGATTTTTTTCTGCAGATTACGCTGCCGCAGTCTCTTTGCCTGCTGTAATATCTGAGTCCATCAGTGGTGTTCTTTTCCCTGTTTTTTCCAGGCGCGGGCATAGAGGCGGTTGAGAGAATCCTCCAGCTCTTGCCTGAATTCTTCCACATCGGCCATTTTCACATCCGCCGGCACCATCATCGGCTCGCCGTAGAAAACCTCTATACTGCTGAAAGGTTTCGGCAGTATCAGCCGGTCCCAGGTTTTGAAAGTGAAATAGGAGGAAGCCGAATAGACAAAAGGCAGGATGGCGCCGCCGGTACGGGCGGCCAGCAGCAAAGAGCCGGGCTGGACGATCCGCGCCGGCCCCTGGCTGCCGTCGGCCACCAGGCCGGCGTTTTTGCCGCGCCGCAGCTCCCGTATCAGTTCCTTGGCGGCCGAGACTCCTTTTCTGTTGCTCGAACCGCGCACCACCGAATAGCCCAGGCGCTTGGCCATTCCTGCGAGATAGTCGCCATCTCCACTGGCGCTTATCATCAATACCCCGGAGATCTTTCTGCAGATGGCGAAAATACCCAGAACGCAATAATGCCAGCTGGTGCCGATAATGGGAGTGCCGGAGGCCTGGAGCCGCTGCAGATGCTGCGCCTCATGTTCGCGTATGCGGCAGGTGGCAAACCAGGACCGCACGAACCAGGCCGCCAGAAGCGGAACGACAACAAGGGATGTTCGCTTCAGAAGAGCCTTCATCGCAGCTCAATCTCCAGATACCTGAGCGCCTTGATGCGGTCCCGCAGTTCGGCGGCCTCTTCGAATGCCAGCTCTTTCGCCGCCTGCCGCATTTTCTCCTCGAGCTCGCCGATATGTTTGTTGAGCTCGTCGACACTCTGGAAAACCGGCTGCTCCTCGGCGAGCTGCAGCCCCGAACTTTCGGCAAGGGCATATCCCGATTCATGCAGATACTTATGGATGGTGTCTTTCACCTCCGAGGTGATGGTCACAGGGGTGATATTGTTCACCCTGTTGTGCTCGGCCTGGATCAGGCGCCTTCTCTCCGTCTCCTCTATGGTCCGGCGCATCGACTCGGTGAGCACGTCCCCGTACATGATGACCATGCCGTCGGCGTTCCGGGCCGCCCGGCCGCAGGTCTGGATCAGGGACCGGACCGAACGCAGAAATCCCTCCTTATCGGCATCGAGGATGGCCACCAGCGAGACCTCGGGAATGTCGAGGCCCTCGCGGAGAAGGTTGATGCCGATGAGCACGTTGTACTCGCCGTTGCGCAGATCGCGGATGAGTTCGACCCGATCCAGGGTCTTGATATCGGAATGCAGGTAGCGGACCTTGACGCCGACCTTTTCATAGTAGTCGGTCAGATCCTCGGCCATGCGCTTGGTCAGCGTCGTCACCAAAACGGCCTCCCCCCTCTCCTGGCGCAGACGGATTTCTTCCAGAAGATCGTCCACCTGCGTCGTCGCCGGCCGCACCTCGATGCGCGGATCCATCAGACCGGTGGGCCGGATCACCTGCTCCACCACCCGCCCCTGCGACTGCTCCATCTCATAATCGGCCGGGGTCGCCGAAACGTAGACCACCTGGTTGATCCGTTTCCGGAATTCATCGAAGCGCAGCGGCCGGTTGTCCAGGGCCGAAGGCAGGCGGAAGCCGTAGTCGACCAGGGTCTTCTTGCGGGAATAGTCGCCGTTGTACATGCCGTTGAGCTGGGGAACGCCGATATGCGATTCATCGATAAACAACAAATAGTTCTCGGGAAAATAATCGAGAAGGTTGGGCGGCGGCGAGCCGGGTGCCTTGCCGGTCAGGTGCCTGCTGTAGTTTTCGATGCCGGTGCAGTAGCCCAGCTCCTGAATCATCTCCAGATCGAACATGGTGCGCTGCTCGAGCCGCTGGGCCTCCACCAGCCTGTTTTCGGCCTGCAGGGTCTCAAGCCGCTGCTTCAGCTCTTCCTTGATGGTTTCAATCGCCCGGTTGACGCGGTCCCTGGAGGTGACGAAGTGGCTGCCGGGAAAGACCGTGTACTCCTCCAGCCTCTCCAGGACCACGCCGCGGAGGGGATCGACGACGGTTAAGGAATCGATGGTGTCACCGAAAAACTCGACGCGGACGGCCCGCTCGTCCTCGTGTACCGGATAGATGTCGATGACGTCGCCGCGAACCCGGAAGGTGCCGCGATGAAAGGAGGTGTCATTGCGCTCGTAGAGCATGTAGACAAGCCTCCTGGTAACCTCCTCCATGGGGTATTCATGGTCCGCCTGCAAAAAGAGGTGCATATTCTTGTACTCCTCCGGCGAACCCAGACCGTAGATGCAGGAAACCGAGGCGACGATAAGCACGTCGCGGCGGGTCAAAAGCGACCTGGTGGCCGAATGGCGGAGCTTGTCTATGACCTCGTTTATGGCAGAATCCTTTTCGATGTAGGTATCGGACTGGGGAACATAGGCCTCGGGCTGGTAATAGTCGTAATAGGAGACGAAATACTCGACGGCGTTTTCCGGAAAGAGTTCCTTGAACTCGGAGAACAGCTGTGCCGCCAGGGTCTTGTTGGGGGCTATTATCAGGGTCGGCCGCTGGAGCTTTTCGACGATCTTGGCCATGGTGAAGGTTTTGCCCGAGCCGGTGACGCCGAGCAGCACCTGGCTGTCTTCGCCAGCCATGATTCCCCGGGCAAGCTGCTCGATGGCGGCCGGCTGGTCCCCCGAGGGTTCGTAGGGAGAAACTATGGTAAATACCTTGTCTGCGCTTTTACTCATACCGCTGTTCTGATTGCCTGCCCCTGCCCCGAATATTTCACCTTTCCAACTGCCTGACTGCAAACCCTCACCACGGATACATCGTCCATTTTCCATGAAATGTTCGGGCAAATATTTTCATGAAATGTTCGGGCTAGTGTTGCCATTACATTAAACAAGACGGCAGGAATTGCGAGCGGAAAATACCAGCGATTTCTTTACGCCGAAAGAGAGGCAGATACGGGGACTCGGCGGCGCGGCTCTCAGTTCTTGAGCCTGGCGACCTGTTTCTTCACCGGCAGCCGTACGCTGAAGGTGGTGCCGGCGTTGATCCGCGAGTTCACGGTTATGTCGCCGCCATGCCCGGATACGATGCCGTAGGAGACCGAAAGCCCGAGACCGGTGCCCTGCACCTCGGGTTTGGTCGTATAGAAAGGTTCGAAAATCCGGTCCCTGTTTTCCTCCGATATGCCGACACCGGTATCCCGTATATCGATAGAGACTTCGCCCTTTACAAACCTGGTGGACACCTCGAGCAGGCCTCCGCTGCCGCCCATGGAGTCGAGGGCGTTGATAAAGAGGTTGAGAAAAACCTGGGCTATCTGGTTCTTGTTGATATAGAGATCGGGAATATCCTCCTCATAGTGTCTGTGCAACCGAATATTGTTGTTCTCCAGATGCCTCTTGTAGAAGAACAGGACGTTGTCGAGAATGACATGGATATCGTGGTTATCCTTTGCTTCCGACTTGCCGCTCTGCAGCCGCTGAAAGTCATGGATGAGGATCTTCATCCGTTCGCACTCCGAGTAGGCGAGCTTGAGCAGCTGTCTGTCGCCGTCCTCCATGGGGATTCGTTCACTGATATCCTTGATGACCGAGCGTACCCCGAAAAGCGGATTGCCGAACTCATGGGCGAAGGATGCCGACAGTCTGCCGACGGCCTCCATCTTCTGGGCCTGGTGAAGCTGATTCTGCAGAGCTATCTTCTGGGTAATGTCGAGACCGAGAGCGATAACGTTTACCAGCCTGCCGCGGCTGTTGAAAACCGGAAAAACCAGGGTGTCGAAAGACCGTTCGCTGCCAATCTTGTCCTTGAGCCTGTAGATCCCCTGCCATTTCTCTCCCAGGCTCAGGATAGTGCGAATTTCTTTCAAAAGATGGATATTCTTGCGGTAGGGAATGAGGGTGTAAGGCTTTCTGCCGGCCATCTCCTCCAACCGGTAGCCCGTCAGCCGCTCAAAGCCCGGATTGACATACTCGACGGTGCCGGCTTCATCGGTAATCATCACCAGCAGCGGCGACTGATGCACCGCCTGGCTCAACAGGTTTTTTTCCTTGAGCACTTTGCGCTGCTCGGTGACATCGTTGAAAAAGACGACGGCGCCGCTGACCTCGCTGCCGGAGTGAATGGGATATATGCGCAGGGCGGCGTAAAAGCAGGGTCCGTTCTGGACCTGGAGAAAGCCGTCCTCGCTTTGAAACGAGCGGCCGGTCTCCATGGAGCGGAAAAATATGGCGCCGCCGTCTTCTCCCTCCCCTCCCCGCTCACCCTCCGGGCGCGGCTCATAGTGGAAGATGCCGGTGACCTTGTTGCCGATGATGCCGCGGGCCCCGCGGAGGCCGATCATCTCCAGGCAGCTGCTGTTGGCAAAGGTTATCATGCCTTCGGAGTTTATGCCGAAAATCCCTTCTTCGGTGGCATCGAAAAACAGACGCAGACGCTGCTCGCTCTTTTCCAGGGCGTGGAAGGCGTGGTGGCCCCGGCGCTGGAGTATGTTGAGCATATTGACCACCCGGGTGAATTCGTCGCCCTCGCCCCGGCGGTCCCGATGGTCACGGTTGAGGTTGAGCGGCTCCAGCCTGCGGCGAAAATCCATATTGATCACATAGGAGGCCAGCTTCTCCAAATGCCGGGTTACGGCAAACTGGAAAAAAAGCAGGATACAGCCGGCAAAGAGAAAGGTTTTGACGGCATTGGTCACGAAAATGGCCAGCGCCGTCGAGCTCAGGCGATCATAGAGCCCGTCGAGGCTGGCGACGATTTCCAGTGTGCCCAGTGGAAAGACCACATTTCGCTGGACATGGGTGAGCTCCTGCTCGGTTTTGAGCGTGGCGTCCGTGGTGATGGCGCCGCTGAACCACTGCGTACGGTCATCGACGCTGATGGCGGCATAAATTATATCGCGGCCCTGGGTGATGCCGTTGAGATGCGCCAGGATCTGGCTGTCATCCATTATCCAGACCGAACGGGAAAGGCTGTTGAGCTGCATGCCGGTGATCGACTGGAAATAGTCGTCAATACCCTTGATATCCTGTTTGAAGACAAGATACAACTGGATGCTGCTGGTCATCAGGGTGATGACGATACTGAAGACGATGACCCACAGCGCCAGTCTGTAGGTGATGCGGTTTGGTATTTTCTCGAAGGGAGATCCCATCATCTGTCTCGCCGGCAGCGCAGGCCGCGCCGGGTCTTAGCCGGGGTGAACATTGCAGCGCTCGCTTCCATTTTCTGTCAATCGATATACTTCTTTATGATTTCGTCAATGATGCCGGATTCCTGCACGTCAATATTGGCCTCCTGCAGCCGGGCCACTATCTGATCATCAACCCCTGGATTGGCGCCTATATAGTAAGTGTTTGCGGAAATGAACACCGCCGGTTCGACGTCCTTGAGCGAGTGGCCTTCGGCCTTCAGCGCCTGGTATATGGTGTATTGATTTCCGGTGATAAGATCGCACCGTCCTGCCAAAAAGAGCTTCACCTGCACCCTTTTATTGGGAGTGACAATAAGCTCCTTGCCTTCGCGAAAGCCCC
>JBEPWT010000147.1:0-7390 GCA_041642275.1 Desulfopila sp. | reverse complement strand
ATAAGACTCTGATAGATGTCATCGGCATAGACAACGCCTGGCTGGTAATTGTACCGACCGCCGCCGTTATGATCGGTTTTCTCTTCGCCCTCGAAAGTATGGGCTGGTAACTCGCTCTGAGCATGTCAAAAAAGAGCATTCGCTTAAATACTTCTCTGTTTTATGGCTCCCCATGCCGATGATGGTCCCTGTATTTTGCAAAAGGGCTATCACTCGTATGAATGCACTCTCTTTTTGCTCAGCGGAGCTGAATATTGGAGGGGACATATCCATACTTGGCGCTTTCCTTTCCGGCCTGCTGATTTGCGTCAAGGAAAAAGCAAGGCTATAATTGAGTAGCAGAAAAACGAGAAGAAAGAGCAAAGGGCTGCAAGACAACACTCATTACGGAGATGGACCATATGCTTTTCGAAGTACGCCCCAACACCGGAAACGGTAAGTGCAAGGCAGGATACGGCAATTTTTTCCAAAAACGAAGCGAATGCATAAAAACCGCAGCTCTTCTCCTGCTGAGCCTGCTGGTCCTATCGCTCCTCTCCTCCTGCCAGACCATCGACGCCACCGGCGAGAGACATCTGAGCTTCATTGGCCGGCAACAGGAAATAGAGATGGGCAAGAGCTCCAACGAAGATATCGTCAAGACCATGGGCCTCTATGACGACGACCGACTCCAGAACTATGTACAGCGGCTCGGCGCGGAGATTGCCGCCACCACGGAGCGGCCGGAACTGCCCTGGACCTTTCAGGTAATCGACGACGATGCAGTCAACGCCTTCGCCGTGCCGGGCGGCTATATCTACTTCACCAGGGGCATCCTGGCACACTTTGAAAACGAGGCCCAGCTGGCAGGCGTACTCGGTCATGAAATAGCCCACATCACGGCCAAGCATTCGGTGATCCGCATGAGCAAGACCATGCTCACCCAGGTCGGCCTCGGCATCGCCACCATCGCCGTGCCGGAACTCCGTGAATTTTCCTCGCTGCTCGGTCAGGGTATGCAGCTCCTCTTCCTCAAATTCAGCAGGGACGATGAAACCGAGGCGGACAGGCTCGGTCTTCGCTATATGGCCAATGTCAACCAAGATCCCCGGGAACTGATGAACGTCATGAACATGCTCGGGCAGATGGCCGCCACCAGCGAGGGCGCCAGGCTGCCGCAGTGGGCCTCCACCCACCCGCTGCCGGCAAACCGTCTTGACTACATCCAATCCCGCATTGCCCAGCTGCCCCCCGGAAACTACGACCCGGTGGAACGACAAAGCTATCTCAACTACCTCGACGGCATGGTCTACGGCGACAATCCCCGCAATGGTCTCATCCGCGATTCAACCTTTTATCACCCGGATATGCAATTCCGCATGGATTTCGCCGACGGCTGGCAGATAATCAACCAGCGCAGCGCCGTCGTCGGCCTCAGTCCGCAAAAAGATGCCGTCGTCCAAATGACGCTTGCCAAAAAAGCAGAGCCGCGCCAGGCCCTGCGCTCATTTCTCGGGCAGCAGGGAATCACCGCCCTGAAGTCCTCGAATCAGACGGTCAACGGTTTCGCCGCAACCCGCGCGTTGTTCAGGGCCAATACCAAGCAGGGGGTAATACAGGGCCAGGTAATGTTCATCGCCGACGGCGAACGTCTCTTCCAGCTCACCGGATATACTCCCCGGCAGAAATGGGGCGTACATAGGCATGAGATCGACACCCCCTTCAGAAGTTTTGCACGACTTGAGGATAGACGCTATCTCAATGCAGAACCCAGGCGCCTGCAGATCGTCCGCCTCGATTCGGCCGAAACCCTCGCTGAGCTCCATGGCAAATATGAAATCGACATTCCCCTGGAGGATCTGGCCCGGCTGAACCAGACGGACGCCGGTGAGAGACTGCCGCAGGGAAGCCTCGTCAAGATCGTCCGGGGACGCCTGCCCTAGACCTGCTGAAAGGCCGCCCAACCATACGACCTTTCATCCCTATCGGTATCTTGAAAATTATCTTGTCTTTCAAGGTCCGGCGAGAACACTAATTGCATATCTATATCTGTCATCCGCAGGATGGTGAAACCTTCTCTTGCTGCCTGCCTGTTTTCTCTTCTCTCCAGTTAACAGGCAGGCCCCAGGAAGGCCAATTTCTCCCACTTCGGCGGTGTCCTCGCCAAAAAGCTGCCTGGACCCATTTGAATGTGGGTGCTGATTCACCGGATCAACAACAAAGGCAAAATCTCTACAGGAGCAGAACGATGAACAAAGAAATAGTTAAAGGCAAGTGGAATCAGATAAAAGGGGAAGCAAAAGTTCAGTGGGGCAAGCTCACCGACGACGAGCTGGATCAGATCGACGGTAATTACGACAAGATGGTCGGCAAGCTCCAGGAAAAATATGGCTACGAAAAGGCGGAAGCGGAAAAGGAAGCGGATCGCTTCTTTGAAAAACACAGTTGATGCCATGCTCTGATTCGTCTCTCCAGCAGACGACTCCAGACGAACCAACGAGAACGGGTCGCCTTGATCTGCCCTCGCGCTTTCGTCATCGGCCGCCTGCAGCCTTTAGAGATACCGACTGATCATGTTAGAAGAATTATGGGGCCAGTGGAGTGGGCAGCTGAGCATTCTCGGCACGGTCGGTGCCGCCATGCTGCTTGGCGGAATCATCGGTCTTGACCGGGAACTGGAAAACAAACCGGCGGGACTGCGTACCCACATGTTCGTCGCCGGTACCGCCGCCATGCTGGTCGCCCTCTCCGATGTCCTGCTCAATCGCTTTAGCATACAAAACTACAGCGAATTCCTGCGTGCCGACCCAATCCGTATCGTCGAGGCGATCATCACCGGCATCAGCTTTCTCGGTGCCGGCACCATCTTTCGCGCCGGTAAAGGTAAGGGCATCGAAGGACTGACCACGGCGGCCTCTATTCTCATCTGTTGCGCCATAGGTATCTCAGCAGCCCTGGAGCAGTGGATCCTGGCAGTGGGAGTCACCATTTTTTCAGTATTGATCCTCCGCGGAGCCGCCTGGTTAGAATATAAAATCGCCCATCGCAATTAGGCGTCCTTGTATCTCTTCGCCTTTCGCCCTTTGGTTTTTTTCCCGGAGGGATATCCTGAACAAAAGACGGTATAAAAAATGACACAAAATTCACGGGGCCGAAAAGCGCTGCGTCCTGGCGGCATCTCCATGACGGGCTGGAAAGATATTCTTTTTCGGGTCAAGGAAAACCTGGCCAAAGACAACCTGTCGCTGGTGGCGGCCGGTATCGCTTTCTACGCCCTTCTCGCCATTTTTCCGGCGATAGGCGCATTGGTGGCGGTTTACGGTATTGTTTCCGATCCCGGCCAGGTACAGCAGCAGGTAGCCATCCTTTCCGGTATTTTGCCGCAACAGGGCATGGAAATACTGCAAGCTCAGCTCGAACGGCTGAGCGACAATACCGGTGGAGCCCTCACCGTGGGAGTGGCGGCCGGCATACTCTTCAGCCTGGGAAGTTCCGCCAAGGGCATGAAAGCCTTTATCACCGGTCTCAACATCGTCTACGGAGAAGAGGAGCGCCGTGGTTTTATTGCCCTCAATGCCGTCGCCCTGCTGCTGACCTGCGCCGCCATACTCTTTGTCGTTGTTTCTCTGGGCTTCATCGTCGTCTTCCCAGCTGTCTTGAACATCATCGGCTCATCGTCTTTTACCCACACGGTGACCAGCATCATGCGCTGGCCCCTGCTGGGATTTTTTATCATAGTGGGCCTGGGCCTGCTCTATCGCTACGCTCCCTGCAGAAGCCAACCCCAGGTCAAATGGCTGAGCTGGGGGGCGGTGGCAGCCACCATACTCTGGATGCTCATATCCATACTCTTCTCGGCCTATGTCTCTCACTACGACACCTATAACGAAACCTACGGCTCCATAGGCGCCATCATCATTCTCCTCATGTGGTTTTACATTTCCGCCTTTGCCGTTCTTCTGGGAGCGGAATTAAACGCCGAAATGGAACACCAGACCCGGAAGGACACCACCACCGGCTCGCGACAGCCCCTCGGTGAGCGTGGAGCGCAGATGGCCGATACCGTAGGGAAAAAGCATTCTTCCTCCCGAAAACAATAACGAAGCAGTCGGTACCGGCAGGGCGAGGCATCCGAAACCGGCGGACAAATTCCGGCCGCAGCGGACAATCCTGATACTTCCTGACGTGACTTCATGAGCATACACGCACACCGCCTTGGCAAAGAGCCCGCCCATCTGCCGGCTCTCATCTACGACTGGTCAAGTAATCCCGCCTCCCTCAGCATGTCGTGCAAAATGAAACCGTCTTCGAACTCGAGATAGGGAATGCCCAGACTGTCGTAGTCAACAGCGTAAGGTTTGCTTTTTTGCCGCGCCACGCGGATGCAGACGGCGGCAATACGGTCGGGATACCTGCTGGCGATATCATGGTAAATCTGTCGGTCGGCCTGGCCGTTGTCGCCTATGAGTAAAAAACGAAGATTTTTGGTAACACGGAGAACGGTTTCAATCTTGCTGGTTTTGTGACCGTGGCCCTTGCGCAGCAGTTTATTGTTGGTCATGCCTATTTTCTGCATCAGAAGAGGCCCCGGGGGGAAGCTCTGCAGATCAAGAAAATCGGACATGAGATCATACAGACTCCAGCTGGAACTGGTTATATAGAAAACAGGCGTGAGCATCGGCGTTGGGCCGACTGTGTGGTAGAGCGTCGCCATGCCGGCGATGGCGATACGGGTGGTGGAATTGTTGATAAAGGTCATCTTGGCGGTCATCAGCAGATCGGTTGCATAGGTTTCCAGTATGGTGTCATCGATGTCGCTGATAATGCCGATGCCGGCGGAACCGGAGGAAGGAATGCTCAAGATCCTGCCTTTGTGTTCCCGGATGCCGGCATATCCGGCCATCGGTTTAAGAAGATAGTCGACATCGACCCAGCCGGGCCGCTCCAATGGTCTTTTCAGCACAACCTCCTGGCGGAAATAGCCTATGGCGTCGCTGACAATGGAGACCGACTCGCCGTTGATGCATGCCTCCAGCTCAGCCTTCTCCGCTCTCGCCCGGAGAAAAACCCTGGCCATATTGCGCAGATTCACCCACCAGGGGTCATCGCTTTTCGGCGACCCCGCCTCCAGGTTCTCGATAACCCGGCCGCAGAGCACGACGGTTCTGTCACAGCCGTAACTGAGAAAGGGCACAATGGTGAACGGCCGCAGTCCGCCGCTGTATTTTTTCACTTTGCGAATGGTGCGGGCCATGAGGATGTCGGCGACCGGCGGCGACTGTCCTTTTGCGCTTCGATTTATTTCAGACATGGTTTTGGCCTACGATAACCCTCAGGCGTTGCCTGTGCATGACATACTCCACTTGCCGTACCTTCCGATCATGCAGTTCACCGTCGTAATTGATGGCAAGCGGTCTTGAAAACTTCATAGCAAATTTTGACGAACGCAGCGATACAATTGTATCGGAATGTTGCTGATCGCCTCGAAGGATAAGCCGGGAATTGAAGATCTGATCGCCTATACTCTGTCCCATATAGATTATCAGGTCAAGCTTGCCGTCGGAGAGACTGGCCTCGGGGGCCACCGGAATACCGCCGGCGGCGTACCTGCCGTTGCCGGCCACCACATTCAGGGCCTCGAAACTCAGGCTTTCACCTTCGCCTGACACCTCTACGTCAAAAGATTCCAAGTCGGCCAGGGCCGTAAGACCCGACTTGATATAGGAAAGCGCCTTCCAGCTGGACTTATCCGTCTCTTCCAGATGTTTGTCAACGTCTCCGGAAAAGCCGCAGGAGGAAACATTAAAAAAAGGTATTTCCTCTTTCTCCGTTACCAGTTTAACGACATCGATTTCAATCTGGCGGTTCGTGTCGAGGATACTGAAAGCCTGTTCTGCTTCTTCGCCTATATCCAGACTGCGGCAAAGATCATTGCCGGTTCCTGCGGGAATAATGCCCAGGGCGGTCGCCCTGTCCGCCTCCAGTATGCCGGAGGCGACCTCATGGACCGTGCCGTCGCCGCCGCAGGCAATCAGCAACGGTATTCCCGCCGACGCCTCTCGACGCGCGATTTCTTGGCCGTGACCGGGGTATTGGGTTTCCACGAGCCTGTATTCCCGTCGGCGCACCAATTGACGAATACGAGAAAGACCTTCATAGCCGGCGTTGCTGTTGACGATGACAAGTGGAGCGTTTTCCATGTTCATCTCCTGAGCGTTGATCAATTCGGGACGCACCCCGTCCCTTCTGGCGTTAGCACATACAAAACACTTTTAAATTCAAAAGCCGTGGTCTCGAACCGCGGACCAGCAGGTCTTCCACTTTGGAGTAAAGGCGGCAGCCGACAGGACAACTTGCAAAAACCGGACCTTTCGTCCAGCAGTTCATGCGGATATTTCACGGATCGTGCTGATTGCACAAAAAATCAGTCCCCTCACTCTTTCCAAGAAAAATTAAATCTGTCTCCCGGACAACGAAGATCGTAGCTGAAAATTATACGTAATCAGAAAATAATAACGCATTGTATTTGCGTAAATTTGTTAGTGCTTAAATTTGGCCCGGCACCGCCTGGTACGCTGATTACCAATGAAACTCAGTCTGGCCTCTAGCAAGGGGGCCGGATTGCTCATTTCGCGGGTGTCTGCAGCCAGGACGGCTGCAGCCAAGCCCCCATGGACGGGTTTATGGCGTCCCGCGAAATGAGCAACCCGGTCCCTCAGGAGGCGTAGCTGAGTTTCATTGGTAATCAGCAAAACAATTGTCAGACAACACCGGATCAATTCCTGCTAGGGAGAATAACGTTGCCCCCGGATTGACGAGCAACAGGCAGACGCCGAAGGCGTACTCTATGGCTGCTCTCCAGAAACAATAATTCCATGCTGGCATGTTTTTCGCATTTCTCACCTTGCCTTACTCGTCGTGCTCCCAGACGTGACCGGCAGAGCCCGCAGAAAACAGATGAGGCGCCGACGATACAATGTCGAGACGGTTGCCGACACCGGCCTGTCGTCTCGCTTGATGCTACTCCGAAAAAGAGGATCTTCGATATGATAGAGGACAACAGAACGTTTATCACCCACATCGCTAGATTTCACCGCCTTTCAAAAGGTATCCTGCTCGGCTCGCTGGCCGTCACGCTGCTGGTCCCCATAATCCAGCCGCAGACGGTTTCTGCCGCCCAGCAGAAAAACGAGGCCATGGACCAGCGGCAGAACGGTGTGTTCGTCCAGCAACGGGCAACGGCAACATCCGTCAAACAAGGCAACCGGGCGCTGATTGATCGCAAAATTCGCAGCATTAACGGAGAGGTTATCGGCAAAATCGAAAATGTCGTCATCGACAACACCGGCCAGGTGCGATACGTCATCGCCTCCATCGAAGGCGAATGGGGAATGGGTTCGGAAGAAGCCAT
>JBEPWT010000146.1:0-7406 GCA_041642275.1 Desulfopila sp. | reverse complement strand
TCATCAGGCGGTTGTCTTCGGCGGCGTCGGCTGCATTGTGGGCCAGGGAGATCCAGTCGCTTTTGCAGAAGATCATCTCCCTTTCGATGAGGTTGCGCAGTTCCCGGACATTGCCCGGCCAGTGATGGGTCATGAGCGCCGCAGTGGCCGAGTCGGTGAAGCCTTTAATATTCTTTTTCAGCTCTTTGTTGAAATAGTGCAGATAATATTCGGCCAGAAGGAGAATATCGTCTTCACGCCGGCGCAGGGGCGGCAGAAGAACGGGGATGACGTTGAGCCGGTAGTAAAGATCCTGGCGAAAACGCCCCTTTTTGATCTGCTGGGAGAGGGTGATATTGGTGGCGGCGATGATGCGTACATTTACCTGGATGTCCTGGGTGCCGCCGACTCGGCGAAAGGTGGACTCGGCGATGAGCCGCAAAAGCTTGGGCTGCAAAGAGATGGGCAGGTTGCCGATTTCATCGAGGAAAAGCGAACCGCCGTCGGCAATTTCCACCAGACCCTTTTTGGTGCTGGCGGCATCGGTGAAGGCGCCTCTTTCATGACCGAACAGCTCCGATTCAATCAGGTTTGCCGAGAGAGTGCCGCAGTCGACCTTGACGAAGACGCCATTGCCTCCCTGTCTGCTGTTGTGAATGGCGCGGGCGGCCAGTTCCTTGCCGGTTCCCGTTTCGCCGGCAATCAGCACCGGGGCGCCGACGTCGGCGGCGGTGGCGATGGCTTCCTGCACCGGGCGCATGGCCGTGGATCTGCCGATCATTTCCTGTTCACCCTCCTGTTGGGAGGAGAGCATGACCTGTTTGTTCATCAGTCTCGACTGCATGACGCGGTGGAGAGCCGTGGTGAATTCAATGAGGTCGAAAGGCTTGACGATATAGTCGATGGCGCCGGCCTTGAGTGATTCCACAGCGGTTTTGGCGTCGTTCTTGCCGGTGAGCATGATGATGTCGCACTCGGCGGCTTTATCCTGGATGGCGCCGATGAGATCTATGCCGTTGACGTCAGGCAGACCGATATCGAGGAATATGACGTCGACGACGTTGGCTGACAGAACCTCCAGGGCCTCTTTGCCGGTTGCTGCGGCCAGGGCGGTATAGCCCTGGCGCCTGACGATGTTTCCCAGGGAATAGGTCAGGTCTTCGGCGTCATCGACGATGAGAACGCTGGCCATTAGTGCTCCGTCGAGAAGTAGATGGTGAAGGTCGTACCGCGATTGGGAGTGCTCTCAACGGTAATGGCGGCGTTGTTTTCCCGCAGTGTCCGGTAGACGATGGAAAGCCCCAGGCCGGTGCCGGTGGATTTGGTCGTGAAAAAAGGTTCGAAAACCTTTTCCGCTACCTCCGGGGCCATGCCGATGCCGTTGTCGGCAACGGACATGGCCACATAGGAGGACTGGGGCAGGAGCCCGGGGTGTTTTTTGCGGTGCCGCGAGAGTTCGGCGCCCTTGATGTGGACCGTCTTGAGGCGGATAATGCCGCCCTGCTGAATGGCGTCCATGGCGTTGAGGAACAGATTGAGCAGCACCTGCTGGACCTGGTTGGGGTCGGCAATGATGGTCGGTAGATTCTGCTGGTAATCCTGCTCGAAGACAATGTGGTTCTTGAGCATCTTGTTGGCTATGAGGTGCTGGGTCTCGGTGATGATGTCGGTGAGCGAAGTGGCGCAGATCTGGGGCTCGGCCGGCCGCGCGTAGGAGAAAAACTCGGTCAGTAGCGAGTTGAGTCGGTCCACCTGCCGTATTATGCGTGTCAAACACTCGGTCTGCTCTTCCTGGGTGACCGACTGGCCCTGGATGGACTGGGCCATGATCTTTATTCCGGCCAGGGGGTTGCGCACCTCGTGGGCGACGGCGGAGGCGATCTCGGCGACGGTGGCCAGCCTGTTCATCTTCTCCATCTCCTTACGCACGTACTTGAGCTCGGAGATGTCGTTGATGGAAAGGATACGGCCCACCTGATTTCCCATGGCATCCTCGCGGGCGACCACGGAATAGCCGATGATTTTTTCATCGCCGTTTTCTGAGGTGATAACCAGCTCCTGCTCCAGACCCATATCTCTGCTGTGATGTATGTCGAGCATCCGGGCGGCGGCGTCCTGGCCGACGATCTCCAGGAGGTTTTTGTTGCTGAGGCTGTCGGTAAACGAGTTCATGATCGACTCGGCAAGACCGTTGTAGGTATGGATATTACCTTCGAGGTCGGTGACGATGAGACCGTTGGTAAGGCCCTGGATAATCGATTCGGAGAATTTCTTCTGTTCCTTGATCTCGTTGATGGAGAGCCGCAGGTCGTGAATGAGCCGGATGAGTTGAAGATCCATTTCCCTGGTCTCGACCATGGCGGCGATGATATTGCAGATCGACTCGACGAGCTGTTCGGTGGCGGTGCTGAAGATATGGTTTTTGCGGGTGTATAAGCAGATTATGCCGATGGTATTCTCACCCTTGCGGATGGGTGCGCTGTAATGGCCGTGGGAGGAGGTGTAGCGGCAGGTGTCGAGGCTTTTGCTCCTGGTGCAGGAGGGCAGCCGGAAGGTCTCATATTGCGCGGACTGACCGTAGCGGCAGACTCCCTGGGGGTAACCGGCGCACTGCAGGGTAATGGATTCACTGAAACCCCGGCGAGCCTTGAGGGTAAAGATATCGCTGTCTGCCTCGGCGAGAAAAACCGCAGCTCTGGGAAGAAGCTGCAGCTGGGGTACCTCAAAGAGACGATCGAGAATCTTTTCCAGCTGGCTGCTGAGCGGCAGTGGTTCGACGGAGATTCTCAGGACGTCATCGAGTATGGTCTGCTGTTCAAAGCTGTCATTGATCTTGGCCAGAAGGCGCTGCTGCTTGCCGAGGTCGCGGACCAGGACGATGACGGAGGCCGTATCCTCGACGGTGAAGATGAGAAAATGGGCGTTGAAGGTCGAGCCGTTCTTGTGCTGCGCCAGCTGCGAGAGATTGAACTGCTGCGAGACATTGCCGCCGCCGGTGGAAATGATATCGGTGAGGGTCAGGCTGGGTATGGATTCCGGCGCGGGCGGCAGCAGCAGATAAAAGATTTTTTGGCCCAGTGCCTCCCTGGCCGTCCAGCCAAAGGTCTTTTCGGCCCGATCGTCCCAGGCGACTATGGTTTCCTCCCGGCTGCAGGTAATGACTGCATAGTCAGTTGCCGAGAGCTTGGTGTCGGCGGCTTTATCGTCGAGTGCATCCATGCTTTGCGCTGTCTCTCCCCAAAAGAGGCGGGTGCTCCGGAGCAGGAGCAGAGCCTTGTCTGCCGAAAAACCCTCTTTCTTAATTACCAGCATGTAATAGATCCAGATGTATGCTATAGTGCCACACCTTAAATATATTTTCATATATTTTTGCGGTACGCCGGGCGAATACTGTCAAGAAAAAAACTTGAATATGGCTTGAGGCTATTGTAATTTGGCCGGTACTTGTGAGAAATATTCTCAAATGAGAGCCACAAGGACGTACTTTCCATGCACAGCCATCGCCTGGCCTCCAGCGGCAGCAGAGCGCCATGGTTTTTGACGATGGATGGTGGTTCGGTTGCTGCAGGATACCAGAGGATTGAAAGGTTTGCCGCCCTTCTGCAGGACAGGCGGCAGGGCAGGCGTAAATGGGGGAAATCTCGTAAGGAGGAACTCTGAAGTGGATGAAATCTTGAAAAAAAGGCGTACTCTGCAGGAGACGATGAACTTTATGGCGGCACTTTCTGCAGGCATTGAACCGATTCTCGGTCGGGGGGCCAACAGCATGACCATGTCGGCCGGCCGCAGCCTGGGCAGGGAATTTTCCCAGGGGGCGAAACAGACGGACGATCTTCTCGAAGCGGTCGCCGAAGTACGTAAAATTCTGGTGGACAATCATTGCCTCTGGGGGTTCGAACCTTTCAAACCCGCCTTGCAGGAAGAGTTGATAACCACCAACGAGCAGGGGCAGCATCAGGTTCAGCTGGTATTTCGCGACTGCATGATACGCCAGGCCCTTTTCCGCTTCGGTCATCCGCAGGAGGGTTCGCTCTGCAACATGATGTACGGCTTTTTCGCCGGAGCCCTGGAGTCAATCATGGGCAAGAAGGCGACCCTGGAAATCAAACATGCCGGTGAAAACGCCTGTCTCAAAGTACTGACGGTCGATGCTTGAGTTATAAATATCCCGCAAGAGGAGTAAAGGTATGAGTGGTGAAAAAGTTCGCCTCAACACTGAATGGCTGTGTGACTGCGGCGGCTGTCATGTGGCCATTGTCGATCTGCATGAAAAGATTCTCAAGGTTCTCGAAGACATCCACATTCAAAAATGCCCGGTATTGACCGACGTCAAGGGGTATCCCGAAGCCGACATAGGCATACTCACCGGTTCGATACGAACGGAGCATGACCGGCATGCGGCCATCGAGATGCGCAAGACATGCAAGACCATCATCGCCTTCGGCACCTGCGCCGTCTTCGGCGGGCTTCATGGTGCCGGACTCGCCCACACCAAAGAAGAGATCATGGACTACGTCTACAAGTCGACGCCGACCACCAGGACCGACTTTGTGCCGAGTACGGGGGTAACGGGGCTGGAACATCGGGTCATCCCCGTCGACGAGGTTATCGATGTCGACCTGTATCTTCCCGGCTGTCCGCCTCATGCCCATTACATCTTCGAGAGTCTCAAGGCCCTGCTGGAACAGAAACAGCCCAAGGCCGGCCAGGAGACGGTGTGCGCCGGCTGTAACCGGATCATGAAGAAAACCGAGGTCAGCGCCATCAAGAACAGTCAGGAGGGCATCCCCGACGATGAACTCTGTTTCCTCAGCCAGGGCTATATATGTCTGGGATCGGTAACTCTCGACCGCTGCCTGGCGCCGTGTCCCCGTCACGGAATAATGTGCACGGGCTGTGCCGGCCCGACCATGCAGATTCTTACGGAACCGAACCATGATATACGAACGGAGGTCAGTGACCGCATGGCCCGCCTTACCGCCATAGACAAAGACACCATCATCGGTCATATGGAAAAATCGGCCAAAACCCATTATGCCTACGCCATGGCCACCAAGATGATTGGCAATAAACCGACCTTTTTGATCCAGAAGTGGATTGCAGATGTGGAGGCAGGAACATGAGCAAAACCATAAAAATCGACCCGGTAACCCGAATTGAAGGGCATGCCCGCATCCTGCTCGAATGCGACGATTCCGGAGCGGTCAGCGAGGCGGTCTTTTGTGTCAACGAGCTGCGGGGGTTCGAGCGCATTCTCGTCGGCATGGAGGCATCCACCATGCCCCAGGTCACCGCCCGCATCTGCGGCGTCTGCCCCACCGCCCATCACCTGGTGGCCGCCAAGGCCCTCGACAATGCCGCCGGCGTCGAATTACCGCCGGCGGCCAAGCTGCTTCGCGAATTCATGTACATGGGCCACTTTATTCACTCCCACAGCCTTTCGCTGTTCGTCCTCGCCGGTCCCGACCTGGTCTTCGGCCTCGACGGCAATACGGCCACCCAGAACATCGTCGGCATGGTCGATGCCGCCCCCGAGCTTACCAGGCAGGGGCTGCGTTTGCGCAGTCTCGGGCAGAAGATCAACGAAACCATCGGCGGCCGCGGCATCCACCCGGTCACGGCCGTGGCCGGCGGCATCTCCTTCAAGCTCAGCGACGGCCAGTTCCAGCGTCTGCAGGAGCTGACCGCAGAATCGCTGCAACTGGTGCATGAGCTGGCCGCCAAGACCAAAACCCTGCTCTTCGATCTGCTCGATACCAACCCTTTTCTCCTCGACATGCTCAACTCGGAAAGCTGGTATCTGGGAACCGTCAAGGGCGGCAGGCTCAATGTCTATGACGGCATGCTGCGGCCCATGGACGCCGCCGGCGCCGTCCAGCAGGAGTTCGGCCCGGAAGCCTACAAAGAGATGATGAGCGAGCGGGCGGTAAAGAATTCCTATGCCAAGGAGGTCTATCTCAACATGGCCGGCGGTGAACAGATGTACCGTGTCGGGCCATTGGCCCGCATCAATGTCGCCGATTCCATGGAAACCCCTCTGGCCCAAAAGGAATTCGAGCTCTTCAAGGAGCAGTTTCCCACCCCCTGCCACAATGCCGTGCTGCAGATGTACGCCAAGCTCATCGAACTCATCTACTGCTGCGAGAAAGCCCACGAGTTGGTCAACGATCCCGCTCTGCGCGGCGAGACCAGGGTGGAGGCCGACTATAAAGGCAAAATCGGCATTGCCCATATCGAGGCACCGCGGGGAACCCTCATTCATGAATATGACATCGATGACCGCGGAATTGTCCGGGCCGCCAACATGATCATTGCCACGCAGCAAAACACCGCGGCCATCAACAATTCCCTCAAGGAAGGGGCCAACAGCCTGCTGACGGAAACCAGCGACGAGGCCATGCTCAACAGTCTCGAATTCGTGGTCCGCTGCTACGACCCCTGTCTGGCCTGTTCCACCCACGCCATCGGCAAAATGGCCCTGGATGTCGAAATTTCACAGGGAGGCAGGATCATCCGCAGAGTAAGGAGGAACACCAATGCTTGAGATGACGATTAAGGAAAAGGCCTGTCGCGGATGCCAGCTGTGCCTCGATGTCTGCCCCACCGACTGTTTTTCCTTCAACGAGGAAACCCAGAAGGCCGAGGTCAAGGTGTTGGAGAACTGTATCGCCTGCCTCAGCTGTGGCTACATCTGTCCTTCGGCTGCGATATCGCACAGCAATCATCACGTCGTCGCCAACTTTTACCGCAATATCCATTTCAGCCAGCGCATGGAGAAGTTTTTATGATAGAGACATCAGAACTGCAGCTCACCGCCGAGGACCACGACAAGGCCTTTATCGAAGTCTGCTTTTTGCTCGATATGTTCGTTCACACCATCGAGAAGTTCGTCGGCAAATCGACTCCTTCGCTGGCGGTGGCCGCCGGCCGCAAGATGGCAGGCAATATGCCCATCTACCTCGAAGATCCGACGCCGGAAAACGCTCTGGCCGAACTGGTCAGGGTCTTTCGCATCCAGCAGATGGAGATTTCGGCTGAGATGCAGGGCAAGGACGCGGCTATCACCATTGACCATTGTCCCATAGGTTCGGTCTGCAGGGAGCGCAAGATGGAGCTCGACGGCGCCGCCTGTCAGATGTTCCACTATTATGTCGCCGGCATCATGGCCGAGTTCACCGGCCGGCCGACCCGGCCCAGAACCATCAGCGCCGGTGATACCTGCAGTTTCAGCCTGGCCTTTGCCGGAGCGCCGCCAAGCCGACAGACATGAACAGAAAGGCGCTGATCGTCTGCATTGGCAACGATCTTGTCGCCGATGACGGCGTCGGCCCGGCTGTGTATGAAAAACTCTCCAGCCGACGACTGCCGTCAACGGTTCGGCTCCGGCTCCTGGGACTGGGCGGTATGGCCATGCTCGGTGAATTTGC